>DATJWL010000130.1:0-43095 GCA_035501215.1 Casimicrobiaceae bacterium
GGTGCTCGCCGGCGACGATCACGCGGCGAAGTCCTCCACGTTGCCGCACCAGTCGGACCACCAGTTCTCCGCGGCGATGATCCCGGTGCTCTATCCCTCGTCGGTGCAGGAGATCCTCGACCTGGGACTGCACGGCTGGGCGATGAGCCGCTACTCGGGCTGCTGGGTCGGCTTCAAATGCGTCGCGGACACGGTCGAGTCGTCGGCCTCGGTGAACATCGACCCGCAGGCGGCGAGCATCGTCGTCCCCGACGATTTCCCGCTGCCGCCCGACGGCGTGTCGATCCGATGGCCCGACGGGTTCCTCGAGACCGAAGCGCGGATGCAGGACTACAAGATCTACGCCGCGTTGCACTACTGCAGGGTCAACCGGCTCAACCGCATCGTCATCGATTCGCCGAAGCCGCGGCTGGGGATCATCACCAGCGGCAAGAGCTACATGGACGTACGCCAGGCGCTCGACGACCTGGGGATCGACGAGAACGAGGCGGCCGAGATCGGCATTCGCGTCTACAAGGTCGCGATGCCGTGGCCACTCGAGCCGGAAGGCATCCGCCACTTCGCAGAGGGCCTCGAAGAGATCCTCGTGGTCGAAGAGAAACGTCAGGTCGTCGAGTACCAGCTCAAGGAGCAGCTCTACAACTGGCGCGACGACGTGCGGCCCCGCGTGGTCGGGAAGTTCGACGAAAAGGGCGAGTGGGTGCGGCCGCACGGCGACTGGCTGCTGCCCGCGACCTCGGAGCTCACGCCGGCGATGATCGCGCGCGTGATCGCGCAGCGCATCGAGCGGCTGGGCCTCCATGCGCGGCACGTCGAGAAGATCCGGCAGCGCGTTGACTTCATCAACCAGAAGGAAGCCGCCCTCGCGCGACCCAAGATCAGCCTGGTCCGCCAGCCGTACTTCTGCTCGGGCTGTCCGCACAACACGTCGACCAACGTGCCGGAAGGCAGTCGCGCGACCGCGGGCATCGGCTGCCACGTCATGGCGATCTGGATGGACCGCTCGACGTCGACCTATACCCACATGGGCGCGGAGGGTGTGCCGTGGATCGGGCAGGCGCCGTTCACGAACACGAGGCACATGTTCGCCAACCTGGGCGATGGCACGTATTACCATTCCGGAACCCTGGCGATCCGCGCCGCGGTCGCGGCGAAAGTCAACATCACCTACAAGATTCTCTACAACGATGCGGTGGCGATGACCGGCGGGCAGCCGGTCGACGGCCCGATCTCGCCGCAGGCGATCGCGCAGCAGTGCGCCGCCGAAGGTGTCGCGAAGATCGTCGTCGTAAGCGACGAGCCGGCGAAATATCCGTCCGGCTACTTCGCTTCCGATGTCGCCATTCACGATCGATCCGAGCTCGATCGCGTGCAGCGCGAGCTGCGCGATACGCCGGGCTGCACGATCCTGCTCTACGACCAGACCTGCGCCGCGGAGAAGCGCCGCCGTCGCAAGCGCGGCAAGTACCCCGATCCGGCGAAGCGCGTCGTCATCAACGAGCTGGTGTGCGAAGGCTGCGGCGACTGCGGCGTCAAGTCGAACTGCGTCTCCGTTGCGCCGCTCGAGACCGAGTTCGGGCGCAAGCGCACGATCGACCAGTCGTCGTGCAACAAGGATTACTCCTGCGTCAACGGGTTCTGCCCGAGCTTCGTCACGGTCGAGGGCGGCAGCCTGAGGAAGACGAAGAAGGCGGATGCGGTCGATTTCTCGCACCTGCCCGCGCCGACCTTGCCTTCGACGGCGGAGCCGTACGGCATTCTCGTCACTGGGATCGGCGGCACGGGTGTGGTCACCATCGGCGCGCTGCTGGGCATGGCCGCGCATCTCGAGAGCAAGGGCGTATCCGTGCTCGACATGACCGGGCTCGCGCAGAAGAACGGCGCGGTGGTGACGCACGTGCGCTTCGCCGAAGCGCCGGAATCCCTGCACGCACCCCGCATCGCGGCGGGCGAAGCGAAGCTCGTGCTCGCCTGCGACATCCTGACCGGCGTCGGCTACGAAGCCCTCGCCAAGATGCAGAAGGGCGTCACCAAGGCGCTCGTGAACACCGCGCTCGTGATGCCCGCCGATTTCACGCGCAACGCCGACCTCGTCTTCCCGACCGGCTCGATGGAGCAGGAGATCAAGGATGCGGTCGCGGCGGGCGACGCCGAGTTTCTCGATGCAACGAGGCTCGCCACCGGCCTCATGGGCGACTCGATCGCAACGAATCTCTTCATGGTCGGCTACGCCTACCAGCGCGGACTGATCCCGGTCGGCGAGGAAGCGATCCTGCGCGCGATCGAGCTCAATGCCGCGGCGGTCGAGGCGAACAAGCAGAGCTTCCGCTGGGGCCGGCTCGCCGCGGTCGAGCCCGAGCGTGTAGTGAAGCTCGCGATTCCGGCAGAAAAGCCCGGCTCGCAGCGGATTTCCACCTCGCTCGAGGAGATCATCTCCCGCCGCGCCGAATTCCTCACCGCGTACCAGGACGCGGCATACGCGAAGCGCTACACCGATTTCGTCGCCAAGGTGCGCGCGCTCGAAGCACAGAAGCAGCCCGGCTCCGCCGCGCTTACCGAGGCGGTCGCGCGCTATTACTTCAAGCTCCTCGCGATCAAGGACGAGTACGAGGTGGCGCGCCTGTACAGCGACGGCGACTTTACGAGGCGCGTCGCGCAGCAGTTCGAAGGCGACTACAAGCTCGTCTTCCATCTCGCGCCGCCGCTCACCAACAAGCCCGACGCCGGGACCGGCGAACCGGGAAAGAAGGCCTACGGTCCGTGGATGATGAGCGCGTTCCGCGTGCTGGCCGGGATGAAGCGCCTGCGCGGCACCGTGTTCGACGTATTCGGTCGCACGGCGGAGCGCAGGCAGGAGCGTCAGCTCGTCACCGATTACGAAGCGCTGATCGAGGAGCTCTTGCCGTTGCTCGCCGCGCACAATCACGCCATCGCAGTCGAATTGGCGAGCATCCCCGAGCACATCCGCGGCTACGGGCACGTCAAGCAGCAACACCTCAAGGCAGCGAAAGCTAAAGAAGGCGAGCTGGTGGCGAAATTCCGTGCGGCGAAGCCGCCCACGATCAGCGCGCCGGTGAAGGTCGCGGCCTGACTTGACGCTTCCCGTCTTCGATCTCTCCGGCAAGCTCGCGCTCGTCACGGGAGCGCATCGCGGGCTGGGCTTTGCCATCGCGCAGGGGCTCGCGCGCGCCGGCGCCGAGGTCGTCCTCAATGGGCGCCACGAGGACACGCTTGCGGCGGCGGCGCAGACGCTCGACGCGCAGGGGCTCTCCGTCGAGACCGCGGTGTTCGACGTCACCGATCGCGACGCGGTGCGCGCAAGCGTGGCCGCCATCGAGCGCGAGCACGGAGCAATCGACATCCTGGTCAACAACGCCGGCATCCAGCGCCGGCATGCGTTCGCCGACTTTCCGCAGGAGGATTGGGACGCGCTCATCGCGACCAATCTGACCGCGCCGTTCATCGTCTCGCAGGCGATCGTCCCGGGAATGATCGCGCGCAAGCGCGGCAAGATCGTGCACATCGCCTCGCTGATGAGCGAGCTGGCGCGCCCGAGCGTGGTGCCGTACGCCGCGGCCAAGGGCGGCGTGCGGCAGTTAACCCGCGGCATGGCGGTCGAGCTCGCTCCGCACAATATCCAAGTCAACGCGATCGCACCCGGGTATTTCGCGACCGAGATGAACCGCGCGCTCATCGACAACGCGGAGTTCAACGCCTGGGTGTGCCAGCGCACCCCGGCCGGACGCTGGGGCCAGCCCGAGGAGATGGCAGGCCTGGCGGTGTTTCTCGCGTCAGGCGCGTCCGATTACGTCACCGGGCAGATTCTCGTCATTGACGGCGGGATGAGCGTGGCTTTATAACGTTACGATCTCGACTTTGCGGCGGAACATCATGCGCACGATCTTCGTCCTGTTCGACTCATTGATCCGCAACGGATTGGGTTGCTACGGAGGCACCTCGATCAAGACGCCCAACTTCGAACGCTTCGCGCGCCGCGCGGTGACCTTCGACACGCACTTCGTCGGAAGCCTGCCGTGCATGCCCGCCCGCCGCGACCTGCACACTGGTCGGCTCAACTTCATGCATCGCAGCTGGGGGCCGCTAGAGCCGTTCGACAATTCGTTCCCGGAGATGATGCGCGACGCGGGCATCCACACGCATCTCGTCACCGATCACATGCACTACTTCGAGGACGGCGGCGCGACCTACCACGGCCGCTTCCGCACCTGGGATTTCATCCGCGGCCAGGAATACGACCCGTGGAAAGCGATGGTCGATCCGCCGCTCAAGCGGCTGCGCGAGAAGTTCTCCCCCAAGCACTATCCCCTCGACGAGAGCTGGAAGCGCCTGCAGCACGCCGTCAACTGCGAATTCATGGAGGAGGAAGAGGACTTCTGCCTGCCGCGCTGCTTCGCGAGCGGGTTCGAGTTCCTCGATCTCAACCGCGGCGCGGACAACTGGTTCCTGATGCTGGAATGCTTCGATCCGCACGAGCCTTTCCATGCGCCGGCGCGATTCAAGAAAGCGTACGAAACCGGCTGGCAGGGCGGAGTGCTCAACTGGCCGATGTACGAGAAGGTTGCCGACTCGCCGGAGGAAATCGCCGAGATCCGCGCCAACTACGCTGCGCTGGTTTCCGCCTGCGATCATTATTTCGGCAAACTCCTCGACTACTTCGACAAGCACGACCTGTGGCGCGACACCGCGCTGTTCCTATCCACCGATCATGGCTTTCTCCTCGCCGAGCACGACTGGTGGGGGAAGAATCTGCAGCCCTATTACACCGAGATCTCGTACATTCCCTGCCTCGGCTATCACCCGCGGTTCGCCGATCACGGCGGCGAGCGCCGGCGTGCGCTCACGCAGACGATGGACCTGATGCCGACCTTCCTCGACATTCACGGTCTGCCGATCCCGGCCGAAGTGCGCGGACGTTCGCTGCTGCCGCTGCTCGGTACCGACGAGCCTATCCGCGAAATCGCGATCTTCGGCATGTTCGGCGGCCCGATCGGCGCTACCGACGGACGCTATACTTACTACCTGTATCCGGAGGACTTGTACGCCCCGGGACTGCACGAGTACACGCTGATGCCGATGCATCTACACACTCTCTTCAGCGGCGCCGAGTTGCGCACGGCGAAGCTCGCCGGACCGTTCGACTTCACCAAGAACATGCCGCTGCTGCGCATCGACGCGTTGAAGGACGCACGCCGGATTCCCATGCACGACGGGAAGAAGTTCGATCCGGATGTTGGCACCACACTGTATGACATCGCCGCCGATCCGCTGCAGCAGCGGCCGTTCCGCGACGCTGCGATCGAACGGCGTTTTCTGCGCGGCATCGCCGAAGTCCTCGCCGCGCACGATGCGCCGGCGGAGTTCTACACGCGCTACGGTGTCCATCGGCTGGCCGACGCTGCCTGAATTTCTCGCCACGGATTCGCCCCGCAGAGGGCTCGGAGGAAGCGATGAGGAAGCTCGTATTGGTAATGCACACCCTGGCGTGGGCGTTCGCGTGCTTGTTGGCGGCTACGCCCGCCAACGCGCAGCAAGCCTTCGCCGACGTCGGCAAGCAACCGCCCATCACGATCCTGATCAATTCTTCTCCCTGGTACGGCGGGTTCGAGAAGACCGTCGAGCTCTACGAGAAACAGACTGGCAACAAGGTGAAGCTCGACACCACGCCGTACAACGGTGTGCTCGAGAAGGCGCGCAACGCCGTGCGCGGCGACAAGAGTCCCTACGACCTCATCAATCTCGACACGCAGTGGACCATTGAGTTCTACGAAGGCGGATTCCTCACGCCACTGAAGGACATCGATCCGACGTTTGACCTGCCGAAGGAGGTGCTGACTTACGGCGATTCAGGTTACTGGAACGCTGCCAAGCGCTGGCGGACGCCCAGCGGCGGCAAGTTGATGGCGTGGTCGCCCAACGGCAACGTCGACCTATTTCTTTACCGCGAGGACATGCTCAAGGAAGCGGGCCTCGTGCCGCCCAAGACCTGGAGCGACGTGCTCGCGTCCTGCACCAAGCTGCAGGATCCGCCGAAGCGCTATGCGGTCGCGATTCGCGGCGAGCGCGGCAATGGCATCCGCTTCGAGTGGATGTTCTTCATGCTGGGCCAGGGTGCGTCGGTGGTGAAGGACGCCGAGAACGGCGACTACACGGTGACGATCAACAGCCCGCAAGCGAAGGCGGCGCTCGATCTTTTCATCGACGTGCAGAAGCGCTGCGGCCCGCCCAACGCCGGCGCGCTCGGGCAAGGCGACGTGATCCAGCTTCTCGCGACGGGCAAAGCCGCGCAAGCGATGGTCGTGTCCGCGGCGTGGGCCAACTTCGACGACCCGACCAAGTCGGCCGTCGTGGGCAAGATCATGGCGGTTCCGGTGCCTGCTCCCGTGGGCGGCAAACCCCCGGCGCTCCTCGGCAACTGGAACATGGCGGTGCCGAAGAACATCCCCGAGGCGCAGAAGAAAGCAGCGCTCGCGTTCTCGCGCTGGTTCCTAACCGCTGGCGCGCAACGCGCGTATGCGGAAGCCGGCTCGATTCCCGTGCGCAGCGACACCTTCCAGGAGCTGGGGAGCAATCCGAGGTTTCGCTGGATGCCCGCCTATCTGGCGATGCAGACGTATGCCGTTCAGGAGCTGGGCTACGCCGAAGGCGCGCAGGTCGAACAGGTCCTTGGCTTGCGCCTGAACCAGGCGCTGATCGGTGAGATGAGCTCGGGCAAGGCGCTCAACACGGCGGCCAAGGAAATCGAAGAGATCTTCCGCAAGAACGGCCGGCGCACCGGATCGCTGCCGCCGCTGCCCGAATAACCGCCGCGCGGTGAAATCGAGCTTCCGGCACTGGAGTCTGCTGCCGGCCGTCGTGCTGTTCGTCGCGTTGACCGTCTACCCGATGGTCAATCTGCTGCGCATGAGCGTCTCCACGATCGAGTTCACGGGAGGAGTCGCGCAATGGGCTTTCACGCCGGCGCGCAACCTGGCGCTGCTCGCGGGCGACGCGGTGCTGCGTCCCGCGGTTTTCAACACCGCCCTCTTCGTCACCCTCGGCGTCACCGCCGAAGTGCTGCTGGGCTTGCTCCTCGCGCTATTCGTGGCGCGGCTCCAGCGCGGCAAGGGACTCGCGCGCACCGTGATGATCCTGCCGATCCTGGTGCCGCCGGTGGCGATCGGCAGCATGTGGAAGCTCATGTACAACTACGACTTCGGCGTGTTCAATCAGGCGCTGGTCGCGCTGAGCCTCTCGCCCGTCAACTGGCTCGGCTCGACCTCGGTCGCGCTCGCCGCGGTGATCCTGGTCGACATCTGGCACTGGGTGCCGTTCGTGTTTCTCATTCTCTTCGCAGCGGTCGAAGGCATTCCGCCCGACGTCATCGAAGCGGCGCGCATCGACGGTGCGACCCCGACCCAGATCGCGCGACGAGTGATGATCCCGATGCTCAGGCCTGCGCTCGCCATCGCCATCGTCTTTCGAGGCATCCTTGCCTTCAAGACCTTCGACGAGGTCTATCTGCTCACCTCCGGTGGGCCAGGAACGTCGACCGAACTCGCAAGCCTGCACTTGTACAAGGTGTTCTTCGAGCAGAACCTGCTCGGCTACGGCGCATTGCTGTCGCTCGCACTGATCGCCGGGATCACCGCCGTGCTGCTGGTGAGCCGCCGCGCACTCGTGCCGCGGGGTTTGGCATGAGTTCAACGCTCGCGCCATCGAGCGTGCTGCCTCTCGCCGGCCGGGAGCGCGTTGTCGGCTATCTTCTGCTCGCGCTGGCGCTCTTCGCCATCATCGGACCGTTCGCGTGGATCGCGATGACCTCGGTGAAGCAGCAGATTGCGATCTACACCGGCGCTTGGGTCTTCACCCCGACCTTGTCGAACTACGCGGACGTGCTCTTCGGGCGACGCTCGGATTTCGCCGCCAACATCGCGAACAGCCTGATCGTCGCATCGGCAAGTACGGCGTTCACTCTCGTGATCGGTACGCTCGCAGCGTATTCGCTGTACCGCTTCCGCTGGGCGCGCTGGGTGGTCACGGGGTTTCTCGGCTGGACGCTCCTCTTCCACATGATCCCGGTGCTGACCCTGGTCGGACCGTGGTACATCGCGTTTCGCGAGCTGGGCTGGTACGACACCCTCGGCGCCCTGGTGCTGACCCACGTCACGCTGAACCTGCCGATCACCGTGTGGTTGATGATGGCGTTCTTCCGCGAGATTCCCACCGAGCTGAACGAGGCGGCGCAGGTCGATGGCTGCCCGCCGTTCCAGGCGTTCTGGTCGATCGCACTGCCACTCGCCGTGCCGGGGTTGATCGCCGCAGGTATTCTCGACTTCATCTTCAGCTGGAACGAGTTCTCGATCGCGCTCAATCTCACCTCGCGCGACACGGCGACCGTGCCGGTCGCGATCGCGCGCTTCGCCCAGCAGTACGAGACGCAGCACGGGCAGATGGCCGCCGCCGCGGTGATCGCCACGGCGCCGGCGCTCGCCCTGATGGCGGTCGGTCAGCGCTTCATCGTGCGCGGGCTGACGATGGGGTCGGTGAAGTAACGAACGCCTTCATCCACCCCAGCCCTTCGACCGTGCCGGCGCGCGGCCGGTATTCGCAGCCGACCCATCCCGTGTAGCCCAGCTCGTCGAGCAGCGCGAAGAGATACGCGTAGTTGATTTCCCCGACGTCGGGCTCGTGACGGCCCGGCACGCCGGCAATCTGGATGTGCCCGATGTGCGGCAGCCAGCGCCTGAGCTTCTCCGACAAGTCGCCCTCGACGATCTGCGCGTGGTAGCAGTCCATCTGCACCTTGAGGTTCGCGGCAGCGGCTTCCTCGCGAATCGCGTGCGCTTCGGCCTGCGTATTGAGGAAGTAGCCCGGCACGTCGCGCGGATTGATCGGCTCGATGGTGAGCTCGATACCCTCGCCTTCTGCTTCGCGCGCCGCGGAGGCGAGGTTGCGCACGAAAGTGGAGCGCTGCTGCGCGCGACGCTCGGCGTCCGCGCCCTCGATCGCGAGCCCCGCCATGACGTGCACGCGCGGACAGGAGAGCGCGTGCGCATAGCGAAGCGCGGTGGCGAAGCTCGCCGCGAATTCGTGCTCGCGTCCGGGGATCGCCGCGAGGCCGCGATCGCCGCGCGCGTAATCGCCCGGAGGCGCATTGATCAGCACCTGCGCCAGACCGTTGCCCTCGAGCCGCGCCGCAATCTCGCGCGGCGGATAGTCGTAGGCAAACGCGAATTCGACGGCATGGAACTCCGCCTTCGCCGCGGCCTCGAACCGATCGAGGAAGGAGTTCTCGGTGAAGAGAAACGAGAGATTGGCGGAAAAGCGCGGCATTACGCTGGCCTTTGAGAAAATCGATCCGGGCCCCTTTTGCGGCCACGTCGGCAGCATGGGTATGGTGCACGCTTTGCATGGCGCCGGCAACGCTGCAAAAGTTTTTGCGCGTAAAATGCGAGACGGCTCTAATACACACGCTTCATCGTTGGCCCCATGATTACCGCTGAATTGCTGCGCGGCGTGCCGCTTTTCGCCGAAGTGCCTGAAGCCGAGCTCAAAGTCATCGCCTCGCGCTCCGCCGACATCCGCGCGCGTCCGAGCGACTGGCTGATCCGCGAAGGCGAGCTGCCGTCGTTCTTCATCGTGCTGTCCGGCGGGATCGACGTGCTGAAGGCGCTCGGCGGTGACGACCGCGTCATCAACCACTACGGCCCGGGCGAGTACGGCGGCGAGGTCCCGCTGCTGCTCCGCTCGCCCGCCATCGCCAGCCTTCGCGCGACCGAGACCTCGCGCGTCGCTCGGCTCGACAGCGGCGACTTCCACGAGCTGGTCGTGTCGTGCCCGAAGCTCAACGCCGAGCTGATGCGCACGATGGCGGCGCGCATCAGCTACGTGCAGCAGGTGAACGCCTCGACCGCGCCGGCGCCAACGGTGACTCTGATCGGTCATCGCTACGACATCGCCTGCCACCAGTTGCGCGACTTCCTCACCCGCAACCACATCGCGTACCGCTGGCACGATCTGCGCGATCCCGAAGCGCGCGCGCAACTCCCGGCGACGGTGGAACCGGGCGACGATTTCCCAATCGTGATTCTTCCCGACGGAACGCGGCTCGTGACGCCGAGCTTTCGCGAGGTCGCGCAGGGACTGGGCTTGCAGACGATGCCCGCGGAGGGCGTCGTCTACGACGTGGCGATCATCGGCGCCGGCCCGGCCGGGCTCGGTGCAGCCGTGTACGGGGCGTCGGAGGGATTGCGCACGATCCTCGTCGAGCGGCACGCGCCCGGCGGCCAGGCGTCGACGTCCTCGCGCATCGAAAACTATCTCGGCTTTCCTACGGGCGTCAGCGGCGACGAGCTCGGCTCACGCGCGCTGCAGCAGGCGAAGCGCTTCGGCGTCGAGATTCTGGTCGGCCGCAACGCCGAGGCGATCGAGACTCACTGCGCTGGTCTGGCCTACGCAGTGCGCCTCGAAGACGGCGACCAGTTCAAGACGCGCAGCATCGTGATCGCTTCCGGTGTTTCCTGGCGTGAGCTCGACGTGGCCGGCGCGGACAAGCTCGTCAGCCGCGGGCTGTACTACGGCGCGTCACGCAGCGAAGCATCGTCGACGGCCGGCCACGACATCTTCCTGATCGGCGGCGGCAACTCCGCGGGACAGGCGGCCATGTTCTTCGCCGACTACGCGCGCAGAGTGACCTTGATCGTCCGGGGCCCGTCGCTGGTGGCTTCCATGTCGCACTATCTGATCGAGCAGCTCGCGAGCAAATCGAACATCCATGTCGAGACGGGCAGCCAGGTCGCAGCGCTCGAGGGCGAGGACCATCTCGAGGCGATCGTGATCGAGAAGCGGGACACGCGCGAGCGGCGCCGCGAAGCGGCCGAGGCCGTGTTCGTTTTCATCGGTGCCGACGCCGAGACCGGCTGGCTTCCCGTCGAGGTGTGCAGGGACGAGCGCGGTTACGTCTGCACCGGCCGCGACGTCATGGACTTCGTCGCCCGCAACGACGCCCGCTGGCCGCTCGAGCGCGATCCCTACCTGCTCGAGACGAGCGTGCCCGGCATATTCGCGGTCGGCGACGTTCGGCACGGATCGATCAAGCGCGTCGCCTCGGGCGTGGGCGAAGGCAGCATGGCGATCGCCTTCGTGCACCAGTATTTCGCCGAGCGCGAGGCGCCGAGCGAAACGCGGCCGCGCGAGCGCGCCGTCGCGTAGGAGACCGTCGCGTAGGAGAATGTCATCCCGAGCAACGCGAGGGATCTGCTGTTGCGGCGGGGCCGACAGCAGATTCCTCCTCGCCAACGCTCGTCGGAATGACCGATTAGTCCTGCAGCACGTAGCTCCCGGGCGCGTCGCCGAGCGGCGCGTACCCGGCGCCCGGCGCGCCCATGGGCGGAGGCGTTACCGGCGTGCTGGAACGCTCATCGAGCCACGCGATCCACTCCGGCCACCACGATCCGTTCTTCTCGGCAGCCTTTGCGTGCCACGTCTCGGCGTCGACGTAGCGATCCTCGATCCCCTTGGTTGCGATGCGGTAGCGCCGGCGCGGATGCCCCGGCTCGGAAACGATGCCGGCGTTGTGCCCTCCGGTGGTGAGAACGAACGTGACCTCCGCATCGGCGAGCAGATGGAATTTGTAGACCGACCGCCACGGCGCGACGTGATCGGTCTCGGTGCCCACCGCGAAGATCGGCGTGCAGATGTCGGAAAGCGCGACCGGCTTGCCGCCCGCCGGGTAGCGCCCCTCGGCGAGATCGTTGTCGAGAAAGAGCCGCCGCAGATACTCCGAATGCTGGCGATACGGCATGCGCGTCGCATCGGCGTTCCACGCGTTGAGATCGGTCATCGCGTCGCGCTCGCCCAGCAGATAGGTGCGCACCATGCGCGACCACACGAGATCGTTGGAGCGCAGGAGCTGGAACGTGCCGGCCATCTGCCGGCTGTCGAGAAAGCCCTGCGACCACATCAAGTCCTCGAGGAAAGCGAGCTGGCTCTCGTTAATGAAGAGCATCAGCTCGCCCGCTTCCGTGAAATCGGTCTGCCCCGCGAAGAAGGTGATTGAAGCGAGGCGTCCATCGCCGTCGCGCGCCATGGCGGCGGCGGCGACCGCGAGCAGAGTGCCGCCGATACAGTATCCCACCGCGTGCACCTTGCGCTCGGGAACGATCGCGCCCACCGCGTCGAGCGCATCCATCACGCCGAGCTGAAGGTAATCCTCCATCGACAGATCGCGGTCCTCGGGCCCGGGATTCTTCCATGAGATCATGAAGACCGTGTAGCCCTGCTCCACGAGATAGCGCACGAGCGAATTGTGCGGGCTTAGGTCGAGGATGTAGTACTTCATGATCCACGCCGGAACGATTAGTACCGGCTCGGGCCGCACCTTGCCGGTCGACGGCGCGTACTGGATCAGCTCGATCAGCCGGTTGCGGTAGACGACCTTGCCGGGGGTCACCGCGACCTCGTGTCCCACGCGAAACTGCTCGGTTCCGACGCGCTTGCGCCCCGCCCACAGGCGCTCGACATCCTCCGCGAAGTTTTTCCAGCCGCGCACGAAGTTCATGCCCGATTCCGCTTCGGTGCGTTCGATCACCTCCGGATTCGTGAACAGATAGTTCGATGGCGAGAACACGTCGAGCCACTGCCTCGTGCCAAACGCGACCATCCGCTCGTGCTGCGGTTGCACGCCGCGCACGCCGGTCATCGCGTTGTGCCACCACTGCTGCTCGAGCAGGAATGCCTGGTAGTAGAGCGCGTACGGAAGCTTGCGCCACGCCTCCGCGGCGAAGCGCTTGTCCTGCACCAGCGGTTCGATGCACGGCTCGACAGGCTCTCGTGAAAGCGCGCAGAGTGCTGCGTAGTTCGCGAGTCGCAGCCATTTGCGCACCGCCTTCTCGCCGAGCTGCAGCTGCTTGCCCGGAGAGGCCGCGAGATGCGCGGACCAGTCGTTGTATGCGCCGATAAGCGTCATCGGCGCGAGCCCCGCGGTGAAGCGCGCCATCGCCGCGTGCAGCGAGCGATCGATCAGCTCGGCGAACGCGGTAGCACCGTAGGAATCGCGCAGGTACATCGGCTCGCTCGCGGTGGGCGTCCTCTCGGACGGGGCCACGGTTTCCACCGGTGTGATCTTCGCCTGCTGCCGTGCCGTAGCACTCGTCCGTTTCCCGGGTCGCGGCCGGAGCATGTGCACTTTCGCGCTCATATCATCTGCGTGCTGATTTGCGTGTCATCGCCTCGACCTGGCGGCCGCGGCTGCTCAGGGAAGCCAGGGCCGCGAGTGGAGCCGCCAACTGCCAGAGCATGTCGTCAAGCGTGATGATTCCTACCAATGTTCCGTCAGCTGCGACGACCGGCATCCGACGCACGCCGTCGACGGACATTCTGGTCACCGTCTCGGCGTAACTCGCTCCTTCGCTGACGGTTACGAGCGTCGGAATTTTGAGGTCGCCGAGCTTGAGCGAGCGCGGATCGATTCCCGCGGCGACTACTTCGACCACGATATCGCGATCCGTGATGATCCCCGTGGGGATCTGCTTGCCGTCGCGCTGCTCGGTAATGATCACATCCCCGATATGGTGCTGGCGCATGAGACTCGCGGCCTCGCCGACGGTCGTATCGCTGGTCGTGCAGACGACATCTCGGCGGCAGAATTCGCTGATCGACATTTCGTTCCCCGGACTCGTAAGGATAGGCAATACAGCCATTGGGCAGGCTTGACCGGCTGCCGGTTCCATCATAAGACCACCCAGCCCGCGCCTGATTGATGCCGGTCAATACGTGGTCGTCCGCCCCGCAGCGACTCGGAACTGATTGCGCTGCACGCGAACCCCGCTCGCCGTGCACCAGCGAGGCGAGCGGTCGCGTCAGGCCGACCGCTACTGCAATTTGCCGGTCAGTGCGTAGCCGGCCGATGCGCTTGACGTTTATGCACGGCCGACGATGCGCTCGGCTCGCCGAGCTTGGCCGCCTTGCCGAGATACTCCGCCATCTTCTGGCTCTCGCTAACGAGATCGGCGAATATGTTTCCGGCATACTCGGCCTGCACGCTCAAGACTTCCACGGGAGTCCTGCATTGCCCGAGCCGGGTGACGGCCGCAGTGTCCTTCTCAAGACGGTCATTGAGAAATGCGATCGCCTGTTTTTGCATCTCGCCCGCCGCCTCGAGCCAAGTCCGGTAAGCCTTCTCGGCGTAACCGAAGGATGTCCCGTTGATATCCCATAGCGCACGGACGTCGACCGGGACGGAGGAAAAGAATTCGTTTGGATTCGTCATGATCGAACTCCTTCAACGACTGGAGCCGGACGGAGCCCGCGCCCCTGGAATCGCGCAAGCCCCCGGCCTGGATGAAGGCTAGCACCGACAGGCACGGCCGTCGTTGACCCCCGTCAAGCCAGCACGTTCGCGCGGCGGGCGTCTTGATCTCGCGCAAGGCGCGCTGGCCGGGCGATGCCTATGCTTGGGATGAGCATTGACATTATCGACCCCATGCCGAAAGACCAACCCCGAACCCCTCCGCTGGCGGAGCCGCGTAGCCGCGAGCGCTGGCTCGACAGACCTCGCCACCGGCGCGCGCTGTCATGGGCGGCGATCGCCTCGGTCGCGATCGCGATCGGCATCACCGCGTGGGAGCTCACCCCCTCGCGAGGGGCCGCCGGCAAGTACCGTACCGTCGCGGCGACGCGGGGCGATGTCACGCAGACTGTCTCCGCCAACGGCACGTTGAACCCGGTCGTGCTCGTCAACGTCGGCACGCAGGTCTCCGGTACGGTGAAGAAGCTGCACGTCGACTTCAACGACCGCGTAAAGGCGGGGCAGGTCCTACTTGAGCTCGACCCGGCGCTGCTCGAAGCGCAGGTACGCCAGGACGAAGCGAACCTCGCCAGCGCCAAGGCAAGCCTGAATCTCGCCGTCGCCAACGAGGCGCGCAGCAAGACGCTGTGGGAACAGGATTCGATTGCCAAGCAGGCGCTCGACACTGCGGTTCAGGCACGCGAGTCGGGAGAGGCGCAGGTCAAGCAGTCCGAGGCCCAGCTCGCGAAGGACCGCACCAACCTCGACTACAGCGTGATTCGCTCGCCCGTTTCCGGAGTCGTGGTCAACCGGGCGGTCGATCTCGGGCAAACAGTGGCGGCGAGCTTCCAGACGCCCACGCTCTTCCAAATCGCGCAGGACCTCTCGAAGATGCAGATCGATTCGAGTTTCGCCGAGGCCGACGTGGGCAACATAAAGATTGGCCAGCCGGTGCAGTTCACCGTCGATGCCTTCCCTGAGCGGACGTTTCGCGCCATCGTGAAGCAGGTGCGTCTCAACCCGACTACCGTCCAGAACGTCGTGACCTACGATGTGGTGGTCGCCGTGGACAACCCGGATCAGATCTTGATGCCCGGGATGACGGCGTACGTGAATGTTCAGGTCGTCCAGCACAAGGACGTCCTCACGGTGCCGAACGCCGCGCTGCGCTACCGGCCGCCGGATACGGCCGAGGTCGCGGCCCGCGGCAAGCCGCCGTCACGGGCCGAGGCCCGCTCGGGCACCGTCTATGTGCTCGAAGAACGGCAGTTGCGGACAGTCTCGGTGCAAACGGGAATCAGCGACGGCCGCGTCACCGAGATCGTTTCCGGGCAGCTCAAGGCGGGTGACCCGGTCGTCGTCAGCGCTGAGGCGGGCCCATCCGACACCTCGCAGGGGACGCTCCGACTGAGGCCGTTCTGATGGCCGCCGAAGCGCTCATCCGCACCGAGCATTTGTTCAAGCAATACGAGACCGCGGCGGGCCCGGTGCCCGTGCTCAAGGACGTGAACCTCACGATCGCCAGGGGCGAGTTCGTGGCCATCATGGGTCCCTCCGGTTCGGGAAAGTCGACGTTCATGAACATCCTCGGCTGCCTCGACCTGCCCACGAGCGGGCGCTATGTCCTCGACGGGCGCGACGTCAGGGCGCTCGAGGCCAACGAGCTCGCGGCATTACGTAATCGCGTTATCGGCTTCGTGTTCCAGGGCTACAACCTGCTGCCGCGTGCGACGCTGCTCGATAACGTTGCGCTGCCGCTGCTCTATGCGGGTGTCGCGAAGGACGAGCGCAGCCGGCGCGCGCTGGAGCTCCTCGCGCAGGTCGAGCTCGCGGGCCTCGCTCATTACGTTCCCAATCAGATTTCCGGGGGTCAGCAGCAGCGGGTGGCGATCGCGCGCGCGCTCGTCAACCAGCCGCAATTGATTCTCGCTGACGAGCCCACCGGCAACCTCGACACCAAGACGAGCCACGACATCATGGAGCAGCTCGTCAGGCTCAACGCCAGCGGCCGGATCACCATCGTGCTCGTCACCCACGAGCCCGACATCGCGAAGTACGCCAAGCGCCTGGTGCGTTTCGTCGACGGCCGGATCACCCACGATGGCGGTGTGTCCGTGGAGGCGATCGAGGAGGCCCCGGCATGATGGCGCCCATGCTCGCAGAAGCCTGGCATGCCATGGGCGCGAACCGGCTCCGCTCGTTTCTCACCATGCTCGGAATGATGATTGGCGTCGCCGCGGTCATCATGATGCTCGCGGTCGGCCAGGGCGCGCAGTTCGCAGTCGATCAATCGATCGCGTCGATGGGCAGCAACCTCTTCATTGTCCTGTCTGGCTCGGCCACCTCCGGAGGGATTCGGATGGGGATGGGCGCCACCCCCACGCTCACCACCGGGGACGCCGAAGCGATCGGCGAGCTTCCCTCGGTCGCCGCCGTGGCGCCGATCATGCCCGGCACGGCGCAAGTGATCTACGGCTCGAGCAACTGGAGCACGATGGTCGCGGGCACGACGCCCGGCTACCTCGAGTTGCGCGACTGGGCGCTCGAGTCTGGCTACGCGTTCACGGACTCCGACGTGCGCTCCGCCACGCGCGTCGTGCTGCTGGGCAAGACTGTCGCGCAGAACCTGTTCGGCGACACCGATCCGGTCGGCAAGACCATCCGCATCAAGCAGAGCCCCTTTCTCGTGATCGGGGTGCTCGCGGCCAAGGGACAGAGCCTCGACGGGCGCGATCAGGACGACACGGCCTTCATCCCGGTGACGACGGCGCAGAGACGCGTGTTCGGAACGCAGTTTCCAGGCAGCGTGCGTTTCATTGCCGTGCAGGCCGTTTCCTCAGATGCGATGAGCGCAGCGGAGCGCGACATGACGCAGCTGCTGCGACAGCGGCATCACCTGCCCGATCGCACCGACAATGACTTCGACATTCGCAACCTGACGGCGCTCGCCAACGCGGCGGCGCAGACCACACGCGTGATGTCGATCATGCTGGGAGCGATCGCGTCGATCTCGCTGCTGGTCGGCGGCATCGGCATCATGAACATCATGCTGGTGTCGGTGACCGAGCGTACGCGCGAGATCGGTATTCGCGTGGCGATTGGCGCTCGCCAGCGCGACGTCCGCACCCAGTTCCTGCTCGAGGCGATCATCATCTCGCTCTTCGGCTGCGTGGTCGGCGTGCTGCTCGGCGTGGGCGCCGCGGTGGCAGCGAACCTGATCGGCAGCGTGCCCGTCGTGATCACCGGCTCCGCCATGCTGCTCGCTTTTCTGGTGGCGACGAGCGTCGGGGTATTCTTCGGGTTCTATCCCGCCAACAAAGCCGCGCGCCTGAAACCGATCGACGCGTTGCGGTATCAGTGACTCCCGCGCGGCCACCCCTGGAGAAAGCCATGTTCCGCAGAATACTCGTCCCCATCGACGGAAGCCCCACTTCGAACCGTGGCCTTGAAGAAGCGATCGGCCTGGCCCGCGATCAAAAGGCGAAGCTGTGCCTGTTGCACGTCGTCGACGAGATGGTGGTGGTGATGGGGACCGACGGGATGATGGGCGCGTCGCCGAGCTACATCGATGACTTCCTGCGCGCGCTGCACGCCAGAGGCAAGAAACTGCTCACCCGCACCGAGGCGAGGGTGCGCGGAACCGGCGTGGCCGTTGAGACCGTGTTGCTGGGAGCGCGCGGCAACCGCGTCGCCGACCTCATCGTCAAGCAGGCGAAGAAGTGGCGCGCGGACCTGATTGTGCTCGGGACGCACGGGCGCCGCGGGCTGTCGCGCGTGCTGATGGGCAGCGATGCGGAGATCGTCGTGCGCGAAGCGCCTGTCCCGGTGCTCCTAGTGCGCTCGCCGCTACGCTCGCGCAAGCGCCGTTAGTCCGCTTTCGACCGGACAACCAAGTGGTCGACTTCCGCCTCGGCTTCGAGCCAATCCTCGCGGTCGTAGCCCTCGTCGTAGCCGCGCTCCGCCTGCCGGTGAAATGCCGCTTCGCTGATCAACCGATGGCGCAGATCGGGATCGAGCTGACCCTCGCGTCCCTCGGCGAACGGCTGCTCCGGAAAGTCTTCGACTTCGTCGGGCGGTGCCATGATCGCGACACCGTGCGGATGTCGCGCAGGGCCGGGATTGTGCGCGTACTTATCACGCGCTGCTTTGCTGCTCTTCGTACGGGTCATAGTCGCCTCCGCCGCTGCGGTTGGCACTCTGTTGCCGCAGCTTCGTCATGCATTCTCCGCCGCCGCGACGCAAGCGGCTTGATTCGGGTCAAGGTTGCTTCGTTTGCGTCGACTGAAGATGCGGTCCGCTCGATGCCCGCCGCCTCGATCTCGCCGCGATCCTCGCGCAGCTCGGGCGCGATGAACTTGAGCCCGATCGCCCCGTACACCGACTCTTCGGTCGCGCCGGCGATTTGCTTCTCGCCTCTGAAGACGCCGTACTCGTTGATCTTGAGCCCACGCATCTGGGCGATGCGGCGCAGCGCGATGCAGTGCGCCTTGGAGCCGGTGAAGTAGACGAGCGCGGCGCCATAGCTCTCGACCGGCACTACGCGCAGATCGACCTGCAGACCGTCCTTCAGCCGAACGCTCGCGCGCGTGTCGCCGCGCGCCAGGACTTCCGCGACATCCTTGTAGCCGACGAAGCGCTCGATCGCCGCGTCGGTCTTGCGCGCCGTGACCACGAAGTCGAGATCGCCGACGGTCTCGCGTCCGCGGCGGAAGCTTCCTGCCACGGCGACCTTGTCGACCCCGCGCACGCCACGCAAATGTTTCGTAAGCGCCGCGGCGTGCGGCGCGGCCATCGCCCGGGCGACGCGAGGCTTCTTCGCGAGCTGCGCGGCGAGCGCGGCCTCGATCTGCTTCTCCATTTTCTCCCCGAATCCGGCAAGCGTGCGGATGCGTTGCTCGCGCGCCGCCTGCAAGACCTCCTCGGGCGTCTGCAGATCGAGCTTGCGCCAGAGCGCACCGACGCGCTTTGGGCCCAGTCCCGGCACCTTGAGGAGCTGCGTGACCGCCGCTGGCATCTCGCGCCGCAGCCGCTCGAGCAGCGCGCATTTGCCGGTCTCGACAATTTCCCGGATCTTGCCGGCGAGATCGGCGCCGATGCCCGGCAGCTCGGTCAGATCCTCGCTGCGTTCGACCATTTCCTTCACGTCGCGTCCGAGTCCCTGCAGCATGCGCGCGGCGTCCGCGTAGGCGCGAATGCGAAAGGCGTTCTCACCCGCGATCGCCAGCCGGTCGGCGATCTCCTCGAACACGGCGGAAACGGCGAGGTTCTGCGCCGGCATCACTCACTTCCTTCGGTCGATTGCATCCGGCGGCGCACGGCTTCCCACGCCCCCGGTGCGCGCGCGGCCTCGAGCGGCGCCTCGGCGTCGTAGGCGACGGCCGACGCCTTCTCGCGCGGCGCGAGCGGCTCCCGCGTCGCGAGCTGATGCGCGAGCACCGCAAGGTCGGCATCGGACGCATCGCCACCCGCCGCCTTCCTGCATGCGACGCGCTCGCGCAACGTCCCTTCGCCCGCTTCAAAGGCAAGGATGATGAACGGGACCCGCAACTCTCCGGCGAGCGCGCGAAAGCGCTCGCGCTGTGCGCGGAGGAGAAACGTCGCGTCGACGATCGCGCTCCAGCCGGCGCTGACGATGTCGCGCGCAAGAGCGTGCAGCCGATCGTAGGTCGCCGCCGTCGCATCCGCCGCGTACAGATGCTGCCCAACGCCGGCGCAGGCCCGCTCGAGCGCATCGAGACCGTGCATGCGCTTGCGCTCGACATCGCTGCGCACGCGTGCCGCACCGATCGCCTCGAGCAGCGCCTGCGAGAGCGCGGTCTTGCCACATCCGGACAGCCCGTGCGTGATGATCAGCGCCGGGCGCGGGCGCTCCGCGTAACCGCGCGCGAGCGCAACATAGCCGCGATACTCATCCATCACGGCACGCGTTGAACCGCCGGGACCGAGTTGCGCCGCGCGCAGGTGAGCGATCTTGGCCCGCACCAGCGCACGGTACACGAGGTAAAAGCGCAGCACCGTGAGCCCGGCATAATCACCGGTCGCCTCGAGATATGCATTGAGGAAGCGATGCGCGAGGTCGGCCCGGCCGCGGTCCGCGAGGTCCATCACCGTGAAGGCGATCTCGCTCATCACGTCGATCCAGCGCATCGACTCGTTGAACTCGATGCAGTCGAAGATGGTGAGCTCACCGTCTACGCGCGCGATATTGCCGAGATGCAGGTCGCCGTGACATTCGCGGACGAAGCCTTGCGCGCGGCGAAGCGAGAACGTCTCCCGGCGCGCGGCGTGCTCGCGCTCGGTCCAGACGCGGAGCGCCTCGATCTCGTCGCGCTCGCCGTCGGTGCCGGCGAGTGGCGCGAGCTGCGTGAAGTTCTGCCGCACGACGCGCAGAATCTCCTCGGGCGAGCCGAAGCTTTCGTCTGCCGCAACGGCAATCGCTCCATGAAACCTTGCGACCTTCGCCGCGAGCGCGTCGATGTCGGCGGCGGAAAGCTCGCCCCGTGCGAGAAGGCTGCTCGCGAGCGCCTCCTGCGGAAACTCGCGCATCTTCACTGCATATTCGAGCGCCGGCCCGTCGCCGCCGAGCATCGGCGCGTCGACACTGCCGGTGATGGAGACCACCTCGAGGTACAGCGAGGGCGCGAGCCGGCGGTTGAGCTCCAATTCCTTCTCGCAGAACTTGCGCCGAGCGGCGAGGGTCGTGAAATCGAGGAAGCCGAAATCGACCGGTTTCTTGATCTTGTACGCGCAGCGACCCGTCAGCAGGACGGTGGAGATGTGCGTTTCCAGCCGCTGCACCCGCGTGCAAGGCGCGCCGAAGATGCCGGGACGCGCGAGCGCCGAAATGAGCCGCTCCTGCGCCGCGGCACCGCCGGCGGTTGCGATGCGCTCGATGCGCTTCTCGCTAGCGAGTCCAGTTGACACGCACGGAATATTCATCCTCGCCGAAGCGCACGTCGAGATGCCCGTCGTAGGCGCTCGCCAGCGCCTCGCCGATGCGGCGGGCGGAATGCAAGTCGCAGGTCGTGATCACCGTCTGCCCGGGGGTCTCGACGACGTGCATGATCCGGTGCAGAGGATGCTCGGCGCGCTCCTTTTCCGCGGCGTGGCGCGCGAGCCGCAGCAGCTCGTCGCGATGAGCATTGAAAAATTCGCCGGAAAGATTGACGTAGCCCGCCGGCAACTCGTCGCGCGTGCGCGCGCACGCCGGGCAGGTCGCGCGGTGCGCCCCGCTCGGCGCTTCGCCCCAGCGCCAGCGGCCGTTCTCGAAAATCGCGCCGCAGACTTTGCATGCGGTAGGCTCCCGGTACTTGCCCTTCGCGTGATACGGATCGTGCCAGGAGTCGTCGAAAATGCGGTCGCGATACCGAGGGGTGCTTCCCGGACCGGTTTCGGGAGTTGGTGTCAAATGTCGCCGTGCCATGACAATCGTCTTCTCGGTCGTGTCAAAAGGACTCGCGGCCGTTCGTCCCGAGCCCGATAATGATGACACCAAACTTCGCGGGCAGGGTTGATCCGCGTCAAGGGGACTCCATGGCCACCATAGTGCGGACACGCGCGCGGGCGCAAACAGCTCTTCGCGGCGGGCGCGTCCTTATTCTCCTTATTGTTTTGATCGCCGTTGCAGCGTTCCAGTTCACCGCCGGAGCGGCATTCGCCCAGGTTACGGGCGCGACCGACCGTGACCAGATCCGTGCGCTCGTTGCGCGCGGGACATTACCGCAGCTCCGCCGCGCGGACTTCGCGCGCTTTCGCCCCGCCCTCGAGGAGATCTATCGCGAGACCGACTATGCGCCGCGCTGGCTGCCCTCGGGCAGCGCGCCGGGCGCGATGCTCGCCGAGATCTCCGACGCAGCGAGTCACGGTCTCGATCCGGCCGATTACGATGTTGACTGGATCGGCGGCGAAATACGTGCGATCCAGGCTGGCGACCGCGCGCCGGAGCGCGTCGCGCGCGCGGACGTCGCGCTTACGGTGTCGTTCTGCCGCTTCCTGTCGGACCTCAACCGCGGGCGCGTCACGCCGGAGCAGGCAGGCTTCAAGTTCGGCCGCGACGAAAAACCGCTCGATCTCCCTGCGCTGCTGCGCAGCGGCATGACGACCGGGCGCTGGCACGACGCCGTCGCCTCCGCGGAGCCCTCGTTCCCGCTGTACCGGCGACTCGAGGAAACGCTTGCGCGCTACCGAAGCTTCGCGGCAGCCTCTTTGCCGCCGCTACCTCCCCTGCCCGCAGGCAAGCGCAAGATCGAGCCCGGCGAGAGCTACGCCGGGGTAGGTGCATTGAGCGAGCGTTTGCGCCTCGTGGGCGACCTTCCCCCGGCTGCCGCTGCGCCGACCGACGACAAGTATCAGGGCGCGCTGGTCGACGGGGTGCGCGCGTTCCAGTCCCGTCACGGGCTCAAGGACGACGGCGTGCTCGGGAAGGACACGCTCGCCGAGCTCTCCACGCCGCTTTCCGCGCGCGTGCTGCAGATCGAGTTGACGCTGGAACGCCTGCGCTGGCTGCCTGAGATGGAGCCCGGTCCGCTCCTCGCCGTCAACATCCCTTCGTTCCAGCTCTGGGCCTTCGCCCACGGGCGCGACGACGTGACGGCACAGCTCACCATGCCGGTGATCGTCGGACGCGCGATGAAGGCGCGGGAAACGCCGGTGTTCATCGGCGAGATGCGTTACGTCGAGTTCAGCCCGTACTGGAACGTGCCGCCGGCGATCCAGCGCGGCGAAATCGTTCCAAAGCTCGAGCGCGATGCGGCTTACTGGGATCGCGAGGGATTCGAAGCCGTCGCGGTCGACGGGAAAGGCGCGCCGATCACGGCACTCGACGCGAAGACCATCGAAGGGCTCAAGAGCGGTGCCCTGCGCGTGAGGCAACGGCCGGGTGCGAAGAACGCGCTGGGCGCAGTGAAATTCGTCCTGCCCAACACCATGGACATCTACCTGCACAGCACGCCCGCGCAGCAGCTTTTCAGCCAGACGCGCCGCGACTTCAGTCATGGTTGCATCCGCGTAGCAGACCCGCCCGCGCTCGCGGAGTTCGTGCTGGGTGATCAGCCGGCGTGGACGCCTGAGCGCATCCGCGACGCCATGGCATCGGGCAAGGCGAGCACCGCGACGCTCACGCGGCCGATCCCGGTCGTGATCTTCTACGCGACCGCGATCGTCGATGCGACGGGACGCGTGCTTTTCACCACCGATATTTACGGTCTCGACGCCAAGATGCTGGCGGCCCTGCGCGCGCGATAAGCCGCTACCAAAAGCGCACGCGCCCCGTATCGATATGGACAAAGTCGGATTCCGCGGACGGGTAGTAGCCGACGCCGCCGGCCCGAAGCGACAGCGCCGCATCGCGCAGGTCGGCAAGCTTGACGTCGGGCAGGCGGATGTCGATCGCGCGTCCCTCGAGGTGCAGGCTGTGCGACGCGACCCCGTGCCCTTCGCGTCGCAGCATCTCGTTGGTTGCCGGCGAGCGGTAGCCCGAGATCACCTGGAACGGCTCGCGCGTGGCGGTCACGGCGGCCAGCCGATGCAGCTGATCCAGCAGCGCCGGATCGATGTCGTGCGTAGCGCCGTTGCGAAAATCACGCAGAAAATGCTGGATCGTCCCCAGCGCGGTGTCGAGATAACGGCTCCCCACTGCATAGGTGAGCGCGAGCTGCTCGCCCGTGTGGGTGTGCTCGAAGCGAAGCGTTCGCGGCGCTTCTGCAGCGTGCGCGCGCCGCGGCACGCAGACGAACGGAGCCGCGAGCACGGCGCAGCAGCCCAGAACCAGCCGCCGCCGGGCGTGCCTTGGCTCAGAAACGCACGCGATTCGATCGCGCCGCCGGGAACTCGAACCCATTCGCCTGACTCCCTCTTTCGAGAAGCGCGAATTGTAGCCGAATTCCCGTAACCGATCTCTGGAAGATCGGCTCCCCCGCCCACATCTACCAAGAATTCCGGGAGCGCTCCATGGAAAAACAAACCTGGTTCAACCTCTGGTATGTCATTTTCGCCGTATTGGGCGTCCTGTGGCTGCGCGAAATGTACGTCACCGCCACGCAGGTCCAGCCGATCCCCTACAGCCAGTTCGAGCAGGACCTCAAGGCCGGCAAGATCAAGGACATCTCGATCTCGAACAACGTCATCCAGGGCACCTACAAGGAGCCGACGCCCGACAAGCGCACGCGCTTCGTGACCACGCGGGTCGACCCCGACCTCGCGAAGGAGTTGTCGCAATACGACGTGACCTACACCGGCGTTATCGAGAGCACTTTCTTCCGCGACATCCTGTCGTTCGTCGCGCCGGCGCTCATCTTCTTCGCGATCTGGTTCTTTCTAGCCCGGCGCATGGCGGGGCAAGGCGGCCTCGGCGGCGGCTTCCTTTCCATCGGCAAGAGCAAGGCGAAGGTCTACGTCGAGACCGACACCAAGGTGACCTTCGACGACGTCGCCGGAGTCGACGAGGCCAAGGAGGAGCTGAAGGAAGTCGTCGGCTTCCTCAAGGACCCGAAGCGCTACACGCGGCTAGGCGGGCACATCCCGAAGGGCGTGCTGCTGGTCGGCCCGCCGGGGACCGGCAAGACGCTGCTGGCGCGCGCGGTAGCGGGCGAGGCCGGCGTGCCGTTCTTCTCGATCAACGGCTCGGAATTCGTCGAGATGTTCGTCGGCGTGGGCGCGGCGCGGGTGCGCGACCTCTTCGAGCAGGCGCGGCAGCGCGCGCCGGCGATCATCTTCATCGACGAGCTGGACGCGCTCGGCCGCGCCCGCGGCGCGTACGGGCTCGGCGGGCACGACGAGAAGGAACAGACGCTCAATCAGCTCCTGGTCGAGATGGATGGCTTCGACCCGACGCAGGGGCTCATCCTGCTTGCCGCCACCAACCGCCCCGAGATCCTCGATCCGGCGCTCCTGCGCGCCGGCCGCTTCGACCGCCAGGTGCTAGTCGATCGTCCCGACAAGCTCGGCCGCGTGCAGATCCTCAAGGTGCACGCGCGCAAGGTTCAGCTCGCCCCCGATGCGGATCTCGAAAAGGTGGCGGCGTTGACGCCGGGGTTCACCGGCGCGGACCTCGCCAACCTGATCAACGAGGCCGCACTCGTCGCCACGCGCCGCGGCGCCGAGGCCATAGGGCTCGCCGATTTCACCGCGGCGGTCGAGCGCATCGTCGCGGGGCTGGAGAAGAAGAGCCGCATTCTCAACGCCAAGGAGCGCGAGATCGTCGCCCACCACGAGATGGGCCACGCGCTCGTCGCGCTGGCGCTGCCCGGCACGGACCCGGTACACAAGGTGTCGATCATCCCGCGCGGCATCGGCGCGCTCGGCTACACCATCCAGCGCCCGATTGAAGATCGCTTCCTCATGACGCGCGAGGAGCTGGAGAACAAGATGGCCGTGCTCTTGGGCGGACGCGCAGCCGAGCACGTCATCTACGGACACTACTCCACCGGCGCCGCCGACGATCTCGTCAAAGTGAGCGACATCGCGCGCAGCATGGTCACGCGCTATGGCATGGAGGAGAAGCTCGGCAGCCTCTCCTACCAGGGCGATCCGGCCCCTTACCTGCCGGGCCTCGCCGCGCCGCCGGAACGAAAATACAGCGAGGAAACCGCACGCGAGATCGATCGCGCCGTGCGCGCGATCTCCGAGAACGCGTTCGACCGCGCCGTGGGCATCCTGACCGCGAATCGCGCCGCCCTGGAACAGGGTGCGCGGCAACTCCTGCAGAAAGAGACGCTCGCGGAAGAGGAAATCGCGGCGATCGCCACGACACTCAAGCGCGCGGCATAGCTTCGCAAGGGAACCGGACCGGACAAGACGGAAACCGGCGCCGGCAGCGCATCAAGAAACGCGGCGCCGGCGTCGGTGCCCGCGGCGGGCTGGGCCACGGCGTAGGGGTCAATTACGCCGCGCCACCAGGCGCCGCCCGCCGCGCGAGGACGAGAAATCCCCCACGCAGCGCCAACTGCAATTTAGTGAACGGCGATCTCCTTGACCTTCACGCCGCCCTTTTTCGGCAGCGTCAGCATCAGGATACCGTCGCTGTATTTCGCCTCGGCCTTGGACTCGTCGACTTCGACGCCGAGGGTAAAGCTGCGGCTCCAACGCCCGTAGTAGCGTTCGCTGCGCAGGACGGTAGCGCCTTCTTTCCCCTCCTTCTCCTTGAGCATTTCAGCGTTGATCGAAACATTGTTGCCGTCGATCGCGACATGGATGTCGTCCTTCTTCACGCCGGGAATTTCGGCCTTGAGGTAGTACGCCTTGGCGTCTTCGCTCAAATCGACCTTCATTCCGGGCTCGGGCGAAACCGCCCGAAGGTAAGGCATCCGCGGCAGATAGAAGAAGTCATCCATGGTTCCCAACGGATCGAAAGCGAGCGATCCGAACGGTTCGAACCGGGTGAGATTGGTGAGGTTCGTCATTTTCGTCTCCATGCCAGGATTACATCCAACTCCGCGTTCGCGAATTCATCGCCACGAACGCCGGGTCCCGCATTGCGACGGGGCGATGGGGCGGAGCATCGACGTCAAGCCGCCGCCCGACGTCCCATCGCAACTCAATTGAACTATAGGTGCGATCCGCGCGATGCGCGTTGACCCGGATCAAGCTTTGTGCAGGGCAACATTCGAGATCGCTCGTTCATGGCCGCGCTTGCCGGAACGCCCGCGCGGGGCGAGGATAGGCCATGCCCTGGGAGCACTTTCCGCACGGCGCCGACATCGGCATCCGCGGCATCGGCTCGACCCGCGAGGAGGCGTTCCAGCAGGCCGCGCTCGCGCTAACCGCGGTGATCACCGACCCCGCGGGCGTCGAGGCGCGACAGTCAGTCGAAATCGCGCGCGAAGCGCCAGACGACGAATTGCTGCTTGCCGACTGGCTGAACGCGCTCATCTACGAAATGGTCACACAGGACATGATCTTTGGCCGCTTCTCAGTGCGGCTCGACGGCGGCAGACTCGCCGCCACGGCGTGGGGCGAATCGCTCGATGCGCCGCGACATCATCCCGCGGTCGAAGTGAAGGGCGCGACCTACACGGCGCTCTCGGTCGCGCGCCGCGACGACGGCGCGTGGGTCGCGCAGTGCGTGGTCGACGTGTAAGGGCCTTGTGAACAGCCTCTAACATGGACAGCGCGCGGCTGAACCGCCGGGCCGAATGCGAGTGGGTGCTGCCGCGCTCCGGTGCGATGCGCGTGCCCGGCGTGATCTACGCCGACGAAGCGCTCATCCGCGCGATGGACGACAAGGTCGCCGAGCAGGTTGCGAACGTGGCCGCGCTGCCCGGGATCGTGAAAGCTTCCTTTGCGATGCCCGACGCGCACTGGGGATACGGCTTTCCGATCGGCGGCGTCGCCGCGTTCGATCCGGACGAAGGCGGTGTCGTGTCCGCCGGCGGGGTCGGGTTCGACATCTCGTGTGGCGTTCGCACCTTGCTGACGGGACTCGCGACCGAAGACGTGCGTCGTGTGCAGCGCCCGCTCGCCGATACGCTCTACGAGCGCATTCCCGCGGGCCTCGGCAGCACCGGCGCGCTGCGGCTCTCGCCGCGCGACACCGATGCGATGCTCAGCGGCGGTGCGCGCTGGGCGCTCAAAATCGGCTACGGCCGCGCCGAGGATCTCGAGCGCATCGAGGAGCACGGCGCGATGGCGGGTGCCGATCCCGCAGCCGTTTCGCAAGAGGCGAAGAAGCGCCAGCGCGACCAGATGGGCACGCTCGGCTCCGGCAATCATTACCTCGAAGTCCAGCGCGTCGCCGAAATCCACGACGCGAATGTCGCACGAGCCTTCGGCCTCGAAGTCGACGCGATCGTGGTCAGCATCCACTGCGGATCGCGCGGGCTCGGCCATCAGATCGGCACCGACTTCCTGCGCGAGATGGCGATCGCCGCCAGGAACGCAGACATCGCGCTCGGCGATCGCGAGCTCGCCTGCGCGCCGATCCGCTCGCCGGTCGGGCAGCGATACCTGGGTGCGATGCGCGCGGCGATCAACTGCGCGCTCGCCAACCGGCAGATACTGACCCATCTGGCGCGCGACGCGTTCAGGGCAGTGCTTCCGGGCGCGAAGCTCGATCTTCTCTACGACGTCTCGCACAACACCTGCAAGGTGGAAGAGCACCAGGTCGACGGCGGGCGGCGCGAGCTTTTCGTGCATCGCAAGGGCGCGACGCGCGCCTTCGGCCCCGGTCATCGCGATCTGCCGCCGGTATTCCGGGCGACCGGACAACCGGTGTTGATCGGCGGCAGCATGGGCACGTCGTCGTGGGTGCTCGTCGGAACGGAGCGCGGGATGCATGCCGCATTCGGATCGGCCTGCCACGGTGCAGGCCGCAGCATGAGCCGCACCCAGGCCACGAAGCGCTGGCACGGCCGCGAGGTGGTCGATGAGCTGGCCGCGCGCGGCATCCTGATCCGCAGCCCGTCGCAGCGCGGCGTGGCGGAAGAAGCGCCCGGCGCCTACAAGGACGTCGACGAGGTCGTGGGCGCGGCGGAGCGAGCCGACCTCGCGCGCAGAGTCGCGCGCCTTGAGCCGCTCGTGTGCATCAAGGGTTAGCGCGCTTCGACCGGTGAGGCCAGGTGGAGACCACGACGCCCGCCGTCAGGGCCATGACGATGGCGCCATAGCCACCGATGATCAGCAGCAGGTCGCGGCTAAGCAGCGGCGCTGCCTCGTACAACCTCCACCCTTCGGCGATCGCGTACGCGGTCCCGATGACGACAAGCAAAACGGTACTGAGAGTAGGCCCTCGCATCGGCTATAGCATCGCGCGAAACGGCAGCGGATGCCTTGACCTCGCTCAACTTCCGACCGCGGTAAAATTACGAAAGCCGTGGCGACAAACGAAAAAACAGGAGTATCGCAATGAGCATGGACGAACTTTCCAGCACCATCCAGAGCATCACTCGGCCGGGCAAGGGCATCCTCGCCGCCGACGAGAGCGTGCCGACGATCACCAAACGCTTTCAGGCGCTCGGCATCGAGTCGACCGAGGAGACGCGCCGCGCGTACCGCTCGCTACTTTTCACGACCAAGGGCGCGGAAGAGTTTCTGAGCGGCGTCATCCTGTTCGAGGAAACGCTGAACCAGAGCGCCGACGACGGCACACCGCTCGCCGAAGTGCTCTCGCGTCGCGGCATCACGCCTGGCATCAAGGTCGACAAGGGCACGACACCGCTTCCCGGCGCTGACGGCGATCTCATCACGCAGGGACTCGACGGGCTCGCCGATCGCTTGAGGGGCTATAAGGCGAAGGGCGCGCGCTTCACGAAGTGGCGCGAGGTCTACGCGATCACCGACCACAATCCGACGCCGCTCGGCATCGCCGCCAACGCCGAGACGCTCGCGCGCTACGCGGCGATCTGCCAGGAGCAGGGCTTCGTGCCGATCGTCGAGCCGGAAGTGCTCATCGACGGCGATCACACGATCGAGCGCTGCTACGAGGTAAGCGAAGCGGTGCTGCATGCCGTGGTCGACGCGCTCTATCGTCACCGCGTGCTGCTCGAAGGCATGGTGCTCAAGCCGAGCATGGTGATCCCCGGCAAGGAACACGCGACGAAGGCGAGTCCGCAGCAGGTCGCGGAAGCGACGTTGCGCGTGCTCAAGCGCTGCGTGCCCGCGGCGCTGCCGACGATCAATTTCCTCTCCGGCGGACAAAAGCCCGAAGAGGCGACCGCAAATCTCAACGCGATGAACACGATGTATCCGAACGCGCCGTGGGTGCTGTCGTTCTCGTATGCACGCGCGCTGCAGGATCCTGCCATGAAAGCCTGGGCCGGCAAGCGCGAGAACGTCGCGGCCGCGCAGCAGGCGTTCTATCGCCGCATCAAGATGAACAGCCTCGCGCGCGGCGGGCGGTGGACACCCGAGCTCGAGCGCGCGGCGTAACCTCGGCAAGCGGCGAGGCCGGGCGGGGCAGACTGAAAGAGCACTGAGACATGTATGAGCAGTCAGCCCGGGTGGCGATAGACAGTTCATGATTCCAACAAAGGGAGAGCCTAAAGATGAAGACGATAGTCCGTAACCTCTTTGGCACAGCGCTGTTTGTCGTTACGCTCGGTGCCCATGCGGTAACCGATGAGGCGACCGACAAGGCGCATCAGGATGTCATCCGCGGGTGGATGGAGTCAGTAAATTCGCAAGATGGATTCATCGCTTATGTCAACATCCATCTGGCAGAAGACGCCAAGTACATCGGACAGCCGTATATCGGCTTGGGCATCAATACCAGTTCCGACATGTATGCGACCGGGCATCTCGTCGCGCTGCATGTCCGTCCGGGCGAGCCCGCAGCGACCGCCGGCATCAAGGACGGCGACGAGATCTACAGTGTCGGCGGTGTCCGGGTGTCAAAAAAAAATCAAGATCGACTGCCATTTCACGGCAAGGCCGGCGAAAAGGTACTCGTGGTCGTGCTGCGCGGGGGTAAGCAGGTTTCAGTGACGGTGATCCGCGGTCGAATCGAAAATACAAGGTCGAAGCCGCAGTTCATACAGGATCTCCGTGATGCCACGCCCGCCGATTTCGCATCCCAGAAAAGCCGGATCGATGAAATCCTAGGCAACGGCTCTGTCTATTTCGTGCGCGGAAGATTGACCGCCATCGAACCCGCAACTAAATTGCCATTCGAGCAAGACTACGTGAGCCGGTTCGAATTCGATCAAGCGGGTAAGGTCAAGGCCTTGCAGGAATGGGGGCAGGACGAATACGTGCAGAGCCAACTCGGCTTCAAGGTATCGCGCTAGGTGGGGTCGCTCGCCTCTGCGAGCCCTACCCGAACGCTTCCTCGAGCCGCCGCACCAGCTCCGGCAATTCGCCTGCGGGGAGATGATTGATGCCCGCCGCGGCGGCGCGGCCCCCGCCGTTCGCGAACGAGCGGCAAAGCGAGTCCGCGCCGACTGGTTTCGCTCGCGGTGCGCGCACGCTCACCATGTAGCCGCCCCGCTCGTCCGGCGTGAGGATCGCATGTGCGCGATCGGGGCGCTGCTGCGCCAGCTCGTTGCCGAGCGCGCCGCGCACGCGCCGCGACCACGCCGCGTCGGGGAGGACGTAGACGGTAGCGCACGCCAGCTCGTGCGCGGGCTTGAGCCTTCGCGCCAGCGCGAGATCCTCTCGGCGCGTCTCGCCGATGCGCGCGATGACCGGCTCGTCGCGCAGCAACGCGAAGGGATCGGCGTAGCGCGCAACCGTGCGGTAGAGCTCGGCGGGGTGCACGATTAGATCGGCTTCGCTGTCGCCGTACGCGTTGTAGGCGAGCGCCTCGCCCAGCTCACGCAGCGACGCGACGCGCGACGCATCGAGACCGAGCGAGGCCGTGAGCGCGCACGCTGGCTCATCGAGATCGTCGCCGAACGCTGCCACCGCGGCCCAGACGCGTTGTCTCCCTTTGAGATAGCGATCGACGATGATCCCGGTACACACGCGAGGCGAGGTGTCGATCATCGCCGCGAGATTCGGATGCTGCGGTAACTCGCCGGCGAAATGATGATCGAAGTACTGCACCGCGACGCCGCGCTCGAGGAGCGCCATCAGTGCAGGACGATTGCTTGCCATCGAGATGTCGAGCACCGTCACCGCATCGCCCGCCTTCGCATCGACGCGCGCGAGTAGCTTGATGTCGCGCTTGGCGCCGGTGACAAGCACGGCGTCGCGAGGCTCGTCGAGCCTGAGCTGATGCAGCGCGCAAATCCCGTCCGCGTCGCCGTTGAAGACGTCGTAATACTTCATTGCGGACGTGACGCCGGCTTGACGACCTTGGCGTAGAGATCGGGCAGCGCGTCGCGCGGGTCGTACTTGCGCTTGAGGGCGAGATACGCATTCCGGTCGTAGGTCGACCAGAACTCGTCCTCGCCGAAGTATGAATCCGAATACAGCGACTTGATGCCGCCGAGCTCGCCCACTTTGCGCTCGATGGCGCGATTGTGGAAGCCGGGCGGATGCGGCGTGCGCTCGCGCACCACGTCCCAGAAGCCGAAGTTGACGTAGAGCGTATCGGTCGCGAGTGGATAAAGCGGGAACGCCGCACCCGGCAGTGCGGCGCGGATCGGACAGATCCAGATCGGCAGGATGCCCACCTCGGCGTGGAAGAACTCGAGGAACTCCGCGGCTCGCACGAGCGGGATGTCGACGTCCTGGATCACCGACTCGGTGTGCTCGCCGGAGAAGCGCGACAGCGCGCGCGTCAGGCCCCATCGCGTATTCCAGCGCATGATCTTCTGGTAGGTGATCGAGTTCAGCCGCTTGCGGCCATAGAGTCGCCGCAGCAGGGGATGCTGCGCGCCGACGTTCTTCGAGCACCAGAACCAGTCGGTGTCCCAGCGCCAGAGGTAATCGTGCACGGTGAGGAAATCGCTCCCGCGCTCGCGGATCGAGCGGTAGTAGATGCGCTCGAAGCTGTAATCGCTTGTCCAGGGTGCGCTGTCCACGAAGCGGCCGCGAGTGAGATAGAGCTCGTCGCGCGCGAACACCACCCCGTCGAGGAAATCGACGCTCGGATCCACCGCGAAGCGCACGACGTCGGCGAAGCAGGCTGCGGGATCGGCGTAGCGCGTGTGCTCGACCGCGACGAAGGGTCTCACCGGAAGCGTGCGCCCCGTGACCTTCAAGGCGTAGCCGAGGGTGCCGTAAGAATTCGGAAAGCCGAAGAAGAGATCGCGGTGCTCGTTCTCCGCCGTGCAGGTGACGATGCGCCCATCGCCGGTGAGCACCTCGAGCGCAGCGATCGTGTCGTGCACGAGGCCATGGCGGAACGACGTCGCCTCGATGCCCACGCCGGCGACCGCGCCGCCGAGCGTGATCGACTTGAGCTGCGGCACGACCGCGGGCATGACGCCGTGCGCGAGCGTGGCCTCCGCGAGATCGACGTAGCGCACCATGCCCTCGGCCTCGACGACGCCGGCTCGCGCATCGACCGCGATGACGTGGTTGAAGCCCTTGAGATCGACCTTCGGCCGCGGCCGCGGCACACGATCGCGGAAGAGGTTCGACGTGTCCTTGGCGAGGCCGAAGCCGTGCCCCCCGCTGCCGAGCGCGGCGAGGAGCGCGTCCTTGCGGTCAGCGTAGGTGCCCAAAACGGATTCGTCATTCCCGCGGAAGCGGGAATCCAGTGGCGTTAACTATCTGCTCGAACGCGGTCAAAAGACACTGGGTCCCGGCTTGGGCGGGGACGACAGCTCCTAGCGGTACAGAAACGCCCGACTCATCGGGTAATTGGTCGAGTTGATGTTGCCCTTGCTGACCAGCACCTGGAAGAGATGGGTGTGCCCGTTCGGTGCGCGGAACATCTCCGCGCAGGCCCACAGATAGGTGCGCCAGGTGCGGCGGAAGCGCTCGTCGAAGAGCTTCGGGTCGAGCGCGTGGATCTTTCCCCAGCTCGCATCGAAGCGCTCGGCCCACGCGTCGAGCGTGAGCGCGTAGTGCCGGCGAAGGTTCTCGATGTCGATCACTTCGAGCCCCGAGGCCTCCATCGCCTCGATCGCCTCGGCGAGGCTCGGGATCCAGCCGCCGGGGAAGATGTACTTGCGGATGTAGAACTCGGTCTCGAACCGTCCCACGTGGCCGATGAAGTGGATCATGCCGAGCGCGCCCGGCTTCATCGCGTCGGCGTGCGCCTTCACGACCTGCGGCAGCGAGTCGCGGCCCGCGTGCTCGAGGGTGCCGATCGAGAGCAGCTTGTCGTACTGCCCCGGAATCTCGCGGAAGTCGCACTCGACGATCTTGAGCCTGTCGCTCAGACCGCGGCGCTCGATGTCGGCGCGAGTCTCGTGCACTTGCTCGGTCGTCGTGTTGATGCCGGTGCCGATCGCGCCGTAGCGCTCCCAGGCGTGGAAGAGAAGCCCTCCCCAGCCGCAGCCGACGTCAACGAATGTCTCGCCCGCCTTGAGCTGCACCTTGCGGCAGACGTGGTCCATCTTGTTGACCTGCGCCTCCTCGACGCTCTTCGTTCCTTCCTTCCAGTAGGCGCAGGTGTACATCATGCCGACGCGGTCGAGCCAGTAGCGGTACATCGCCTGCCCGAGGCCGTAGTGGAAGCGCGCGTTCGCCTTCGCCTGTGTGATCGAGCGGTTCGAGAAACGGAACTCGTGCCAGCGGTTGCGTATCGTCAGCAGCGCATTCGGCATCATGTCGAACCCCGCTTCGAAGCCGACCGCGAACGCCTTCGCGAAGTCGCCCTCGAAGTCGATCCCGCCGTCGAAGTAGGCTTCGAGGAGTCCCACGTGACCGAAGCGAAGCACGCGCGACTGCGCCCGCCGCGTCCTGAAAAGAAGCGTGAACGCCGGCGCCGCTTCGTGGTTCCAATATTGAGAGCCGTCGGCGAAGACGACCCGGAACGGAATGCGCGTCGCCGCCCCGAACTTCGCCAGCAGTCGCGCCGGCGCGCCCTGAGCGGGCCTGGCCTCCATCGGGGCGGTGGAAGTCGCGCGGTCGTTCATGGACGGGCATAAAATACCACGAGCAACGCCGTCTTGGCGCAAAGGAGGAAGCGTGCAGGCCCGGACGCGCGCTCGGTCTTGGGATCCGATCCAGTCGTCGACGGCTTGGTGGTCGTGGGTGTCGCGCCTCTCTCAGACCTGGTGGACGCGAAGCGGCGGCGTCGACGCGATTGCCGCGGCGCGCAACGAGCGCATCGCGGCACTCCTCGCCTACACTCGCGCCAACTCGCCGCATTATCGCGAGGCGTGGCGCACGCGTCCCGCCGACGCGCCGCTGCAGGCCCTGCCCATCGTCACCAAGCGCGAGCTGATGGCGGACTTCGATCGCTGGGTGACCGATCCGAAGCTGACGCGCGCGGCGGTGGAAGACTTTCTCGCCGACCGCACGCACATCGGCGAGAAGCTCCTCCATCGCTACTCCGTGTGGAAAAGCTCTGGCAGCAGCGGCGAGCCCGGGGTGTTCGTTCAGGACGATGCCGCGCTCGCCACCTACGACGCGCTGATCGGCGTTCAGCTCGGCGCGGCGCGACTGGGCCGCCGCTACGCCTCGGGCGTGTTCGGCAACGGCGGCAAGGCTGCGCTCGTCACCGCGCGCGACGATCACTACGCGAGCATCGTGTCGTGGGAGCGGCTCACCCGCGGGAGTCCGTGGCTTTCGTCCAAGAGCTTCTCCGTGCTCGATCCGCTACAGGACCTTGCCACGCAGTTGAACGCTTACCAGCCGGCGTTCGTCGCGAGCTATCCGACGATGCTCATGCTGCTTGCCGAGGAGCGCGCCGCGGAGCGGCTGCGCATCTCGCCCGCGCTCCTGTGGTCCGGCGGCGAATACATGACGCTCGCGATGCGCACGGCGATCGAGCGCGCCTTCGGCTGTCCGGTCGTGAACGAGTATGGCGCCTCGGAAGCGCTCTCGATCGCCTACGGTTGCGACGAGGGCTGGTTGCACGTTAACGCGGATTGGGTCGTGCTCGAGCCTGTCGACGCCGAGTATCGTCCAACCCCGCCCGGCGAGCCATCGCACACGGCCCTCCTCACGAATCTCGCCAACCGCGTGCAGCCGATCGTCCGTTATGACCTGGGCGACAGCATCACCGCGAAGCCCGACCCTTGCGCCTGCGGCAACCCGCTGCCCGCGATAAAGGTCGAGGGACGGCGCGACGACATCGTCTCGCTCACCGGGCCGGACGGACGCGTCATACGCCTGCTGCCGCTCGCGCTTTCCACCGTCGTCGAGGAAGCGGCGGGGCTGCACCGGTTCCAGATCCTGCAGACCGCCGCGGACGCCCTCGCCCTGCGCCTCGATCCGCACGAGGTGCACGATCGTGCTGCGGCATGGGCGGCCGCCTCGCGCGGACTCAAGCAATACCTCGAGCGGCAATCGCTCCCGAACGTCACCGTGACGCTCGAGCGGGACCTCCCTGCGCGGCGCGATCCCAGGAGCGGGAAGCTCCGCCAGGTGTGCGTCGAGTGCAGCGCGCCGAGGCAGTAACCGTCATTCCCGCGAAAACGGGCCCGAAGGGCGAAGTTTGGAGGAACGGCCAAGCGGGAATCCAGAGTTTTCGCTCAACGCCGCTGGGTCCCCGCTTGCGCGGGGACGACGACTCGTCGGGCTGCTCAAAAAAGCAGCAATCCCGCCCCGTATCGCCCTGCGCAGCGCATAAGGTTTAGGCCTGTGCACAACTTCGTGGAAAACCGGTGCGCAAAGCGTGCACTGATGCCGAATGGAGCCTTAGCTTTCTGATTTTTCTGCGCTTTTTGGTCCGCGCTTTTGTGCATGAAAAAACCCTTGCGCGAGGGCGCTCGAACTACTATGATTAGTCTTGATTCTGCACTTGAACACAAGATATAGTAGGTTTTGATTCCTAAGGGAATTCCGGAAGCCACCGAGGAGCGCCCCTCGACGAGAGAGGGAAGTCATAGGGGCTGGTGACCGGAAACTCGCACCAGGAAGAGAACGCAGCATTCTCGCTGGTCCGGGGTCAAGCGCGAACAACGAGAAGATTTCGCAAGGAGAACGCCACCATGCAAGTTGCCAGCTCTGCCACCGTCCCCTCTCCTGTAACGCAACTGAAACAGACGGCAGGCGCAGAGAGTTCGCCGCTCGTGAACACCGACCCCCGACTAGCGCAGTACAAGGTGCTTCGCCGCAACGGCGCGGTGGTCGGGTTCGAGCCTTCGAAGATCGCGATCGCGCTGACCAAGGCCTTTCTCGCGGTGAACGGCGGACAGAGCGCCGCGTCCGCGCGCGTGCGCGAGCTGACCGCGCAGCTTACCGACGTGGTGGTGACCGCGCTGATGCGGCGCAAGCCCGAGGGCGGAGCGATCCATATCGAGGAGATCCAAGATCAGGTGGAGCTCGCGCTGATGCGCGGCGGCGAGCACGAAGTCGCGCGCGCGTACGTACTCTATCGCGAGAAGCGCGCGCAGGAACGCGCGCAGAAGCAGAAGGAGACGAAGGCCGAGCCCGTCGGCATCATCAACGTCGTCGAGAGCGGCGTGTCGAAGCCGCTCGATCTCCCTCGATTGACCGAGCTCGTGCGCGCGTCGTGCGAAGGGCTCGCGGACGTCGACCCGGACCGCATCCTCAAGGCGACGCTGAAGGATCTGTACGAAGGCGTGGCGATGGACGAGGTGCGCAAGTGCGTGGTGCTCGCCGCGCGCACGCTCATCGAGAAGGATCCCGCGTACAGCTTCGTCACGGCGCGGCTCCTGCTCGATGCGCTGCGCTACGAGGCGCTGGGCGAGGAAGCATCTCAGGCCGACATGGCGACCAAGTACGCCGAATACTTCCCGCGCTTCGTCAAGCACGGGATGAAGATCGGGCTCCTGACCGAAGCGCTTGGGCAGTACGACTTGAAGACGCTCGGCGCGTCGCTCGTGCCCGAGCGCGATCTCCAGTTCGGCTATCTCGGATTGCAGACGCTCTACGATCGCTACTTTCTCGTCGATCAGTACGTGGGCGGCCGGCGCTTCGAGCTGCCGCAGGCGTTCTTCATGCGCGTGGCGATGGGTCTCGCGCTGAATGAGGTCGACCGCGAAGCGCGCGCGATCGAGTTCTACAACGTGCTGTCGACCTTCGACTTCATGTCGTCGACGCCGACGCTGTTCAACTCGGGCACGCACCGCTCGCAGCTTTCTTCCTGCTACCTCACCACGGTGGCCGACGATCTCGACGGCATCTACGAAGCGATCAAGGAGAACGCGCTGCTATCGAAGTTCGCCGGCGGGCTCGGCAACGACTGGACCAACGTGCGCGCGCTGGGGTCGCACATCAAAGGGACCAACGGCAAGTCGCAGGGCGTGGTGCCGTTCCTGAAGGTGGTGAACGATACGGCGGTAGCAGTGAATCAAGGGGGGAAACGTAAGGGGGCCGTGTGCTCCTACCTCGAAACATGGCACCTCGACATCGAGGAGTTCCTCGAATTACGCAAGAACACCGGCGACGACCGGCGCCGCACGCACGACATGAACACCGCCAACTGGATCCCGGACCTCTTCATGAAGCGGGTGATGGAAGGCGGCGACTGGACGCTCTTCTCGCCCTCGGACGTGCCGGACCTCCACGACAAGTGGGGCCGCAAGTTCGAAGAAGCGTACGTCCGCTACGAGGAGAAGGCGGCCCGCGGCGAGCTGAAACTCCACAAGAAGATCCCCGCAGTGCAGCTCTGGCGAAAGATGCTCTCGATGCTCTTCGAGACCGGGCATCCCTGGATCACCTTCAAGGATGCGTGCAACGTGCGCTCGCCGCAGTCGCACATCGGCACCGTGCACAGCTCGAACCTCTGCACCGAGATCACGCTCAACACGAGCGAGCGCGAGATCGCCGTGTGCAATCTCGGCTCGGTGAACCTTGCCGCCCACATGAAGCAGGTGAAACCGGGTCAGTGGGAGCTCGACCACGACAAGCTGCGCACCACGATCAAGACCGCGATGCGGATGCTCGACAATGTAATCGACATCAACTACTACGCGGTGAAGAAGGCGCGCGACTCGAACATGCGGCACCGTCCCGTGGGGCTGGGCATCATGGGCTTCCAGGACTGCCTGCACCTGCTGCACACGCCATACGGCTCCGACGAAGCGATGACCTTCGCCGACAGCTCGATGGAGGCGGTGTGCTACTACGCCTACCTCGCCTCGACCGAGATGGCCGAGGAGCGCGGCCGCTACTCGACCTACAAAGGAAGCCTGTGGGACCGCGGCATCATGCCGCAGCACTCGCTCAAGCTGCTCGCCGAGGAGCGCGGCGGCTACGTTGAGATCGACGAGTCCTCGACCATGGACTGGGACGCGCTGCGGAGGCGGATCAAGCAGCACGGCATGCGCAACTCCAATTGCATCGCCATCGCGCCGACCGCGACCATCTCCAACATCGTCGGCGTGGGCGCGTCGATCGAGCCGGAGTACCAGAACATCTACGTCAAGTCGAACCTTTCCGGCGAGTTCACGGTCGTGAACGAGCACCTGGTGGCGGAGCTGAAGAAGCTCAACCTCTGGGACGAGGTGATGGTGTCGGATCTCAAGTACTTCGACGGCTCGCTCGCCAAGATCGACCGCGTGCCAGCCGACCTGCGCAAGCTCTACGAGACCGCGTTCGAGGTCGACGCGAAGTGGATCGTCGAGGCGGGCGCGCGGCGGCAGAAGTGGATCGACCAGGCGCAGTCGCTCAACATCTACATGGGCGGCGCGTCGGGCAAGAAGCTCGACGAGACCTACAAGCTCGCCTGGATCCGGGGCTTGAAGACGACGTACTACCTGCGCACGCTCGCAGCGACATCGGCCGAAAAGTCGACCGGGCAAGGGGGCGAGCTGAATGCGGTGCCGACTTCGGGCGGCGTAGGCGCGATGGGTGCATCGATAGGCAAGGCCGCGGGCACGCGCGCCGCTGCGAGCTACCCCGTGCAGGAGCCCGACGCGCCGAAGGTCTGCTCGCTCAACGATCCGACGTGCGAGGCATGTCAGTAACCGAAACGTGAAAGGTAATCGCAACGAGCAAGATCCGACCGACAGCGAATTCCGCGCTGATCGTGACCGACGTGCAGAACTGCTTCATTCCCGGCGGGACACTCGCCGTGCCGGAGGGCGACGAGATCGTGCCGATGGTCAACGCGCTCGCCGCGCGCTTCGAGAACGTGATCATCACGCAGGACTGGCATCCGCCGGGCCACGCCTCGTTCGCATCCTCGCACGCCGGGAAGAAGCCGTTCGAGACGACGCAGCTCCCCTACGGCGAGCAGGTGCTCTGGCCGGATCACGCGGTGCAGGGCACGCGCGACGCCGAGCTGCATCCGGACCTCGACATCCCGCACGCGCAGCTCGTGATTCGCAAGGGCTATCACAAGAGCGTGGACAGCTACTCGGTGTTCTACGAAGCCGATCACAAGACGGATACGGGACTGACCGGATATCTCCGGCGGCGCGGCATCGACCGCGTGTTCCTGTGCGGGCTTGCGACGGATTACTGCGTGGCATGGAGCGCGCTCGATGCGCGGCTAGAGGGCTTCGAGACGTACGTGATCGAGGATGCCTGCCGCGCGATCGATCTGCAGGGCTCGCTCGCGAAGGCGTGGGCGGACATGACGAAGGCGGGCGTGAAACGAATCGAGTCGAGCGATATTTTGAATTGAAGAGATAACGAATGCCGGCGCGGACCCAGACAGGAACTGGTTGCGTTGTTGTGCGACGCCGGACGTTACGACGCGAAGAGCGTCATTGGAGGTGGTAGCGGAGGTGTCCGACCAACCAACCGGAGAGAGCGTAGATGGCCCAGTACGAGCAAGCACCATGTCACGTGGTGGATGCGCGGTATCTCGGTGACTACAAGGTTTGGCTGGAGTTCAACGACGGAAGAAAAGGTGTGGTCGATCTCGCCGACGAGCTGTATGGCGAGGAGTTCGAAGGATTGCGCGACCGGGAGCGTTTCGCGCAGTTCTATCTGGACTACGGATTGGCCACGATCGCCTGGCACGACGGCCAGGATTTCGCTCCCGACTACTTGTATGCGAGGTTGAAAGCGGTGCATTGAGGAATTGAACCCACCTCTCGCCTCCTCCGCGAGGAGAGGTTCTGCGGCGGCGAGAGCCGTGCGCAGCGGGTACGGTCCCTCAAAAAGAAACCCTCGCCCCAACTATCCGTGTTGAGTGCGAGGGGGAACAACAACGACACCAGGACAGACCAGACAGGAAAAGTGAGAACAGTATGCTGACCTTCGAAGACGATTTCGTGACGCCGGGGCAACCCCGCCCGATGCCCGAATCCGCCGACGCGATCTCAGGCCAGACCTCCGCCGAGGTCTACGGCGGCATCCTGTCTCGCGAGCCGGTGCACGACCTCGACGCCGAGGCCCAGGCGATGGCCAACGGCTTCCGCCGGGTGCGCGCCGAGGACAAGCGTGTCATCAACGCGCAATCCGACGTCAACCAGCTCGTCCCCTTCAAGTACAAGTGGGCCTGGGACAAGTACCTCTCCGCGTGCGCCAACCACTGGATGCCGCAGGAGATCAACATGCAGCGCGACATCGAGCTGTGGAAGAACCCCAACGGCCTGACCGACGACGAGCGGCTGATCGTCAAGCGCAACCTCGGCTTCTTCGTCACCGCCGATAGTCTCGCCGCGAACAACATCGTGCTCGGCACGTACCGCCACATCACCGCGCCCGAGTGCCGGCAGTACTTGCTGCGGCAGGCGTTCGAGGAGGCGATCCACACCCACGCCTACCAGTACATCGTCGAGAGCCTGGGGCTGAACGAAGCGGAGATCTTCAACGCCTATCACGAGATCAAGTCGATCCGCGACAAGGACGAGTTCCTGATCCCGTTCATCGACACGCTGACCAATCCGACCTTCAAGACCGGCACTATGGAGGCCGATCAGAACCTCTTGAAGAGCCTGATCGTGTTCGCCTGCATCATGGAGGGCTTGTTCTTCTACGTCGGGTTCGTGCAGATCCTGGCGATGGGCCGGCAGAACAAGATGACCGGCAGCTCCGAGCAGTATCAGTACATCCTGCGCGACGAGAGCATGCACTGCAACTTCGGCATCGATCTCATCAACACGATCAAGATGGAGAACCCGCACCTGTGGACGCCGGAGTTCCGCGAGGAGATCCGTGCGCTGATGAAGCGCGGCGTCGAGCTGGAATACGCCTACGCCGAGGACACCATGCCGCGCGGCGTGCTGGGTTTGAACGCGACCATGTTCAAGGAGTACCTGCGCTTTATCGCCAACCGCCGCTGCCAGCAGATCGGCATCGACCCGCTCTTCGACAAGGCCGACAACCCGTTCCCGTGGATGGCGGAGATGATCGACCTGAAGAAGGAGAAAAACTTTTTCGAGACCCGCGTCATCGAATATCAGACGGGCGGGGCACTGAGTTGGGAGTAGTCGCGGGCGGGCGCGAGATTGCGCGCTCGCGAGGCGACGAGGGCCCGACCCGTGACCGGCTCTGAGATCAGGCTTTGAGCAATATCAACAACGACTTTGATCATCTGTGGAAGGATTTGAAGAGCGCAGCCAGGGCGCGTGACCTGGCAGATGGCGAAACCACAGGAAACGGGGGTACCCATGGTTTCGGCTTGGTGGCTGTTGGTAGCTTTTCTCGGTGGCGGGTTCGCCGGAGTGCTGCTGCTGGCACTCATGCAGGTTGCGGGCGGCGTGACTGAGCAATACGTAGGCGATCCAACGGCCCATCCTGGTAGCAACGCCGGCGTCCTTTAGCCGGCGGGAGTAACGTGAGACCTTTCGCCAGCCGCGCGCGGTTGGGCGATTGGAAAGGTGTCCCCTGCGAGGGGCGCAAAACACGGAAACACCGTGTTGGATACAAGAAAATCCCCCCGCGTTTCTAAAATCCTCCCGCGCTTCTCCACCCATCCGATGTAGGTGAAGCCATGCATCTGCGCGCCCTGCTCGCGATCTCAGCGATCTTGTGCTGCAACGCCGCCGTCGCCGGCCTCAAGGAAGGCTACGAGGCGCTGGCCAGGCAGGACTACGCCACCGCGATAAAGGAATACCGCCCGCTGGCGGAGCGCGGGAACGCGGAAGCCCAATATCGAATCGGGCGGATGTACGAGTTCGGTAAAGGCTATCCGCAGGACAAGGCGCAGGGCATCGCCTGGATCCGCAAGGCAGCGGCGCAAAACCACGCCGACGCGCAACAGGAGCTGGGCTTCATCTATGCGACCGGCGACGGCGTAAAGCAGGATGACGTGCAAGCCGTGGCATGGTTCCGAAAGGCGGCCGCACGGGGCGACGCGACGGCGCAATACAACCTCGGACTGTTGTACGCCAAGGGTCAGGGTGTAGAGAAAGATTATGCGCAGGCGATCGCCTGGTGGCGCAAGTCGGCGGTCCAGGGCAATGCAGACGCGCAGTTCAAGCTGGGCGTCGTCTACCATACCGGCCAGG
>DATJWL010000131.1:0-5593 GCA_035501215.1 Casimicrobiaceae bacterium
CCATCGTCATCGCCTCGACCTGGTCGTGAGTGACGTAGATCATCGTCGTCTTGAGACGCTGATGCAGCGCCGTGATCTCGGTGCGCATCTGCACGCGCAACTCGGCGTCGAGGTTCGACAGCGGCTCGTCGAATAGAAAGATGGTCGGCTCGCGCACGATCGCGCGGCCGATCGCCACCCGCTGCCGCTGGCCGCCCGAGAGCTGGGTCGGCCGCCGGTCGAGGAGGGCGTCGAGGCGCAGCAGCCTGGCGGCGGCCTGCACCTTGGCGTCGATCTCGGAGCGCGGCGTGCGGATGTTCTCGAGTCCGAACGCCATGTTCTGGTACACGGTCATGTGCGGGTAGAGCGCATAGGACTGGAAGACCATCGCCAGTCCGCGTTGTGCCGCCGATACATCGTTGACGCGGCGGCCGTCGATCGAGAGATCGCCTGCGCTCACGCTCTCGAGCCCGGAGATCATCCGCAGCAGCGTGGACTTGCCGCAGCCGGAGGGGCCGACGAACACCACGAACTCGCCATTGGTGACGTCGAGATCGACGCCATGAATGACGGTGGTTTCGCCGTAGCGCTTGACGACGTGCTTCAACTCGAGGCTGGCCATGAGCAATCCGCTCGCTACTTGACGCCGGCGGAAGCGATGCCGGTGGTGATGTATTTCTGCAGGAAGGCGAAGACGAGCGTCACCGGCAGGAGCGTGAGCACCGTCATCGCGAGGAGATAATGCCACTGCGTCGTCAGCTCCCCCTGGAATGCGTTCAGCGCGAGCTGCAGCGTGAAGTTCTCGGTCCGCGAGAGCACGATCAGCGGCCAGAGGAAGTCGTTCCAGCGCCACATCACGGAGAAGATCGCCAGCACCGCGAGCGCGGGCGCGGACAGCGGCAGGATGATGCGCCAGAAAATCCGCCACTCGCTGGCGTGGTCCATGCGCGCGGCATCGATCAGCTCGTCGGGAATGGTCAGCATGTACTGCCGCAGCAGGAAGACGCCGGTGGGCGTGGCGACGGCGGGCCAGATCACGCCCCACGGACTGTTGAGCATGCCGAGCTCGGAGACGACGAGAAAATTCGGCACCAGGATGATGGTCGGCGGGATCATCAGTGTGGAAATAATGAGCAGGAATACCCATTTCTCGCCGCCGAAGCGGTACTTCGACAGCGCGAAAGCGGCCATCGCGTTGAAGAGCAGCGTGATCAGCGTCGCCACGACGGTGATGAAGACGCTGTTCCAGAGGAAGCGCGCGAAGTCGAACTTGCCGAAAATCTCGGTGTAGTTCTCCAGCGCCAGGCGGAATTCACGCACCTTCTCGCGGTCGCGGATATTGATCTTGAATTCCTCGTCGGGCTGCTTGGGATCAGCCATCGTCGCCTCGATCCCGATGCGCCGCAACTCGACCAGCTCGCGCGTCGAGCCGTCGGCAAGCTTCGCGCGGTAGAGCGGGAGCGGTTCGTCGTGTCCGGGAACAGTCACTGCGGCCTGACCATAGGGGAGAAGCGATGGAGGAAACTCGTTCAGCGCCGCCGCGCTCTTGAAGGACGAGAGCACGAGCCACATCACCGGGCCGAACATCAGCACGAGTCCCAGCAGGAGGTAGCCGTACGACAGCCAGTCGGTCCAGTCGCGCCGCCCGCGGCCGCGCGTTGCCGTCAGCATCCTGCGTACATCAACCATCGTCGCGCCTCGCCTTGCCGCCCATGCCCTGACGCGAAATGCGAAGCTGGATCAGCGTAAGTATTAGCAGAGTTCCCGCCAGCACGAGCGACGCGGCCGCCGCGAGCCCGTACAGCCGGATCGACTCGGCAAATGCGGTCTGGTAGATGAACTGCACGATGAAAAGCGTTGCCGAGCCTGGCCCGCCGCCGGTCAGCACGAAGATCTCGTCGAAGATCTGCACCGCGCGAATGAGCGCGAGGACAAGGACGACCAGCAGGTTCGGCATCAGCAGCGGCAGCGTGATCCGGTAAAAGCGCCGCCACGGCGAAGCCCGGTCCATTTCGGCCGCTTCGTAGAGGTCGGCGGGAATCGCCTGCAGCCCGGCGAGCAGGATCAGGGTGTAGAAGCCCATGTGCGCCCAGATGCTGACGAACACGCTCCAGAAGAATGCCCAGCCCGCGTCGTTGAGCCAGACGGGACCCGCGATGCCTGCGCCGTGCAGCATCGCGTTGAGCAGGCCCTCGCGCTGCAGCACCCATTTCCAGATCAACGCGACCACTACCGGCGAGAGCAGCACCGGGTAGAAGAAAACCCCGCGAAAGAAACCGCGGCCGAGGATCTTGCGGTTGAGCACCAGCGCGGTGACGAGACTGAACAACACCATCAAGCCGACCTGCAGCAGGGCGAACCAGGCCGTGTTGTACGCCGCGCGCCAGAACAGATCCTTGCGGCAGGACGACGGGTCGAGATAGTTGCCGCAGTCGAACAGCGTCTCCAGGTTCTCGAGCCCGACGTAGGGACGCTGTCCGGGATAAAGCTGCGCGCCGCCGGTGAACGCGTAATAGAAATCGATGACGATCGGCAGGAAGGTGAACAGGCCCAGCACGATCAGGTTGGGGGTGACGAACACCCAGCCGATGCGCGGCACGCCTAGCGCGTGCTGCAGCGCGCGCATCGGCAGCTCGACGGCGTTCAGCACCGCGCCAACGGCCGACCCGGCGAATGCCCTCAGACGGTTTGGAGACGATCCGGCCACCGCTCAATGAGCCTCGAGAGCTGCATCAACTGCGCGACGCCTGCCTCGTCATTCCCGCGCACGCGGAAATCCAGCGTCTCTGGCGACGAAGACACTGGGTCCCCGCTTGCGCGGGGACGACGATCCTATTTACCCGCCGCCTTCACCTGCTCGTCGATGTCCGCGCTGATTCTTTTCAATGCATCGTCGAGGCTCATCTCCCCGGCGATGGCCTGGCCGAGCCGCGCCGCGGTGGGATTGAACAACGCGCGGTTGTACTTGTAACCTTGGAGCTCGTAGGCGATCGGCGAGAGCTTGCCGACGTCGCCGACAAACACCGTCAGCGCCGCTTTGGCGGGCGGGGAAACCTTGTAGTCGACGCCCTTCTTGGCGACCGTCGCGTGTGCGGGGATGTTATCCGTTCTGGCCATGTATTCGGCATAGACGGGCTCGCTCGCCAGGAAATCGAGGAAGCGCCCTACGTCCTTCGGGTTCTTCGTCCGCTTGAGCGCGACAAACGCCGCGCCACCGGGCATTCCGGTGCAGCCGCCCGGGCCGCATGGATTGGGGACCGTGATCCAGTCGAAATTCTTGCCGATCTGTTTCTCCATCCGGTTGATCTGCCAGCTTCCGGAGAGGTAGAGCACGACGCGAGCGTTCGCGAACTCTTCGAATGCGTCGCGGTAGCTCGAGCCGCCGACGCCGCCCCAGACCTCCTTGGGCATCGTGCCGTCGCGGTTCCAGTCGTAGACCTTCTTCGCCATCGCCTTGTAGCCGTCGTCGATGACGAGATTGCCCTTCGCGTCGAAGATCTTCGCCCCTTGGCTGATTGCCGCGCCCGCGAAGCGGTGGCCGCTGCGGTCGAACGCCATCGCGAACGGCACCTGCGTCGCCTTCGCCACCTGGCGCGTGGCGGCCGCCCAGTCGTCCCACGTCGCATTGGGGCCGGGCAGCGCAACCTTGGCCTGCTCGAAGAGCGTCTTGTTGACGAACGGACCGGTGACGGTGAGCTGCGTCATCATGCCGTAGATGCCCTTGTCGGTCGGCGTCGGGCGCAGCCACTTCAGCGTCTGGCCGAAATTCGCTTCCCAGTATTTCGGGTCCTTCACGTACGGCGTGATGTCGAGGTAGTACTTCGCGAGGCCGCCGAGATCGGTGACGCGGGCAATGTCCGGTCCCTCGCCCGCAGCGAGCTGCACCGGCAACTGCTCGACGATCGCCTTGTACGGCACCTTGTCGATCGCCATCTTGACATCGGGGTTCTGCGCCTCGAAGCGCTTGGCGAGGTCCTGCGTGACCTCGCACTCGTTGCCGTCCGAGTAACAGGCGACGCGGATTTCGCCCGCGGTCGCAGCCGCGGTGATTACAGTGGCGAGGATCGCAAGCCGGACCCGCGCGGCGCGCGAAATGGACCGTTGCATGGCGTTCTCCTCCAGGGCTGCCGCGGCCGCGGCAGCGTCATGATCGAATCATTATAGAGGATGCAATGCAAGGCCCGGCAGGGGGATTCCGGCGCGCGACTTGGGCCATCCCATGCCGCAGGAGACGTCCCGGCGGGTCGGAAATGATTGATCCTCGTCAAGCCTGGATCGGAAGAAACGGCCGGTGCCCCAGTCGTGTAAGAGAATGGTCATGTTCGACTCACAAACTAAACGGTGCGGCGATTCGTGCAGTCCACGGTAGCCGCGAGGTGTTTCCTTCATGACCGAAAAACTCCACATCATCGACAGCCTGGGTGAGCAGCGGCTCGTTCTGCCGGCGCTCGTGAATGCGGCGTTGACTGGCAATGACCGCGCCAAGTACTACTTCACGCTGCTGCAGACCGCCATGTCGCGTGCCGAGCATCCGGAGCAACCCGCGAGCGACCTGCAGCACGAGCGTCTGAGCTGCGGCATATCCGAGAACCGCGACGATGTCGTGACCGGCAGCACGAAAATAGGCACCGATCGATACCTCGTTCCGGGCGCGCCGTCGATCGTGGGCGCCTTGGTCCAGGAGATCGAAGTCATGCTGCGCCCGCTCCAGGATGAGCGCTGGGCCGAACTTTCGCGCCGCTTCGCTCAGCTCAAGAGCGCTGCTCCCGCCGCCAGCGGCGACATCCTGACCGCCGCGGAAATCGAAGCGCTGACCTCCGGCAGTCGGGACAAGGGCGATTCGCTGCACGTATTGGTGATGGACGCACACAAGGCGCTCAACGCGCTGCAGCGCGAGATTGCGAGCGAAACGCTCGACGGCGCTAGCATCTATGGCATAGAGCCTGCCGACCGGCCGCTCATCCGGGCGTTCATGCGCGGCGTACGGCGCACCGCGCCGCTCAAGTTCGACCATCCCGGGCTCGGCACGACGGCGACGCGCGTTGGCGATCGCCTGGTTCTGCAGAACGACATCGGCACAACCGATGCGCACGTCCTCGTGGTCCATGTCGAAGATCACCGCGTCACGACGACTTATACCGACGTGCATTTGCAGCGTCTGCTTTTCTTCCAGAACCTGTTCGCTCGTCATGCCGTGGAGTGGGAAGACACCGTGTCGCGCCGCGACGAAGCGCTCGAGGAAGGCGTATACCACATGAGCATCGGCGCCTTCGCCGCAAGCGATGGCGGCGAGCTCGCCGACTACCTGGAGTTCCTGGGCTCGCGCCTGGTGTTCCTGATCGATTGGAACCGAGCGCGAAAGCGCCTGCGGGCGCTCGTGTCGAAGGGCGCGGCGCTGCGACTGCTCGCCTGGGCGGCAGAGCACGATCACGGCCATATGGCGTTCCTCAAGGCCGGCGGTGAGCAGCTCATCTACGATGCGCTGGATTTCGTCGTGAAGGGCGAGGTGCGCTTCGGCGAGCGGCTGGACGAGATCCTCGGCGCGAAGGAAGCGGAGCAGTACCTTCAGTTCGTGCTCAAGGCCTGCGCAGAAAGCCTGACGCGCGGCGAGCCG
>DATJWL010000132.1:0-4165 GCA_035501215.1 Casimicrobiaceae bacterium
TTGCCGTCGATCTCGATCGGAGCGAAGAAGTCCTGGTCGAGCGGCAGAGCGGTCCGGGACAGCGTGGGTGTGACGACGAGGTCGGCCTGCTCGAACCAGCTCTGGACCTGCCGGTACATGCGCGTGCGCAGAAAGATTGCCCGATACAGCTCCTCGGCCGAGTAGCCAGACGCGCGTTCGAGCTGAGCCACGAGTGTGGGGTCCATTCGATCGCGGTGATCCTTGAGATGATGCCCGTACTGAGCCAACCGATAGGAGCCGTTTACGACCAACCACAGCGGCTCGGCGGGCTCGAAGTCGTCCGGCATCTCGAACACATGCGCGCCCAGTTCGGAGAAGCCCGCAACCGCTCCGGCGCACAGATCGAGAACTTCGGCCGACACCTCCTTGTTGCCCAGGAACGGGCGCCATGCCATCTTCAATGCGCCCAAGTCGGCGCTGCCGCCGGCTGCTCCCACAAAGTCCTGCTTCACGCGATTGAGCGAGTGGGGGTCGCTCGGGTGCGGACCGGCCATCGCCTCCAGCATCAGCGCGGTGTCCATCACCGTCCGGCTCATGGGCGTGGTGTAGGAGATGTTGCCGAATGCATCCTGCGCCGAATCGACCGGCACCACGCCGAGACTCTGCTTGAAACCGACCACGCCGTTGCATGCCGCCGGGATGCGTGTGGAGCCGCCGCCATCGCTGGCGACGCCGATCGGGCCGAGGCCGGCCGCGGCGGCCACCGCGGCGCCGCCGCTGGAACCGCCGGAGGTTCGATCCGGCCGCCAGGCATTCCGCGTACGCCCGAACAGCGGCGCCTCGGTGAGGCCCTTCTGCCCGAATTCCGGGGTCGTGGTTTTCCCGATGAGGATCGCACCCGCGGCCTTGAGCCGCGCGACGGCAACCGCATCGGTCGCCGGAACATGATGCTCGAAGATCACCGATCCATAGGTGGTGCGCACGCCTCGCGTGTCGATGAGATCCTTCACCGAGAAGGGTACGCCGTGCAGCGGCCCCAGCGGCCGGCCGCGCATGACGGCGCTTTCCGCATCGCGAGCGGTGTGCAGCGCCTCCTCGGCGCAGATGGTGATGAACGCATTCAGAATCGGCTGCGAGCGTTCCACGCGCGCCAGCGTCGCGTGCACGAGCTCGAGCGGGGAGATCTCCCGCCGGGCGATCCGCTGCGCCAACTCGGCCGCGGAGAGATATGCGAGATCGGACATGCGATGCTCCTATCGGTGGGCGCGCGCACAGCGGCGGAAGCTATGCCATGATGTCCTCGCGTCGCGCAGCAGCGCTGCGCAGGCGGTGAACCGAGGGAGGAGCATATGGGCAGACTGGATGGATGCATCACGCTGATCACCGGCAGCGGACGCGGGATCGGACGAGCGATGGCGCTCAGATACGCGCGCGAGGGCGCAACCGTGGCCGTCGCGGATATCGAAGAGGCGAGCGCTCGTGGCGTGGCCGAGGAGATCGCGGCGCTTCGCGGGCGCGCCGACGCGTTCCGAGTCGACGTGCGCGACCCGGAGCAGAGCGCGGCAATGGTCGGTCGGGTCGTCGACCGGTACGGCCGGCTCGACGTGCTCATCAACAACGCCGGTGTCATGCGGGTAAAGCCACTGTTGGAGCTGACGCCCGAGGACTGGGACTTCGTGAACGACGTCAACGCCCGCGGACTGTTCTTTGCCTTGCAGGCGGGCGCACGGCAGATGGTGAAGCAAGCGCCGGCGGGCGAAGGCCGTCCGCGCGGCAAGATCATCAACGTCGCATCGATCGCAGGACGCATCGGCCGCCCGATGTTCGCTTCCTACGGCGCCAGCAAGGCCGCGGCGATCAGCATCACGCAATCGGCGGCGGGCGCCTTGGCACCGGACGTCACGGTGAACGCGATCTGTCCCGGCGTCGTCGAGACGGAGATGTGGCGCTTGATCGACCGCGAGTGGACGCAACTCGACCAGCGCCCGCCCGGCTCGGCATGGCAGGACCGGATCCGAGGCATCCCGATGGGGCGCCCCGAGACCGCGGAGGATCTGACCGGGATGGCGGTGTTCCTGGCGAGCGCCGACTCGGACTACATTACAGGCCAGTCCTACCATGTGGATGGCGGGTTGTTGATGCATTGAGTTCCCGCGACGTCCCCACCGGCGCGAGGCGCGCGGCTTGCCGTCCCATCTGACGCAATGCGTCGGCCGTCGCGGCGTCGGCGGGGAAGAACGACTCGATCGCGAGCTCGGCCAGCGTCACGTCCACCGGCGTACCGAACACGGTGGTCGTGCTGATGAAGCTCAGCACGCCCGCTTCCGTGATGAACTGGACCGGCACAACGACGCCGCCATAGTCCTGCGCGGCTGCACGCTCGACGGGCTGGGCTCTGCCGCGGATCGGATAGTCGCGTAGCTCGCTCAACAGCTCCACCAGCACCGGGTCGGCGCTGACGTCGATCTGGTGGCGCAGGCGGGCAAGCAGATGTGCACGCCATTCGGGGAGATTGGCGATGCGCGGCGCGAGTCCGTCCGGGTGCAGGCTGAGACGAAGCACGTTGACGGGCGGCTGCAGCAACGCGGGCGCCGCTCCCGCCAGCAATGCCGGGACCGCGCTGTTGGATGCGGCGAGCGTCCAATGGCGGTCGATCGCGACCGCGGGATAGGGCTCGTGCCCCGCGAGCACCAGTTCGATCGCTTCGCGCGCGGCGTGCAGCGACGGATCTGTAAGCGCCCGTTCCGGAAACACGGGCGCGTATCCGGCCGCGACCAGCAGGATGTTCCGCTCGCGCAGCGGGATCTCGAGCTGCTCGGCCAGATGCAGGACCATCTCGCGGCTCGGACTTGCACGTCCCGTCTCCAGAAAACTCAGATGCTTGGCCGAGATCTCCGCCTCGCAGGCGAGATCGAGCTGGCTCAAGCGCCGCCGCTGGCGCCACTCGCGCAGCATTCCGCCCACTGGTCGCACGCCCTGGTTCATGAGGCCGATCATAGCGCGAGCGAGGCGGCGGCTCCATTACCTCCCAAGTAATCGACTCCGCGCAACGTGGCACGCAATCATGCGCACCGGCACGGCGAGCGGCCACCCGGCCGAAACCGCGCGATGCCCAACTTTGCGGAGGCTGAAATGAGCGATCTCACCAGGATGTCATCTCGTACTTCACCGTTTCTGCGGCGGGTGCTGCTCGCCGATGCGGCGACCAGCGGCGCGACCGGATTGCTGATGATGCTCGGTGCCGGTGCAGCGGGCGAGCTGCTGGCGGTCCCAGATGCTCTGTTGCGCTATGCGGGGCTCACGCTCCTTCCCTTCGCCGCACTCGTTGCTCTTCTCGCGACAAGGGAGAACCTATGGCGAGCAGGCGTCTGGGCGGTCGTGGTCTGTAACGCACTCTGGGCGGCAGACTGCGTGTTGCTCCTGCTCACCGGCTGGATCGAGCCGAACGAACTGGGCATCGCGTTCATCGTCGCTCAGGCGCTCGTCGTGGCGGTATTCGCCGAGCTGGAGTACCTCGGGTTGCGTCGGTCCGACGGCGCTCGCCGGATGATGTTTCCCTCGAACGACTCGAGTGTCGTCTAGGCACGCTGGACGCGGCGGATCGGCGATCCGCCTCGTCAGCTTGGCAGTTCGCGCGCTGCGGGTCGGCAGCTACGCCTCGGCCGCGACGCGGTCGCGCAGCACGACGGCCTTGATCGCGTCGACGATATCCTCGGTCGAAGGGATCACCAGGCGCTCGAGCTTGTCGTTGTACGGCATGGGCGTGTCACGCGCGCCCACACGCAGGATCGGCGCATCCAGCCAGTCGATCGCCTTCTCGGCGACCATCGCCGCGACTTCGGCGCCGAAGCCCCAGCGCTTCCATCCCTCGTGCGCGATCACCAGGCGCGTCGTCTTCTTCACGGACTTGACGATCGTGTCCTCGTCCAGCGGCCGCAGGGTGCGCGGGTCGATCACCTCGACGTCGATGCCTTCCGTCTCCAGCCGCGTGGCCGCCTGCAGCGCGGAGTCGACCATCGCCATGGTCGCCACCAGCGTGACGTCGCGCCCATAACGCTTCACCGCCGCCTTGCCGATGGGGATCGCGTACGGCTCTTCGGGCACCAGTGCTTTCTTCCCCACGTACAGCATCTTGTGCTCGAGGAAGATCACCGGGTTGTCCTCGCGGATCGCACTGATCAGCAACCCCTTGGCTTCGTAGGGC
>DATJWL010000133.1:0-35790 GCA_035501215.1 Casimicrobiaceae bacterium
GGTGAGCGCGACGGGCGTGAGCTCCAGAGTCATGAGATAAATCACCAGCGGGGGCATCGCCACGTTGACGGCGCCCGACAGCACGCCCGCCGTCGTGCCGAAGACGAATGCGGCGAGCTGGGGCCGGCGCTTCGACCACGACCAGTCGAGCGCCCGCAACCTGTCCTGCAGCAGGAACACGACGATCATGAGCGCGAGTGTGATCTGCAGCGGCTCGTGCGGGACGGTGAGGAGCAGCCGCGAGCCCACCAGCGTTCCCGCGACGACCCAGAGCGCGAGCGGCCAGTACCGGCCGATGCTCTCGCGCCAGTTTCCCCCTCGGAGGATGCTGATCATGTTGACCGCGACGTTCGGCAGCACGGTGACGAGCACCGCGGTCTTGATGTCGACGAGAAGAGCGACAAGCGGCGTGGAAATGAGCGGAAAGCCGAAGCCGATCGTGCCGTGCGCAAGGCCCGCCACCACGGTGATCACGATCAGCGCGGCCAGCATCGGCACGGAAAAAAGCTGATCGAGGCCGAAGCTCATAGCATCCACGCCGCGCGTTGCGGCCGCCTGTCCGGCTCGATCCGCTGCAGCAAACGCGCGATCAGGTCAAAGGGAGCATCACCGCCGTCTTGAACGGCGCGCGGAGAGCGAGCGCATCGAACCAGCGCTGCACGTTCGGACGCGCGGGGCGCTCGATCGGCAGCGCCATCCAGCGCCAGATCGCGCAGCCGAGGGGGATGTCGCCCATCGTGAGCGCGTCGCCGGCGACGAATGCCTGCGACGAGAGGGCGTGATCGAGAATGCCTAGCACCTCCGCCGTCTTGAGGCGGGATTCCTCGATCGCGCGCGGATCGCGCTTGTCCTCCGGGGTGCGGATGAGTCCCATGAACAGCGGTCGGATCGCCGGCCAGAACGTCGTGTGCTGCCAGTCCATCCAGCGGTCAGCGGTCGCGCGCCGCGCAAGGTCGTCGGGCCACAAACGGCCCGCGCTGTGCTTTGCCGCAAGGTAGCGGACGACGGCATTCGATTCCCACAGCACGACGCCGTTGTCGTCGATGGTCGGCACGAGGCCGTTCGGATTGAGGGCGAGGTACTCGGGCGTGTTGTCGACGCCGAACGCGCCCCCGGCATCCTTGCGCTGATACTCGAGGCCGATCTCCTCGCAGCACCAGAGCACCTTCTGCACGTTGACCGAATTCTTCCTTCCCCAGATCACCAGCATCGCTCACCTCGCAAGGAAGCTGCGCCTTAACGCCGTTTTCTGCTCTATTGTATGCCCGTGCCCGTCCCAAGTTGAAACGCCTCCCTTCAACGGGGACAATAGAGCGCAGGGCTCCGTCCGTTGCGGGGCGCCGCCCACTTGTCCAATCTGGAAGCAACTACATGGCCGTCCGTCCGGTGAGCAGACAAAGACCGGTGCGCGAACACGTGAGCCCCGCAGAATGGACGAAGCGCGTCGACCTCGCCGCATGCTACCGCCTTGTCGACCTGTACGGCATGTCGGAGATGTCGGCCAATCACATCAGTACACGAGTACCGGGCGAAGAGAACGCCTTTCTCATCAATCCGCACGGATTGCTCTACGAGCAGATGCACGCTTCTTGCTTCATCAAGCTGGACCTCGCGGGCAATGTTCTGTTCAATCCGACCGACTACGAGATCAACAAGGCGGGCTACGTGGTCCACAGTTGCATCCACGCCGCGCGGCACGACGTGGACTGCGTGATCCACACCCACACGATCGCCGGCATGGCGGTATCCGCGATGACGTGCGGCCTGCTGCCGATCGCCCAGACGTCGATGCGTTTCGCCAAGATCGCCTATCACGATTACGAAGGCGTCGCTCTAAAGCTCGAGGAGCAGGAACGCCTCGTGCGCGACCTCGGTGCGCACGAGGGGATGATCCTGAGGAACCACGGACTGCTCACCGTGGGCGCGAGCATCCCCGAGGCGTTCAACAGCATGTTCCGACTCGAGCGCGCGTGTCAGGTTCAGGTCGCGGCGCTCTCCTGCAACGTCGAGCTTAAGCTCCCGCCGCAGGAGGTCGTGACCGAGTCCTGGCGGCTGTATCAGCCCGGCGTGCGCCGCCGCTTCGGCGTGCTCGAATGGCCGGCGCTGCTCGCGAAGCTCGACGGGATCGATCCCTCGTATCGCGAATGACGCTCGTCCGCGCCTTCGTTTCGCTCGTGCTCGCGCTCGGCGTCGCGGGTGCGTCGGCACAGAGCGGTTATCCGAACCGTCAGATCACGCTGGTCGTGGGCTTCACCGCCGGCGGCACCACCGACATCGTGACGCGACTCCTCGCCGAGGAAATGCGCAAGAGCTGGGGCCAGCCGGTAGTCATCGAAAACAGGCCTGGCGCCGGAGGCAACATCGGCGCGGCGATGGTCGCGAAAGCGAGGCCGGACGGCTACACGCTGCTGGTGGGCTCGGTCGGGCCGCTCGCGATCAACGCTTCGTTGTACAAGGACATGCCCTACGACAACCTGAAGGACTTCACGCCGGTTTCGTTGATCGTGCACGTGCCGAACATGCTGGTCGTGAACCCGGCGGCGATGCCGGTGCATTCGTTCGCCGAATTCGTGGCGCTGGTCAAGGCCAATCCCGGAAAATACTTCTTCGCCTCGACCGGGGCCGGCACCTCCTCGCATCTTTCCGGGGAGCTGCTGAAATCGATGGCGGGACTCGATGCAACGCACGTGCCGTACAAGGGGGCCGTCGCGCTGAACGATCTCCTCTCCGGGGAGCAGGTGCATTTCATGTTCGCGACCATTCCATCGGTGATCGAGTTCGTGCGCGCCGGTCGCCTGCGGGCACTTGCGGTCACCAGCAAAACCCGGTCCGCCGCCATGCCGGAAATTCCGACCGTCGCCGAATCGGAATTCCCGGAATTCGAGGCGTCGTCATGGTTCGGGCTGCTCGGCCCCACCGAGCTGCCGCGCGAGATCGTGCTCAAGCTGCAGGGCGAGGTCGTGCGCGCATTGAACGTGCCGGAGCTTCGCGCGAAGCTCGTGCAGCAGGGGGCCGATCCGGTCGGCAGCACGCCGGAGGAATTCGCGGCCTACATGCGTGCCGAGACCGTGAAGTGGGCGAGGGTCGTCAAGGCCTCGGGTGCAACGGCGCAATGAACAGATGCCGACCGGAGAACCCATGAAAACCAGGGCTTTCGAGATCTTCGCCGTGCGGATCGCCTTGTGTGCGCTCGCGGGCTGGGCGACCCTGTCGTCGACCTCGGCCGGCTCCGAGCCGACCAACCTGACGATCGCCAAGGAGTACGGCATCGGCTATCTGCCGTACATGATCATGGAGCACGAGAAGCTCGTCGAGAAGCACGCGCAGGCGCTCGGGCTGAAGGACTTGAATATCACCTGGCAGACGTTCGGCGGCTCGGGCCTGATGCAGGGCGCCATGCTCGCGGGGCGACTCGATTTCGCCTCAAGCGGCGTGCCGTGGTTTCTCACGATGTGGGACAAGCTCAACGGGCAGGTCAAGTCGCCCGGCGCGCTCGACTCGATGCCCCTGTATCTCAACACGCGCAACCCGGAGGTAAAGTCGCTCAAGGATTTCAGCGACAAGGACCGTATCGCCTTGCCCGCGGTCAAGTCCTCGGTGCAGGCGATGACCTTGCAGATGGCGGCCGCCGCAACGTTCGGCGTCGACAACGCCGCGAAGCTCGATCCGCTGACGGTCTCGCTCACCCATCCGGACGCCATGACTGCTCTGCTTTCCGGGATCAGCGAGATCGACAGCCACTTCACGTCGCCGCCGTTCCAGGACCTGGAGCTCAAGGATCCTCGCGTGCACAAGGTGCTGAGCTCGTACGACTTCACCGGCGGCCAGACGACGTTCATCATTGCCTGGACGACCACCAAGTTCTACCAGGAGAACCCGAAAACCTATCAGGCGTTCGTCGAAGCGCTCGCGGAAGCGCAGGCGTTCATAAATGCGCGGCCCGCCGATGCAGCGCGCATCTATCTCGAGATGTCGGCCGACAAACGGCTCACGCAGGAAGTGCTCGTTTCGCTTCTCGCCAATCCGGACTACAAGTACACGAACGTGCCGCAGAACATCATGAAGTACGCGGAGTTCATGTTAAGGACCGGCGCGATGAAGACCCGGCCCGCGTCCTGGAAGGAGCTTTTCTTCCCGAACGTGCACGGCGTGCCCGGCAGCTGAGCGAACTCCAGGGCATGGAATCCTTCGACGTGGTTGTCGTCGGTGCCGGCAACGCGGGGCTGTGCGCCGCATTGGCGGCGCGCGAGGGCGGGGCGCGCGTGCTCGTGCTGGAGGCGGCGCCGGAGTCCGAGCGCGGCGGCAATTCGCGCTTCACCGCGGGCGCCATGCGCGTAGCCTATCGCGGCGTGGAAGATCTGCGCGAGTTGATGCCGGATCTGACCGAAAGCGAAATCGCTCGCACCGATTTCGGCGCGTATACCGAAAGCGATTTCCTCGACGATCTGGGACGGGTCACCGAGTACCGCAGCGATCCCGAGCTGTCCGAGCTTCTCGTGAAGCGAAGCTTCGAGACCTTGCGCTGGATGCGAAGCAAGGGCGTTCGCTTCGCGCCGATGTTCGGCCGACAGGCATTCAAGTCCGGAGATCGGATGCGCTTCTGGGGTGGACTGACCGTGGAAGCGTGGGGCGGAGGACCGGTTCTGATCGATTCGCTCGTGCGAGCCGCGGAGCGCAGCGGGGCCGCAATCTGGTACGGGGCGCGCGCGACGCGACTCGTCGCCGATGATGAGGGCGTGCACGGCGTGGAATTGCGCCGCCATGGCACAACGATCAGAGTGGCGGCGAACGCGGTCGTGCTCGCGTCCGGCGGGTTCGAAGCGAACACCGAATGGCGCACCCGCTACCTCGGACCCGGGTGGGATCTCGCGAGAGTGCGCGGCACGCGATTCAATACGGGCGGCGGCATCGCTATGGCCCTCGACATCGGCGCATCGCCTTCCGGCAACTGGTCCGGGTGTCACGCGGTCGGCTGGGACCGCAACGCGCCGGAGTTCGGCGATCTCGAAGTCGGCGACGGTTTCCAGAAGCACAGCTACCCGTTCGGGATCATGGTCAATGCTTCCGGCAAGCGCTTCGTCGACGAGGGCGCGGACTTCAGGAACTACACCTACGCGAAATATGGACGACTGATCCTTGCACAGCCGCAACAGTTCGCGTGGCAGATCTTCGATGCCAAGGTGACGCACCTGCTGCGTGACGAATATCGGATCAGACGGGTCACCAAGGTTCGCGCCGATACGCTTGAAGCGCTGGCGGCGAAGCTCGATGACGTCGACGCCGCAGGGTTTCTCCGTGAGGTGGCCGCCTACAACACCGCCGTCCGCCAGGACATCGCCTTCGATCCAACGGTGCGCGATGGCCGGCGCACCGAAGGGCTCGCAATCGACAAGAGCAACTGGACCAATACGATCGACACGCCGCCGTTCGAGGCATACGCGGTGACCTGCGGGATCACCTTCACATTCGGTGGACTGCGCATCGATGCGCATGCCGCTGTGCAAAGCGTCGACGGCGGCCCCATCGCCGGTCTGTTTGCGGCTGGCGAGCTAGTGGGAGGTCTTTTCTACTTCAACTATCCCGGCGGCTCGGGACTGACCTCCGGCGCGGTTTTCGGACGCATCGCGGGCGCGTCCGCAGCGCAGACGGCCGCGCAGCGAGGACCGAGTCGACTGCCGCCCGCCTGAAGCAACGCTACGGCTTGGGCGCCACCGCGACGACGGTGAGCTCCTGGCTCTTCACCTTTTCGAGGAGCGCACCGGTGACGGTCAGGAATTCGAGATCGACGGTCGCCTTGTCGTTGGGGTTGAGCATCGGTTGTTTCGTCGAAGCGCTCGCCGTGCCGAGCACCTTGCCTTCGGCGTCGAGCGCCTTACCTTCGACCTTCACCTGGCCCACCGGAACTTGGGCGAGATTCTGCACGGTGCCCTTGACGTGAAAGTGTCCGGTCGCGCAAACATAGGTTCCCGGCGCCATGCCGGAGTGCATCTCGGCGCCTTGAACCTGCACCTTCACTTCGTCCTTGAGGTCGCCCGCTACGGCTGAGCCGATCCAGGCAAGCGCAGCGAGGGCGGCGACGGGCCACGCAGCGGCGGTTCTCATGAATCCTCCTGGGAATGTTCCCGCGTCGGCTCGAGGCGTGGGAGTGAGCATTCTGTGAAGCCTGCCCATTGTCTACGGCTTGCGATCGCTCGTCGGCACAGAACTGCTCCGCAACGCCCAAGCCCACATGAACGCCGGGCCGCCGCTGTAGGTGAAATAGATCCGGCGACCGATCAAGGTTTGAAATCGAACTGCGGCGGCGCGCTGCTGCGCGGCTGCGGCGCGGTGGCGGTCTGGAAGACCGGGCCGCCGACATAGGTGAAATACATCCTGCGCTGGCTGTGCGCGACCAGCACGCGGTGCGAGCGCAGGAAGTCTGCTCCGATCAGCATCGGCTGCAGCTCGTCCACTTTTCTCGCGATGCGGCTTCCGCCCGGGGTGAAGGTCGCGTCCTTGTACAGATCGGCGAAATGCAGCGTCGTGTCTTGGATCATCTCGTCGCCGATGGTCAATGCCCGGATCGGGCCGATCCACGAATCGACCGTCTTCTTGCCGAGCCCGTAGGCCGGGCCCACCGGAACGGCGCCGGGCGTCTCGGGCGTAAGCCCGGCCTGGGCGGCTTCGTATTTGTCGAGCACCGAAGTTGCGGCGCCGGAGTCGAGCATGGCTCGCACCTTGCGGCCGTTGACCAGCACCGTCAGCACGATCTGCGGGCGAGTCTCGTCGACCGGCTCGAGGTCGACTTCACTCGCGCGTTCCTTCGTCCAGTACGCGAGCGACACGCCGTTGCAATCTCGCGGTTGATACAACCTCACGACGCCGTGGGCGAGGTCGAACTCGACATCGACCTTGTGAAAAAAATCATCGCCGAGGATCACGCCGACATCGCCGCCGAGATCGGTCTCTCCCGCAACGAGCATCTGCCAATTGCGGCGGGTGGCATCGCCGACCTTGAACTCCTCGACCGTCGTGACCTCGACGTCGGTCTCGCCGCCCACACCGAACAGTCGAACGCCCTTGCCCTGTTGCCGGGTGAGCCCCATCTGCACCGCCGCCGAGCGCATGATCTGCGTACGGCCCGCTCCGGTGTCGAGCATCACGCCGAGCTTGTGCCCATTGATCGCACCCTCGACGATCAGCGCGTTGTGCTTCATCTGCACCGGCCACTCGGCAAGCCGCGCCATCTTGCAGCTGGAGGAGGCTGCGAGCGCGAGACCGCTCGCCAACGCGAGGCCCGCGGCCATGGACAGTGCGGCGAGAGTTCTCGGAGTCATGTGAAAGCTGCGTTGCGCGCGGCGAGGGCTTCGGCTTCGCGCCGTCTCGCCGCCGCTTCTTCCGCCCGTCCGAGCTGCGTCAGCGCGGACGCGGCAGCCGCCCGCGTCGCCGGGTCGTTGGGATCGTAGGCCACCGCCTCGGCGAAACTCGCGAGCGCTTCTTCGTGGCGGCCCAAAGCCTGCAGGGCGATGCCCTCGGCCCAGCCGCGGCGCGGCGACATGGCGGGGTGATGCATGATCGGACGAACCACCTCCAGCGCCTCCTCGGGCCGGCCCGATGCTACAAGGGCGCGGGCGTATTGGCCGGCATAGCTCGCTCGCATCGGCATCGACGAGTGCGCGATCGCGAGCGCAGAGAGCGCGGCGTCGAGATGGCCCGCCTCCAGCTCGGCGACGCCGAGGCAATACTGACCCCATTGATCACCGCCATGCAGATGCGCAATCGGCCTGGCCACTTCAATCGCCTCGGTCGCGCGCCCCGCGTGGGCCAGCGCCCAGGCGAGATATTGACGCCAGTTGAACACCGATGGTTCCAGCGTCGTGGCGCGCTCGAAAGCGGCTACCGCCGCGGGCCAGCGGTGCAGGCCCGCGAGCGCGCGGCCGCGCAGCATGTGGAGCTGGCCGCCGCGCGGATGACGCTGCAGCAGATGATCGACGAGCGCGAGCGCGGCTTCGTTCTGCCGCACGTCGATCAGGGCTACCGCCGCGGCGGTGCGCTCCTCATCCGATCTCGCATTGCGCATGTATTTGGTCGCCTGCGCGATCGCGTCGTCGACGCGCCCGTGCTCGAGCAGAAAGAGCACGTAGTTGTGCAACGCCTGTCTCGCGACAACCGGTTCTTTCAGCGCGCGGCGAAAACAATCCTCCGCTTCGTCGAGCCGGCCCTCTTCCTCGCGAATCTTGGCGAGGCCGAGGAAGCCGCGCGCGCGGTCGAGCGGCACGTCGCTCGCCGCCGCGCGCTCGAAGATGCGCTCGGCCTGCGGGAAGCTCCCGCCGGCGCGCTCCTGCAGCACCACGCGCATGCCGAGCGTACCCGGATCGGTCACGAGCATCAGGTCTTCGGCGCCGCCGCGCAGCACGACAGCAATATCGGCGTTCGCCGCGCGCTCACCCGCGACCGGTTCGACGCGCACGCCGCCGTAGCGCAGCCGCAACACGTAACCTTCGCCTTCGCGCGTCACCTCGCCGTCGATTTCCGGCGCGGGGCGGCCGAAGAGCTGACGCAGATAACGAACGATGCCGCGCATCGAAGTGCGCCCGCCCGGAAGCTGGACGTCGGGCGCGCCGGCCGCGCGCTGCGCCATGCGCCGCCGGAAGAAGGTTCCGGACTCCGCGTGCAGTTCCCGGTACGCGTCGAGCAGCCGCGCCGCCACGACCTGCGGCTCGTAGCCGCGATCGGCAAGATCGCGCGGCACCGCGATCGGCGCGATCACGACCGTGTCGTTGGCGAGCTCGCGCCAGAGCGCGAGCGCCAGCGCGCCGACAACGGCAATCGCTGCGAGCGTAAGCACGACCGAGAGAATCATGTCGACCTGCTCGAGCGAAACGAGCGTGAAAAACGCCGGCATCGGCGTGATCGATGCCGGGATCGGGGAACGGGGGCGCCGCCAAGCGAAGGCCATGAAAAAAGAGCTTAGCGCAGCGAGCCCAAGGAGAAAAGCCGCCGCTTACGGAGCCATGAACTCGGCGCCACCGCCTGTAGAATGGCCCCGTACTTCCTGCCGAGGAGCGAGCCCATGGAACGCAAGAAAGCCGGCGATTTCCCTCCCGAAGTTCTCAAGCTTTTCGACGGCTACGTGCACGGATTCATCAGCCGCCGCGATTTCCTGGACGGCGCCGCCAGATTCGCGGTCGGCGGCTTCACGGCGGCCGCGATGCTGGAGAGCCTCAAGCCGAACTATGCGTTTGCCCAGCAAGTCGCCAAGAATGATCCGCGCATCAAGACCGAATACGTAACCTACCCGTCACCGCAAGGCTCGGGAACCATGCGCGGATATCTCGCGCTGCCGGCCGGGGCCAGTGGCAAATTGCCCGCGGTCGTCGTGATTCACGAAAACCGCGGGCTCAACCCGTACATCGAGGACGTGGCGCGGCGGCTCGCCGTCGAGGGCTATCTCGCCTTCGCACCGGACGCGCTGACGCCCGTCGGTGGATATGCCGGTGACGACGAAAAGGCGGCACAGCTCTTCTCCCAGCTCGATCCGACGAGGCGCAACGAGGATCTGCTGGCCGCGGTCGCCTACGTCAAGTCGCGCCCCGATTGCAATGGCAAAGTCGGCGCCGTCGGTTTCTGCATTGGCGGAACGATCGTCAACATGATGGCGGTGCGCATCCCGGATCTCGCCGCCGCGGTTCCCTTCTACGGCGGCCAGCCGAGCGCGGCCGATGCGGCGAAGATCAAGGCCCCGCTGCTCCTCCACTATGCCGGGCTGGACGATAGGCTCAACGCCGGCTGGCCCGCCTACGAGGCGGCTTTGAAGGCGAACGGCGTCAAGTATCAGATGTTCATGTATCCCGGGACCAATCACGGTTTCCACAACGACACCACGCCCCGCTATGACGAAGCTGCCGCAAAGCTCGCCTGGTCGCGCACGCTCGCTTTCTTCAAGGAGCACCTGAAGAGCTGAACTGACCTCGACCGCCGGTTCACGTGAGCTCCGTCGCTTCGTTTCCGTGCGACAAGGCCATCCTCGAATCGGCGCGAGCGCGCGCGCCGGGCGCTCCAGGCGCGGAGCCGTGGATCCTCGCCATGACCATCCTCGCCTCGAGCATGGCGTTCATCGACGGCACGGTGGTCAACGTTGCCTTGCCCGCCGTGCAGGCGACGTTCGGCGCGACCCTCGGCGAAGCGCAGTGGGTGATCGAGGCTTATGAGCTGATGCTCGCTGCGCTGCTGCTCGTCGGCGGCGCAGCGGGCGACCGCTTCGGTCGCCGGCGCGTGTTCGTCATCGGCGTTGCCTTGTTCACCCTCGCGTCGATTGCGTGCGGACTCGCCAACAGCGTCGGCTTTCTCATCGCCGCGCGTGGTCTGCAGGGCGTGGGCGGAGCGCTGCTCGTACCCGGCAGTCTCGCGCTGCTCAGCGCTTCGTTCGACGAGGCGAAGCGCGGCCGCGCCATCGGCACCTGGTCGGGATTCACCGCCATCACCACCGCGCTCGGTCCGGTGCTCGGCGGTTTTCTCATCGATCACGGCTCGTGGCGCTATGCGTTCTTCATCAACGTTCCCATCGCGCTGGTCGTGCTGGCGCTCACGCTTCGCCACGTACGGGAGAGCCGCAGCGAATCGCCCGGCGGGCCGATCGACGGCTGGGGCGCAGGCCTCGCTGCGATCGGTCTCGGCGGCATCGTCTACGCGTTGATCGAGGCGCAGACGGCGGGATTCGCCGCTCGCCCGGTATGGGGATCGCTCGCGATCGGCGCGCTCGCGCTGGCTGTGTTCCTCGCGGTCGAATGGCGGCACCCCGCGCCCATGCTGCCGCTCACGCTCTTCCGTTCGAGCGATTTCAGCGGAGCGAATCTGCTGACGCTGCTCCTCTACGCCGCGCTCAGTGGCAGCCTCTTCTTTCTTCCGCTCGATCTCATCCAGGTGCAGGGATACTCCGCGCTCGCGGCCGGCGCGGCGCTGCTGCCGTTCGTGCTCCTGATGTTCGCGTTGTCGCGCTGGGCGGGTGGGCTCGTCGAGCGCTACGGCGCGAAGCTGCCGCTCGTCGTGGGCCCGGTCGTCGCGGCGTGCGGATTCGCGCTCTTCGCGTTCCCGGGCAGCGGCAGCTCCTACTGGACGACGTTCTTCCCTGCAGCGGTCGTGCTCGGCCTGGGCATGACCGTGACGGTAGCGCCGCTCACGACTACAGTCATGCAATCGGTCTCCGAGGACGCAGTGGGTGCCGCGTCCGGCGTCAACAACGCCGTGTCCAGCGTCGGGGGGCTGATCGCCATCGCCGGGCTCGGCATGGCGATGTCGCTCACGTTCAACGCCGAGCTGCATCGGGGACTGCAGACGGCCGACGTCCCCACGGACATCGTCACGAGTGTCGAATCGCAGCGCGCGAGGCTCGCCTCGCTCGAGCCGCCGGCACGCGCGAGCGCTGAAGTGCGGGCGTCGATCGAGCGTGTCGTGGCGCAGGCTTTCGTCTCCGGTTTTCGCCTGGTCATGTCCATCGCGGTTGCGCTTGCGCTGGCGAGCGCGGTGACGGCGTGGTTATTCATCGGACGCCAGGCGTCGCCGCCGGCGAATCGAGACTAACGGAACACGGCGGCGTGCTGAAACTCGCCGACAACCGCCCGGGGTTGCTGGCCCTGATCCTAGCCAGTTTTGATACCGCCCGCATCTTCAAGGCCGGATGGCCTGTCGGATATTCCGTATAGATTTTCGACCTGCGTTGGGTTAGCCTTTCCGTTTTGTCGGCGCGCCGACGATACCCGTGGCTCTGTTCATCCGATGCGGCTAAGACAGGCTCTCGCGATGCTCGTCCTACCCGTCCCCTTGTTCGCGGGCGCGCAGGGCTTCAAGTTCTCCCAGCCGGACGAGGCCGATCGTCTCGAGCAGGAGGCACGCGAGAGCCGCATCGCACAACAGCTTTCCACGCCTTGCCGCGCCGAGCTCAAAGACAAGAAGATCATGGTCGTGATCGGCGAGAGGCAGTCGAACGGCTTCATCGCTGCGCAGCAGCAGAATTACGGGCCGCACTTCGAGGCGATCAATGCCCGGCTGCGGGCGCTCGGGTTGCGCACCTACACGCCCGAAGAGATACGCAGGCAGATCGCACAGGCGGAGATCGACGCGTACTTCAAGAACGATCCGGACGCCGCGCTCAGCGCCTCGAGGCGCCTCGGCGCGAGCTTCGTGCTGCGCGGCCTGATCTCGTCCGAAGCGACGCGAAACCCGATGATGGCGGTGAACCAAGTTTCGGTGAACATGCAATTCGCGCTGTATGGCAGCAACGGCCGGCTCATTTCCGACACCGAAGCCAGTTCGAGCTCGTACGCGGGCGCGAACGTCGAGCACATGGCGTTGACGCTGGTCAAGGAAAAGGCTGATGAAGTGGTACCTGCCCTGTACGCTGATTACTGCAGAAACGCCGCGCCGGCGGCTTCGCGGAAGCCGGCGCCGAAGTAGAACATCGGATCGGGCCTGGAGTTTCAACCTCGAAAGGAAGCATTTGCCATGAGACATAGCGCCTGCGTCGAAGCTGCGAGTTACATGTTTGGTGCCGTCCTGCTTGTGGCGGCGTCGCTCGCGTCGGGGCAGCCGACGTGGGGCAATCCGTCGCCCACGGCCGGCAAGGAGACCTCGCAGAAGGCAAACGCCGCCGCCGACCAGACGATCTATCAGCCCGTGACGTATACCAATGCCGGCAAGAAGGGGCCGGCGGTCATCGTCATTCCCGGGGAGATCAAGAGCAACAATGCAACCTTCCTGCAGAAATTCACGGCGAACAACATCGCGGACTTCGGCGAAGTCGAATTGAGCAGCGCCAACTTCACGGTGTTGGAGCGCTCGAATCTCGGGCCGTTGCTCAACGAATTCGAGCTGGCGTACAACCTCGGCGACCCGAACCAGGCGCGCAAGTTCCTGAAGATGGGCAAGCTCAAGACCACAAAGTACGTCGTCAAGTTCGACATTTTGAAGACCGAGCAGGTCGCTTCGGCCCAGCAAGGGTTCGACGGTAGGACGCTCGGGCAGATGGCGGGACTCCTGGGCGCCTTCAGCGGCTCGCGCGGCGGGGCGCAGGCGGGCGCGGTGAGTGGCACCGCCGTCGGGTCGGTGCACTCCGATGAAGCAACCAGCGTCTGGGTCATCGGCATGCGGTACAAGATCATCAACGCCGAGACGACCGAGCAGGTCGCGACCGGTTACACCGAAGAGAAAATGGAGATCGGCGCTACGTCATCGGGAGCGCTCGGTATCCACCAGTCGCAGCAGGGCGGCGTGTCCCTCGACACCATGGTGCAACGTCTGGTGCAGAAGTCGGTGTGGGACATCGACGCCAAGTACAAGTGAGCGCTTAAGCTCTGAAATCCACGACGCCGGCCCGCCGCCGGCGTCGCCGTCTCGGGCCACGGAGCGAGGCATGCCAGAGATCAGCACCATCGGCAAGTACGAAATCCGGCGCGAGATCGGGCGCGGCGCGATGGGCGTGGTCTACGAGGGCTACGACCCTGCGATCAAGCGAGTGGTCGCGCTCAAGACCATCCGTTCCGACCAGCTCGCCAGCGATCAGCCGGAGGCGGTAATCGCCCGCTTTCGCCGCGAAGCCGTGGCAGCGGGCCGGCTGAATCACCCCAACATCGTCGCGATCTACGATCTTGGAGAAGACAACGGCACCTGGTTCATCGCGATGGAGTACGTCCAGGGGCGCGAGCTCAAGGAATGCTTTCAGAGCAACGAGCGCTTCAAGACCGCCGACATCGTGCGCATCATGTCGCAGATCCTGAGCGCGCTCGATTATTCGCATCGACAGGGCGTCATCCACCGCGACGTCAAGCCCGCCAACATCTTCCTGCTCCCGGATGGATCTGTGAAGGTCGCCGATTTCGGCATTGCCCATATCGAATCGTCGAACCTCACGCAGGCGGGTACGGTGATGGGGACGCCGGCCTACATGTCGCCCGAACAGATCATGGGCCTGCCGGTGGACGGGCGCTCGGATCTTTTTTCCGCCGGAGTGATCCTCTATCAGTTCCTCACCGGCGAGCGGCCGTTCGCCGGGTCGACGGCAACGACGACGATGCAGAAGGTGCTCAAGGAGGAGCCGCTCGCGCCCTCCACGCTCAATGTGCAACTGTCCCCCGCCATGGACTCCGTCGTGCGCAAAGGGCTCGCCAAGCGCGCCGAGGAGCGCTTCCAGACGGCGCAGGAGTTCGCGGAAGCGATCCGGGCCGCAGCGCCAGGAGCGGCCGTTCCTGTCACCGCGGCCGCACCGGTCGGCAATGCCGACCCCACGCTCATCGCGGGTCCCGCCACCGCGGCGTCCGGCGCCCCGACGCCCGTCGACCGAGAGCCGACGAGGCCTCCCGCCGCCCCTGCGGCGACAGCGCCGGCGAAGCGCTCGCGGATTCCAGCGGTCGCAACCCTTGTCATCGCGGGCATCATTGCGCTCGGCGCCGGCGCATGGTTCGTGAGTCAGCGGCAGTCTGCTGATCCCGGCTCGAGTGCGCATACCCCCGGATCATCACCGTCGGAGAAGAAGGTCGCGTCGCCCTCGACGGCTCCCGCACCCGCGCGTGCCGCTGCGACCCCGCAAGCCGAGCCTGGAATGCTGGTCCTCTCAGCGGTGGGACTGATCGACCCTACCGACTCCCGGTACCAGAGCGACAAGGCGTTGCTGCAAAGCGACCTGCGCGCGGACTCCAAGGAACAGCTTGTCGAGAAGACCCTCGGTCTCCTGCTCGACGCCAACTCGCTCAACAAGAACTACGACCTGTTCAGGGAACGGCTGCTGCCCAAGAGCAACAACTTCATCAGGACCGTGGTCCGAGAAAGCGAGCCACACATGGGCAAGGACGGCCTCATGTCGATGACCACCGAGGCCGTGGTCAACGTCAAGGCCGTCCAGAAGTCTCTCAACCAGATGTCGCGCGAAGAGCGGATCGAGTTCATTCGCGCCAGCGGCGACCCGAAGGTATCGGTCCGCATCTCGGTCCGCGACGCCGATCAGGCGGACGCTCCGCCGCAGCCCTCCCCGGTGGCCGAGAACATTCTCAAGGAGCGCATCAAGTCGTTCGGCTTTCGCACCTGGGCGGAGGGCGGCAGCGATGCGGACAAGGGCGCGGACTTTGCGGTGATCGGCGAGGCGAAGCTCAAGAAGCTTTCCGTCCGTTTGCAGGCGTCTGGCCTCGTCGTCACCAAGTACACGCTTACTTCGTGGACCGTCAAATGCATCGATCGCGAAACGGGGGAGGAAATCTACTACAGCACCACCTTGCCCAAGGGAATCGGCAGCTGGGCCAGCGAGGAGGAAGCGCTCAATGCGATCGGCGCGGAGATTGCCGACGAGTTCTCGCGCGACTTCTTCTTGCAGCACGCGAACGTCACCAGCCAGAAAGTCACGCTCTACATCGATGGCATGCCCGATGCTCACTCCGAAGACCTTCTCGCCAGCGAGCTCGTCGGACTGGCCAAGGTCATCGCCGTGACCCCGGGGCCGCCGGCAAAGCCGCGTGCTTTCGACCTGCAACTTGCGGGCCCTGGTGCCCCCGGCGAGGTCGTCGCGGACGCCGTGCTCAAGCCGCTCAACGCCAAGCTCGGCCAAGCGTGCTTCGCTCTCGGGAGCGTCAGCGCCGACCGGGTGTCGGTCGTATTCGACAAGCGCTGCACCGACGCGTCGGTACTGAATCGGCTCGAGACCAATCCGCCCGCGAGCCTGTACGGCGCGCCGCCCGGGCGGAAGAACACGGTGATCAAGAACCCGGAGCTGTTGCGAAAGCTGACGATCTAATCGGTCAGTGCGAAGGAGTCACTGCCTGGGCGGTTCGCGTTGCCGGAGCCGGCCGGTGCCCATAGGTGAGGACGCGCCACAGCCACTCCATCGGGCCGTATTCGAAGCGCCGCAGCCACCACACCGACAGCGGCACCTGGATCACGAAGAAGATCGCGAAAGCGAGGACGAGGCCCCACGCGGGTCCCACCTTGCCCCACAACCCGAAGCCCCAGCCGTAGAAGATCGTCGTTGCGATCAGCGTCTGCAGCAGATAGTTCGATAGGGGCATGCGGCCGGCGGCGGCGATGGGAGCGAAGCGCTTCTGCCAGGGCCGCAACTGCGCCAGACGCACGATGGTCAGCACATAGAAGATCATCATCCCGAGCCGGCACAACACATAGCTGATGTTGACGACGATCTTTTCCGGAGACGGTCCCGGCGTGCGATTGAGCTCGCCGAGGATGCCGAACGCGAATGCGCAGATCACGCCCACGCCGAGCGCCCACCACTGCAGGCGCCTGATCCACGGCATCAGCTCCGGAATGCGCCGCACCCAGCCGTTGCGCCCGACCAGGAAGCCGATCAGCATCGTGGTCGTCATCTGCACGTAGAACCCGAGTGTGCCCCAGAGCATGAGCGGGTTGGTGTAGAAGTACAGCGCCTCGCGCCCATGCTCGCGCGCGGCCGTGAAAAACGAGCCGTGGCCGTAGGCGAGATTGTTCGAAGCCTCCCACGCCTGCTGGGCAAGAACGCTCTGGGCGACCATCTCCGGCGTGACGATCAGAAGGCGCAGCGTCCCCGACAGGGCCGGATACAGGAGGCACGCCGCGATCAGCGCGTAGATCACGCGATTGGGCACGTTGCGCAGGAGGAGCAGCAGGAACCCCAGCACGGCGTAGATGTGGAGCACATCGCCGGTCCAGAACACGGTGGCGTGCAGCACGCCGAAGGCGAAGAGCGCCAGCAGCCGGCGCGTGTAGATCCAGGTGGCCCGCTCAGGCTCGCGCGCGGAAAGACGCCCGAGCTGAATGGTGAAGCCGATGCCGAAGAGCAGGCTGAACATGCTGTTGAACTTGCCCGAAAACAGCATGTCGCGCAGAAGCTCGGCGCCGAGATCGATCGGGCTCGTCCACAGATGCGAGCCGTCGGCCTCGATGAAGAACGAGTTGGCGAAGCCCGGCATGTTCATGATAAGGATGCCGAGCAGCGCGAAGCCGCGCACGATGTCGAGCGTGGCGATGCGCTCGTTCGCGGGCAGCGGATTTGCCTGTTCGTTCATGCGCGATCAGGCGGCGAGCGCGATCTCGACGCGCCGGTTGCGCCTGCCTTCGCTGCGTATCTTGAGCACGCGGATGCCGCCGATCTCGGCGATATTGGCGACGTGAGTGCCGCCGCAGGGCTGCAGGTCGATGCCGGGAATTCTCACCAGCCGCACGCGTCCCGCCCCGCGCGGCGGCTGCACGCTCATCGTCTTGACCAGCTCGGGTCGTGCGTCGAGCTCTTCATCGGTGATCCACTCGATCCCGGTTTGGGCGCCACGGGCAATGAGCGCGTTGGTTTCATGCTCGATCCTTCCCGCGTCGAGCAGGCTCATGTCGATGTCGAAATCCAGCCGCGCCTTGTCGGGCGCGATGTTGCCGCCGGTGACGGGCGCGACCACCACGCACGACATGACGTGCAGCGCCGTGTGCAGGCGCATCAGGGCGTGCCGGCGCGGCCAGTCGATCTCGAGTTTCACGCGCTCGCCCAGTTCGGGTTGCGCCGACGACGGCGCGGCGACGTGCAGCACGCTGTCGAGCGTCTCGCCCTTGCGCGTATCGAGGATGGCGATGCGCTCGCCGTTCTCGCGCACGAGCACGCCGGTGTCGCCGGCCTGACCGCCGCCGAGCGGATAGAAGATCGTGCGCTCGAGCTCGATGCCGCGCTCGCTAACAGCGACGACCCGCGCTTCCGCACTCCTGAGGTAGGCGTCGCTCCGGAACAGAAGCTCCGTGGCCATGGCACGGAACTCTACCACCGCCCGCGCCGCGCCGCAGGAGCTTACCTGTGCTTCACGGTGAGCTTCGTTGTCTTCTTCACGCCGGCGTAGGTCGCGGAGAGCGTCACGCTGGAGTCTCTCTTCACCGGCGTCGTCGTCACCGTGAAGCTCTTGGCCGTCGTGCCTGCCGCCACGACGACGTTCACCGGCACTGCAGCGCGCGAGGGGCTCGAGCTCGTCAAGGTCACCAACGCCCCTCCCGGAGGCGCAGGCGCGGTCAGCGTCACGGTTCCAGTCGACGGATTGCCGCCCACGACCGCCGTCGGGTTGAGTGTGAACGTCGCCAGCGCCCCGGCGGCCGCAGCATTGACGGTCAAGGTCGTCGTCTTGGTGACGCTGTTGTACGTAGCCGAGAGCGTGATCAGGTTCTGCGTAACAACGCCCGATGTCGTGATCGCAAAGTTCGCCGAGCTTGCACCCTGCCCGACCGTGACGCTCGCGGGAACGACCGCCTTGTTGCTCGCGCTCGACAACGCCACGACCACGCCGTTGGCCGGCGCGGGAGCGGCCAGCGTCACGGTGCCGGTCGATGGGTTGCCGCCGACCACCGGATTCGGACTCGCGCTGATCGAAGCGAGCGCGGGCGCGCCGCTCGCCGGCTTCCAGCCGAGCTGGACGACGTCGAAGTCGCTCGCGGTGAGCAGCGAGAATGCCGGGTTGAGGATGTTGTTGTTCCAGCGCGTGTCGAACGTCCCGGTGATGTACATGTCGCTGCCGTTGTCGGCGACGATGAGACCGTACTTCTGCATGGCGCGAAAGATCCTCTGCACGTTCGGATCGCTCGTGCGCAGCGCCGGATCCGCGCCGCCGACGTTCGTCTTGAGCCGCAAGCGAGCGCCCATCGGCAGCGCGCCGACGGTCGACCCCGCCCGATGCGACGCGGGATAGACGTAGCCGTTGGTCGAGCGCACGGTGACGCGGAACGCGTGGCCGATGTCGGTCACTGCAGGATTCCATGCCTCGTCGTAGCGAACGAGTCCCGGCAGGATCGCGAGCCCGGCAGCATCGGCCGATGTCCAGCCGTCCGGGCGTCGGTTGTTCGTGTTCATGTCGAAGAAGGCGCCGGAGCCTGCGTACCACTGCGAATGCGTCGAGTCGTAGAAGACGTTGTACAGCTCGTAGAGATAGCGGTTGGTGCAGTCGATGACGAGGAGGTGCCGGTCCTCCTGGCTGCGCTGATCGACGTTTCCTGGCGATCCGCCTTCGACCCAGTGCGGCTGGACGATCGCCTGCGCGGGCAGTGGATAAAAGGGGATGCCCTGCCGGGTCGCGTAATTCACGCCGTCGCTCTCGTCCCAGTAATCGAAGCTCACCGCCAGCTTCGGTTGCGTGCCGTCGACGATCGCATAAGGCATGCCGTAGATCGCCACACTTCCCGGCGACGCCTCGCCGCCGAAGTCGGGATGCAGGTGGCGCGTACCGCCGTTGTTGATGAACGCAATGAAGCTCGCGGAATTGGCGTCGACAGGCGCCGCCGAAACGTCCGTGTTCCACCAGTTGTCCGGCGGAAACAGCGGCAGCGGCGCCGGAGGCGGCGCGCCTTCGACCGGAACCGGGGCAGGACACTGGGCGAGAGCGCCCGGATTGGCGAGAAGAGATAAACCTGCGGCGAGCAGCGCACCCGCGATCTTCGAACGCATCGCTTCGTTCTCCTGGAGCACACCCGCACCTGCCGGGCCTCGCCGACCCCGTGGTGCGCGTGCGAAATATGCTGTTGGCATAATAACGCCGGCGCGCCTCGGGCGCAAGACCGCCAGGGATCATCCGTTGTCTTCAGATAAGGCGCGCTTCTGAACAGCCGCTCGCCTGGCATGTCACAGTATCCTTGAAGATTCATCCCGCGTCGCCCTAGCAAGCCGTCGACGGACAGTGTTCGGCCTGCGCATCCAAGTGACCCATGTACCACTGGCTCGACGAACCGCGTTACCCGCACGAAGGCGTCATCGTCCCTACGCTCTGGTTGACGATCGCGCTGTCGCTGCTGCTCCATCTCGCAGCACTGCTGTTCTGGTTGCCGCAAACGAAGCTCTTCGCAGCATCAGACGAGATAACGGACCGGGCGAGCGATCGCCTGCAGGTGCGCCTCGCGGCCATCGTCCCGCCGGCGCCCCCGCCCGCGCCGGCCCAGGCACGGGTGCCGGAGCCAAGGGGAGCGCCGGCGCCTCCAGCGAAGACAGCGTTGCGCGCGCCATCGCGGGCGAGCACGCCGAAGGTGGAGACGTCGGTCATTGCGCTGGCGCCCAAGGAGGAGTCTTCCCTTCGATTGCCGCCTCCCGCGCCGGCGACGCCTCCTGCCCCGTCGACGCCTCCTGCGCCGTCGACGCCTGCCGCCTCGCCGACGCCTTCCGCGCCATCGTCAGAAAGACTGCCGGACCTCTGGGCGTACGTCCAGGCCAGGCGGCAGGCGCGCGGTGAGCTGGACGCGCCCGCGCTCAGCGACGAAAGTGCTCGCGTGAATGCCGCCATCGCCGCAAATCTCCCTGAACCGGCGAACGGCGTCGCGGCCCGGGACAAGAAGAGAGCTGGCGGGGTGTTCCAGATCAAGCGTATGGATTACGACGACGCCGCATTCGAATTCTATGGCTGGAACCCGGATATGCAGCGTAAAACGCCGCAACTCATCGAGGTGCGCAAGGGCAACAACAGCGACATGCGCATCGCAGTCGTGCGCAGGATGATCGAGGTCATCCGCGAGAACTCAAAGAATGATTTCGTCTGGCGATCGGTTCGTCACGACCGCGACTATGTGCTGTCGGCGCGCCTTGCCGACAACGCGGGATTGGAGGACTTCCTGATGCACGAATTCTTCGATGACCCACCGCAGCTTCCATCACAGCGCTAAGGCCCGCAGCCACGAGGAAACCGCATGGAAAGGGTGAAAGCGCTCTTCTTCGATGTCTTCGGAACGCTCGTCGACTGGCGCGGCTCGATCGCACGGGAGGCCCGCACGATCCTCGCACCGCAGGGTGCAGCGATCGATTTCGAAGCGTTTGCCGATGCGTGGCGCGGCGAATATCAGCCGGCGATGGACGAAGTGCGGAGCGGTCGCCTGCCGTTCAGCAAACTCGACGTCCTCCACCGCCGCAATCTCGACGCGATTCTTCCACGCTTCGGGCTCGATCGCATCGACGAGCCCACGCGCGTCGAGCTCAATCTCGCGTGGCACCGTCTCGATGCCTGGCCCGACGTGACCACCGGGCTCGCGCGATTGCGCGCGAAGTTTCGGATCGCGCCGTGCTCGAACGGCAACATTTCGCTGATGGTCGATCTCGCGCGGCGCAACGGCTTTCCATGGGATGCGATCCTCGGCGCGGAGATCGCGCGCGACTACAAGCCGAAGCCGGTCGTCTATCTTTCGGCTGCGGCAGCGTTCGACTGTGCTCCGGAGGAAACGATGATGGTGGCGGCGCACTCGTCCGATCTCGCCGCGGCCACGGCCCTCGGCTTGCGCACCGCGTTCATCGCGCGCCCGGACGAAAACGGCCCGGGCAGGGGCGAACGGCGCGCCAGCGTCCCGGTCGACGTCTCCGCCGAGAGCATCATCGTCCTCGCCGACCGCTTGATGGGGTCAGGCTAGATCTTTCGCTCACGCGAACGCGGGCCGCGCGGTCGACCGCCGCAGCAGGAAGAGCGCGATCGAGACGTTGGCCAGGTTGAAGAGGATCCCGTTTACGAACGCGGCCTGGTACGAGCCGGTCAGGTCGAAGATCACTCCGGACATCCAGCCGCCGAGCGCCATGCCAAAGAGCGTGGCCGTGATCACCGCGCCGACGCGCGCGCCCGCTTCCCGCGGGGGAAAGAACTCGCGCACGATGATCGCGTAGGACGGGACGATGCCTCCCTGGAACAGCCCGAACAGAGCGGAGATGAAGAACAGCGAGACGAGTCCCCTGAAGGGAAGGAAGAGCAGCAGCGCGACTCCCTGCAGCGTCGAGCCAAGAAGCAGCGTGCGCAGGCCCCCGATGCGATCGCAGATGAAGCCGAAGCTCACCCGGCTCACGATGCCGCAGGCGAGCATCAGCGAGAGCATCTCCGCGCCGCGCGCCGGGCCGTAGCCCAAGTCGCTGCAATAGGCCACGAGATGCACCTGCGGCATCGACATTGCCACGCAGCAGCACACGCCGGCGACGACGAGCAGCCTCTGCAGTGCACCGTTCGAAAGCCCGAGCGCGTGAACGGCGGTTGGAGTTGCCTTGCGCACGCCGTGAAGCTCCAGCTCGACCATGGGAGGCGGCCGCCGCAGGAGCAGCGCGAGCGGCAGCATGGTCGCCAGACAGAACGCGCCGATCCCGAAATAGGTCTCGCGCCAGCCGGCGCTCTGGATGAAGTGCTGCACGATCGGCGGCCACACCGTACCGGCGAGATAGTTGCCGCTCGCGAAGAGCGCCACCGCGATGCCCCGCCGGCGCGAGAACCACAGCGATACGTGGGCGAGCAGCGGCGCGAAGGTCGCCGCGCTGCCCGCGCCGATGAGCAGACCCTGCGCGAGCGCGTACGCCCACAGCCCCGGCGCGAGACCGGCGCCGGCGAATCCGAGCGCAAGCCCTGCTGTGCCGATGATCACTGGCACCATGATCCCGAAGCGATCGGCGAGCCGCCCCATCACGATGCTCGCGAGCCCGAAGCCGATCATGGTGAAGGTGTAGGAGAGCGACGCGTCGCCGCGTGCGACGCCGAAATCCTGCTGCACGGCGGGCAACGCGACGACCACCGACCACATGCCGACGCCGCCAATGGTCGAGAGCGCGAGGCTGACCCCGAGACGCAGCCAGGCGTAGGGCGATTCAACCTCGCCGTGCGTCGGTCTCATCGACGGGAGGGCGAGTTATCGCGCCGACTTCACGAAGGTCGGCGCGCTGAACAGCGAGCTGATGCGAACCTTCCGGATCGTGGGATCGTCGGGAACGACGAAGAGAATCGGCGTGATCAGCTCCTCGACGATGCCGCGCAGGCTCCGCGCGCCGGTCTTGTACTCGTAGGCGATCTCCGCGATCTGGTCGAAGACCATCGGCTCGATCGTGAGGTCCACGCCTTCGGCCTCGAAGATCTCGCGGAACTGGCTGTAGATCGAGTCGCGCGGCTCGACCATGATGCGCACGAGCATCTTTCGGCTCAGGTCCTGGAAGTGCGCAACGATCGGCAGCCGCCCGGTGAACTCCGGAATGAGCCCGTAGGTGAAAAGATCGGTCGGCTTCACGCGCGAGTTGAGCCGCTCGAGAATTTTCTGGTTGTCCTCGGTGGTCGTGGAGATGAACTGGTAGCCATGCGTCTGCGCCATGATCTCCTCGAGACCCACGAAGGCGCCGCCGCAGATGAAAAGCACGTTGGTCGTGTCGAGATACTGCGTGCTGCCGAGCTTGACCGGCGCGCCTTCCATGATCTTCAGCAGCGCATGCTGCACGCCCTCGCCCGAGGTGCCGCGCGGCGTGCCGTCGTTGGCCTTGAGCTTGTCGATCTCGTCGATGAACACGATCCCGCTCTGCGCCTTGGCGACGTCGCCGTCCGCCTTGTCGAGGAGCCGCTGCAGCATCGCGTCGATCTCCTCGTTCACGTAGCGGGTCTGCGCGAGCGAGGTCGCCTCGGCGGTCACGAACGGCACGTCGAGGAACCGCGACAGGGTCTCGCACATCAGCGTCTTGCCGGTGCCCGACGAGCCGATCAGGAGGACGTTGCTCTTGGTGATGCGTGCGTGGTTGCTCTCCGAGCGCGAGATCTTCCGGTAATGCGCATAAACGGCGACCGCAATGATCTTCTTCGCGTCGTCCTGACCGATGACGTACTGGTCGAGGTAGTTGACGATGGAGCTTGGCTTGATCGTGCGGTCGAGCATGGGTCTGTCAGCCGAAGACCGTCGCCAGCAATCCGGCCAAGCCGAGGCCCAACGCAGCGAGCGCATCGCCCGCGATGAGACCGCCGCCGACGAGCGAAGACGTGCTCATGTCCTCCGGCAGCGCCGGCTCCGCCTTCTCCTTGGTCTTGTCCTTGCTCTTCAGGGTGTTCATGAGGCTCGCCAGCACGCCGCCGGCGGCGAACCACGACGAGGTCGCGAGGTTCAGGAAACCGCCGAACGACGACGCATAGGGCGAAGGCAGGATCACGGCGTCGAGCAGAAAATCGGTGGAATACCCGACGCGGCCCGCGGCAACGAAGCGTTTGTACATCTGGTGCGACTTGATCATCTTGCGCAGCAGCTCGGTCGCGAACCCGATCCCGAGCCCGACCCAGATCGCCGTGCGCAAATAAGGCTTGTCGTCAGTCAGGCTCCGCAGCGCGCCGACGAACTTGTAGGTCATTGCCGAGGCCCAGCGCTCCGGCTGCTGGTCGGCCGGAAGCGTAGTCTGGTCGAGCTTGAGCACCGGGTACGCGCTCATGAAGAGCTCCGCGAAGACCACCGCCATGATCGCTCCCATGACGATGCCGGCGACCTGGAAGCGGAACTGGATGGTGCGGTTGGTGCCGAGGCGCCATCCGGTCGAGCGATCCTGCTGCATGTCACAGGCTTCGCTCGTGGATACCAGGAGCACGGTCGCGGCAAGGAGGCCGACGATCGGTTCCTTGAGACCGATTGCCGCCATGAGAACCACGGTCACGACGAAGGCCGACGAGATCGGGTTGCTGTCGGTGATGCCCACCGAGATCCCGTTCACCATGGCGAACACGAACACGAGGATCACCGCGAAGGCGAGATAGCCCACCGGCTGGTGCAGCACCTGCGATCCCGTGACAACGACGGCGATGCCCCAGAAGACGACCCAGAGGACGAGCCTGCGGATGTTGGTGCGCTTCCAGTCTTCCTGCTCGACCGGCTTGCCCGCGCGCTGCTGGATGCGCCGGTAGGCGCGGAAGAGGACGAGCGAGACATCGATCAGCGCCGCGCCCATGATCATCCCGAGCGCGATGAGGAAGGTGATCTTGCGGAACGGCTCGCCCTCCTTCAACCAGCCGATCGAGATGAAATAAGGGATCAGCGCCCAGCCGACCAGGCCGCCGACGATGGCCGGCACGCCGATGCGCGCGCCGACGATCATCCCGGCGCCGAAGGTGGAGGTCGAGAGATCGGTCGCGCCGATGATTGCCGACTTCGCCGCGAGGATGCCGCCCGCGATCCCGAGCCCCATGCCGCCGAAAAGCCGCGTGACCGACCGGCGCAGAAGGTCCACGTCGGTGAGCGCGCGCAGGATGTTGGCCACGGCGAGCCCCGACGGAAACTTGAGCTGCATCCGGTCGACGAGGATCGGCGTGTAGAGCATCCCGACGCCGACGCCGAACATGCCGATGCAAAGCATGTAGAGCATGAGCTGCCAGATCGGCGGTTGCGGTAGACCGAGCCACACCATGGCCTGGATAACCACCGCCATCGCGCTCATGCCGGCCACCGATGCCGCGGTGGTCTGGATGAAGTTCGCACCGTGACGGCCCGAAGCTCCGTAGCCGAAGGTAACGGTCGAGCCGAGGATCCCGGCGAGCACCTGTCCGCCGACGAAGAAGCCAAGCGAGAAGTTCATGTACGACGCTGCGAGCCCGCCGAGCGGGCCAAGAATGAAAATGCCGACGACGCCGAGGAGCGCGTAATACTTCCAGGTTCCCGGTCGCGGGAGCCAGGTCCAGCGGGCCGTGGTTTCGGTTTCTCTCCTTGCTGCAGACGTCGTCGATGGCATGGGTGGTCGCACCGATCGTATAGTTGGCCTTTTGGGCAGGAGGCTATTATAAGTCGCCCTCCCGCCGCCGCCCTCGGAGAACCTGCCGTGCCTCTCTCACCGCTGGCCCATCATTGCTTCACCATGGCGTGCAACAACGCCTGGTCCAACCATCGGCTCCTCACGGCGTGCGGAAAGCTTTCCCAGGTCGATTTCATCGCCCCGCGGACGAGCTTCTTTCCTTCCATCAAGGCCACGCTCAACCACATCCTCACCGTGGACTGGTATTACGTCGACGCGCTCGAGCGAGGACTGCGGCGGCAGGAGCCCAATCGGGAGGCGAATCGCTTCTTCGATCCCGAGGAGCCGTTCGACACCTGCGCGGCGCTGGCCGTCGAGCAGCGCGTCGTGGACAGGCGCCTGATCGACGCCTGCGCGACGCTCGACGACGCGAAGCTCGCCATGCCGATCCCGGTGATGCGCCGTGCGAGCGTGCAGAGCGAAGTCGCCACGCGCCTCCTCGCGCACCTGTTCCAGCATCAGATCCATCATCGCGGACAGGTGCACGCGATGCTCGCCGGCACGCCGGTCGCCCCGCCGCAACTCGACGAATTCTTCTGCGCCAACGAAGCGCATCTGCGCGCGGCGGAGCTCTCCGAGATCGGCCTGTCCGAGGCGTGGATATGGGACGCGAGCTAGCGCGCCGTTAGGCGATTGGCGCAGCGCGGTTTGCGCTTGCGGACAGGTACGCGCCTGCGAGCGTGAGCGGGAAGATCGAGATCAGAAACGCCGCGTGGTACCAGAGCGGGAACTTGTCCCAGAGGTTGTAATGGATCGGAATGAACAGCAGGGTGAGGAGTATGCCGCACCCCATGACCGCCTTGCCGCTTCCGCGCGCGATCCATCCCACCAACGCTCCCGCGGAGAGCGATGCGACGGCGCCGACCAGGAGCCTTGCCAGCAGCATCGGGAGCGTGAACGCCATCGAAGTCTCGACCGCGACGTAGTCCGGCCAGGAAAGGCGGATGACGAGATTGCCGATCGTCGCGACGATGAACCACGCGACGATCCCGCACACGATGCCCGCCATGATCCGGATCATGGTCAACGTCCCCCGAAATCGAACAGGTTCATGAGGTCGCCCACCGCCGGGCGGTTCGTTGGCACGTACGGATCGGTCGCGCTCGTCACCGGGTTGGGCAGGTTGTCGCGGCTCGCGTCCGACAGCGGCGGCAGCTTCCAGTTACGCTCGATGAATTTGAGCACCGAGGCGTGATCGTAATAGGTATGGTCCACGTAACCCTTCTTCGCGAACGGCGACACGGCGATGAGCGGAATGCGCGTGCCGTCGCCGAAGAAATCGATGATCTGGATGTAGCCGCTGTCGTAATAGCCGCCGCCTTCGTCGGTGGTGACAAGGATGGCGGTCTTGCTCCAGGCCGGGCTCGCCTGGACTTTTGCGACCACGCTCTTCACGAATCGCTCCAGCTCGAAGACGGTCGAAAACGCGGGGTGTCCCGACTCCGGATTGGGCGGGATCACGAACGACACCGCGGGCAGCGTCGTCTCGTCGCCCAAGTCGCGGTAGAGCGCGTCGAGGCCCTGCAGGTTCGCGCGCAGCGGCCCGTTCATGACCGCGCTCGAATGCGTGAGCGGGTCGCAGATCGAGCAGTACAGGTCCTTGTCGACGCCGGTCACGGTGCGGCCACCGCTGTACCACTTCCATGACACGCCCTTCTTCGCGAGCGCGCTGCCGATCTCGGGCGCGGTCTGCGGCGGCAGGACGTACTTGCTTGCGCCGAGCTGCTGCGGCGAGCCGTCGAAGCTGTAACCCGGCGAATAGTTGTTGACGATGTAATAGCTGCCGCGCGCGCAGTTGCCGTCGTGGAACGCCTTGTACGGCAGGCTCGCGAGATAGTCGCGGATCGCCTTGACGCCGGGCTGGCTTGGATCTGCGCACGCCGTGTACGAGCCGCCGCGATAACCCGACCGCCGGTACCAGTTGTTCGTGCCCTCGCGTGGATCGGGATCCTCGATCTGATTCGGCGGCGGCGTCGCGGGCTTGCCGTTCTCGAGATAGACGCCGGCGTGCCCGGTGCTGAGTGCGAGAAAATTGGCGCCGGTGCCGCCCATCACCGGTTGATGATAGTTGTCGGCGATCGCGAATTTTTGAGCGAGCTCGCGAAAGTACGGCATGTCGCCGCTCGCCATGCCATAAAAGCCCATCGCCACGCCGCCCTGGTTCGTGCTCGATTTGGTGTCGTCGCGCGTGCGAGAGCCTTCGCCCGACGTGAGCGCGACCCAGGTGAACAGGTCCTTCTTCCCGCCGTCGATTTGCTGCCACATCTGGAAGAAGCGGTGTATCGGATCGCCGACCGGGCTCTCGTAGGCAACGTAACGCGTGATGCGGAAGGGACCGTTCGGCAGATCGGACGGGAAGCGCGTGTCGGGTGCGTCGCGCGGCAAGCCCTTCGCGTAGTTTGTGCCGGGTTGCGGCAGCGTCGCGTAGGCACCGGTCGTCGTCGGCGTCACCGCGTAATGGTCGCGAACGCTCGCCTCGCGCTGCGTCGCGTCGCCGAAGCGCGGGCCGGGCTTGCCGTCGCGGTCGACGATGCCGCGAGAGAGTAGGTTGGCGACCGTCTCGCCGGCCGGCGGCTCGTAGGTCGCGAACAGATTGTCGAAGGTGATGTTCTCGCCGACGATCACGATCAGGTGCTCGATCGGCGTCGCGGTGGTGCGCGTCGAGTCGGCGGCCAGCGCGGCGCCGGCGCGAGACGTGAGGAGCAGCACGATGACAATGGCCACGCTGCGCAGCTTCATGGGATCAGCTCGGGCGGTGCATTCGCACGCGACAATCAAGACATGCGATTATGGCATCGCTATGAATCCTTTTCGCGGGCTTCTCGACACGAGCGGTTCTCGCTTCCGTTACGTAGTGCGGGCCTGGCTCATCGGAACGCTCCCTTCGCTCCTGATCTTTCCGCTCATCATTGATATCGTCGAGCATTTCAGGCCGGTCGAACTGCCCGAGCTGGACGACACTCCGCTCAACACTGTCATCGCCGTTCTGGTTGCGCCCATCCTCGAGACCGCGCTCATGCTCGTCGTGTGGCTCGCAGTGCGGCGGATCATCGGCGGAGCGGCGCCGCTTCGGATCGCGATCCTCGCGCTCGTCTTCGCGCTTTCGCACTACTGGGCCGGAGGATGGTGGCATGTGGCCGGCGTGGCCTGGCTCGCGCTCGTGCTCTCGACCACATTGACCGTGTGGTCCGATCGGCGCGGGCGCGACGGGTTCGCAATCACCGCCGCCGTTCACGCGATGGCCAACGTCACTGTGCTCCTCGTCTTCAACGCGCTCGGCGGTTGAACGTGACACGCGAATGCGGGCTAGGGCCCGTTAACAGGCCCTAGCCCAGCCGGGTCGGAATGAACACCTCGCTGTGCAGCGTCCGGTGCACGGGGCACTTGTTGGCGATTTCGAGGAGCCTGGCGCGCTGCGCGTCGTCGAGCGGGCCTTCGAGCTCGATGACGCGTTCGATGCGGTCGATCCGGCCCTCTTTCGTCTCGCATTCGGCGCAATCCCTCGCGTAGATTTTCTCGTGGTGCAGGTTGACGCGCACGCGCTCGAGCGGCAGCTTCTTCGAGTCGGCGTACAGGCGGATCGTCATGGCGGTGCACGCGCCGAGCGCTCCAGTGAGTAGATCGTAGGGCGACGGGCCGCTGTCCTCGCCGCCGGCCGAGACAGGTTCGTCGGCGATGAGCCGATGCGATCCGGCCGCGATCTCCTCCTGGAACTTGCTCGCGCCGGTCTCGCGCACCAGCACGACGTCGCGCGGGCCGTCGGGCGAGCGCGCGTCGGGCGAGCGCGCCGGCAGGTAACGGCTCGCCCATGCCGCGAGCACGGCGCCGACGTATTGGCCATCGGAGCGCCGGCTCAGCACGTGATCGGCGTCGTCGAGCGAGACGAAGCTCTTCGGATGCTTCGCCGCGAGGAAGATCTGCGACGCGTTGTCGATGCCGACCGTGGCATCGCGCGGCCCATGGAACACGATCAGGGCGCGGTTGAGCGCGGCGATCGCGACCGTGAGCTTCCGTTCGGCAACGTCGTCGAGGAACTCGCGGCGGATGCGAAACTTCCTGCCCTCCAGCTCGACTTCGGCTTCGCCGTGCGCGTCGATCTCGGCACGCTGCGAGGCGAAGAGATGCACGACGTGCGCGGGATCGGCAGGAGCGTTGATGGTCGCGACCGCCACCGCTTCGGGAATACTTGCTGCGGCGGCGAGCACGGCCGCGCCGCCCAGGCTGTGTCCGACCAGCATCGCCGGCGCGCGGTGCTCGCTTCTCAGCCAGGATGCGGCTGCGACGAGATCGGCGACGTTGGAAGAGAAGGTGGTGTTCGCGAAGTCGCCCTCCGAACCGCCCAGCCCCGTGAAGTCGAAGCGCAGCACGGCGATGCCGGCATCGGCGAGCGCTCCGCTGATGAAGGTCGCCGCCCGCGTGTCCTTGGAACAGGTGAAGCAGTGCGCAAAGAGCGCGAAGGCGTGCGGCGCCGACCCGGTTGGCAGGTCGAGGCGGGCGGCGAGCGTGTTGCCCGCGGCGCCTGGAAACGACACAGCGTGACTGATGCGGCCCATGAGCGGCTCCTGGCTTCTTCGAAACTCTTGGCCGAGTTTAGCGCGAACGCAGCCGACGGTATGATGACGGCCTGTCAGGCGAGGAGGCGAACGATGCGACTCGAAGGTTCCTGCCACTGCGGCGCGGTCAAGTTCTCGGTGGAATCGCACACGCCCTATCCGTACATGCGCTGCTACTGCTCGATCTGCCGCAAGACCGCGGGTGGAGGCGGTTACGCGATCAACATCATGGGCGAGACCAAATCCTTCAAGCTCAAGGGCGAGAAGAACGTCAGCGTTTACCGCGCGCGCATCAAGGACGAGAAATCCGGGAAACGCAAACTGTCCAGCGCGCGCCGGCATTTCTGCAAAAAGTGCGGCAGCGCACTCTGGGCGTGGGACCCGCAATGGAAGGAGTGGGTGTACCCGTTCGCCTCGGCGATCGATACCCCGCTGCCGAAACCGATGGAAGAGGTCGAGATAATGCTCGATTTCGCGGTGCCGTGGGCAGAGGTACCGAGCGGCGCGGGGCATACCCATTTCGCCGTCTATCCCGAGGAAGGCATCGCCGAGTGGCACCGGAAGCGGCTGTTGGAAGTCCCCTGACCGGCTCCGGTCTCGTCGCGCAAACCCGCGCGTCCCTCATGGTTCGATCTTCGGCGACCCGTCGATCGTGCGCCGTCCCGCGAATCGCGCGATAATTGACATGACAGTCAATCGGCTACAGGACCCATGAGCCGCGTTGAACCCGGCGCTTCGCGCCGGTTAACGCGGCTCCTTCCCGGAGGCAAATCATGAATGCAGCAAGAGAAGTCGTCATCCTGAGCGGCGTGCGCACGGCGATCGGCGACTACGGCGGCAGCCTGAAGGACATTCCCCCCACCGAGCTCGCCGCGAAGGTCGTGCACGAAGCACTGAGCCGCGCCAAGGTCGATCCGAAGGAGATCGGCCAGTGCGTGTTCGGCAACGTGATCCACACCGAGGCGCGCGACATGTATCTCTCGCGCGTCGCGGCGCTCAAGGGCGGACTGCCGCCCGAGTCGGGCGCGCTTACCTTGAATCGCCTGTGCGGCAGCGGCATGCAGGCGATCGTCAGCGCGTCGCAGTACATTCTGCTCGGCGATGTCGACGCCGCGGTGGCGGGCGGCGCCGAGAGCATGAGCCGCGGCGCGTACGCGAACGTGAGCCAGCGGTGGGGCGCGCGCATGGGCGACGCCAAGGACATCGACATGATGGTGGGCGCGCTCACCGATCCTTTCGACACTGTCCACATGGGCGTCACCGCGGAGAACGTCGCCACCAAGTGCGGCATCACGCGCAGCGACCAGGACGCGTTCGCCGTCGAAAGCCACAGGCGCGCCGCCAATGCGATCGCCAAGGGCTACTTCAAGGACCAGATCCTCGGCATCGAGCTGAAGAGCAAGAAGGGCCCGGTCGTGTTCGATACCGACGAGCACGTTCGCGGGGATGCAACGGTCGAGGGCATGGCCAAGCTCAAGGCGGTATTCGCCAAGGAGAACGGCACCGTCACCGCAGGCAATGCGTCCGGGATCAACGATGCGGCCGCCGCGGTCGTGCTGATGGAAAAATCCGTCGCCGCCAAGAAGGGTTTGAAGCCCATGGCGCGGCTCGTCTCGTACGGCCACGCCGGCGTCGACCCGAAGATCATGGGACTCGGTCCGGTGTCGGCGGTCAAATCAGCGCTCGCCAAGGCGGGACTCAAGCTCGAGCAGATGGACGTTATCGAGTCGAACGAGGCCTTCGCCGCGCAGGCCCTCGGCGTCGCGAAGGAGCTGGGCATGAATCCGGCCAAGGTCAATCCCAACGGAGGCGCGGTCGCGCTCGGTCATCCGATCGGCGCCACCGGGTGCATCCTCACGGTGAAGGCGATGTACGAGCTTGCCCGCACCGGCGGTCGTTACGGGCTCATCACCATGTGCATCGGCGGCGGGCAGGGGATCGCGGCGATCATCGAGCGGATATAGCTCGCCCGATCGCCTCGGTGCTGAGGCGAAGAGCATGATGGCGGCGGGAAGGGGGAAAGCCGCATGACGTGGTCGATCGTTGCGCGCGATGCCGCCGGCGCGCTCGGCGTCATCGTAGCGAGCCGCTTCTTTGCCGTCGGCGCGCTCTGTCCGTATGCGCACAGCGGCATCGGCGCACTCTCGACGCAGGCACTGGTCAATCCGCTCTACGGTATGCGCGGCCTGACCATGCTCGCGCAGGGTCTCGAGCCCGTCGATGTCATACGCGCGCTGACGAGCCCCGATGCGGGCCGCGAGCACCGCCAGTTGCATCTCGTCGACGCCGAAGGCAGGGTCGCCGCGCACACCGGCGTCGAGTGCATCGACTGGTGCGGGCAGATCGGGGGCGACGGCTTCTCGGTCGCCGGCAACATGCTGACCGGCCCGCAGGTCATCGAGGACACCGCGCAGGTTTATGACGCCGGAGGCGAGCTTCCGTTCGCCGAGCGTCTGATGGCGGCGATGCAAGCGGGAGAAGCGGCCGGCGGCGACAAGCGCGGCAAGCAGTCGGTGGCGCTTCTCGTCTGCACCACCGAGGCTTATCCGTTCCTCGATCTTCGCGTCGACGATCATCCCGATCCGCTGGTCGAGCTTCGCCGCCTCTACGTGAAGAGTCTCGAGCGCTTTCAACCCTTCGTAGCCTGCCTGCCTTCGCGCGCCCGCCCCGCGGGGATCACCGACCGCGCGACGATCGAGAGCGAAGTGCAGCGCTTCCAGGCGGCACGCACCCATCCTTCGAGTTGATGGCTGCGCTGCTCGAGGTCGAAGGCCTCCGGACGTCGTTCACCGTCGAGGCCGGCGAGTTCGCCGCGGTCGACGGCGCGAGCTTCAGTCTCGAGGCGGGTCACACGCTCGGCCTCGTCGGCGAATCGGGTTGCGGCAAGAGCGTCACCGCGCTGTCGATCATGGGCCTCGTTCCCGCACCCGCAGGCCGGATCGCAGCCGGCGCGATTCGCCTGGACGGCACGGACCTGCTGCAACTCTCCGCGGCTGCGATGCGGGAGCTTCGCGGCGATCGCCTCTCGATGATCTTCCAGGAGCCGATGACCTCGCTCAACCCGGCGTTCACCGTCGGCGACCAGATCGTCGAGGGCATCCTGCGGCACCGGAAGTCGTCGCGCGAAGCGGCCAGAGCGCGGGCGATCGAGATGTTGCGCCGCGTGCACATTCCCTCGCCCGAGCGGCGCTTCGACGATTACCCGCACCGGCTCTCGGGCGGCATGCGCCAGCGAGTGATGATCGCGATGGCGCTTGCCTGCGAGCCGAAGCTCCTCATCGCCGACGAACCGACCACCGCGCTCGACGTCACCATCCAGGCGCAGATCCTGGATCTCATGCGCACCCTGCGCGAAGAGACGGGCACCGCCCTCATCCTCATCACGCACGATCTCGGCGTCGTGGCCGAGTTGGCCGACGAAGTCGCGGTGATGTACGCGGGGCGCATCGTCGAGCGCGCGCCCGTCGAAACGCTGTTCGCGCGTCCGCAGCATCCGTACACGGTGGGATTGCTCGGATCGATTCCGCGCCTCGACATCGAGCAAGCGCGCCTGCCCGCAATCGAGGGGCTGGTGCCCAACCCGCTGCAGCCGGTCGCGGCGTGCCGCTTCCATCCGCGCTGTCCGTTCGCGATCGACAAGTGCCGGCGCGACGATCCTCCGCCGATGCCGATGGGCGACAAGCACCTCGCAGCGTGCTGGCGCGCGCCGCTGGAGGCGAATGTGCTGTGAGCGAGCCGCTGCTCTCGGTCGCGAAGCTCGTCAAGCATTTTGCCGTGCGCGGAGGGCTCTTCGGCCGGGCGGAGGGCGCCGTGCGCGCGGTCGACGGCATCGACTTCGAGGTCGCATCCGGGGAGACGCTCGCGCTCGTCGGCGAATCGGGCTGCGGCAAGTCGACCACCGGCCGGCTCGTACTGCGCCTGATCGAGCCGACCTCGGGTGCGATCTCCTTCGACGGCCATGATCTCCTTGCGCTCGACCGTCACGCGCTCCGCGCGCAGCGCCGCGCGCTGCAGATCATCTTCCAGGATCCCTACGCTTCGCTCAACCCGCGGATGACGGTAGGGCAGATGCTCGAAGAGCCGCTCGCGTTGCACGGGCTCGCGGACGGGCGCCGGCGCGACCGCGTCGCGGAGCTGCTCGGCCTGGTGGGACTCTCGCCGCAGCACGCACAACGCTATCCGCACGAATTCTCCGGCGGGCAGCGCCAGCGCATCGGCATCGCGCGCGCACTCGCCGCGGAGCCGAAGCTCGTCGTCTGCGACGAGCCGGTGTCTGCCCTCGATGTGTCGATCCAGGCGCAGGTGATCAATCTCTTGTCCGATCTGCAGCGCCGGCTCGGCCTCTCGTACATCTTCATCGCCCACGATCTGGCGGTGGTGAAGCACATCGCGGCGCGCGTCGCGGTCATGTATCTCGGGCGCATCGTGGAATACGCCGACAAGCGCGAGCTGTTTGCGCAACCGCGACATCCGTACACGCAGGCGTTGTTGTCGGCGATTCCCGTGCCGCAGCCGGGGGGCCGGCGCAGGCGCATCATTCTCGAAGGCGACGTGCCGAGCGCGCACGACCCGCCTTCCGGCTGCCGCTTCCGCACGCGCTGCCCGCATGCGCGGCAGCGCTGCGCGGACGAGGATCCGGCGCTGCTTGCCGACGGCGGGCACGCGGTCGCGTGTCACTTCTGGCGCGAGATCGGAGCCAGCGCGGCGGCGGTGCTCCCGAAGGCGCAGCGCGATGAGCGGCTGGAGCGGCTGCAGGCGGCGTTTCGAAGGTAAGATTGGGGTCGGTTTGCTGCCCGGTTGAAACAAGGAGGAGCGCATGCGCAACACATCGAGAGCCTTTCGCATCGCATTAGCGGTGCTCGCCGTCGCCCTGCCGGTCGCCGCCGCGGCGCAGACGCTGCGCTTCGGACTCGCCGAGGATCCCGACATTCTCGACCCGACGCTCGCCCGCACTTTCGTCGGGCGGATCGTGTTCGCGGCGCTGTGCGACAAGCTCTTCGACATCGACGAGAAGCTCAACATCGTGCCGCAGCTCGCGACCTCATACCAATGGTCGGCAGACCGCAAGGCGCTCACGATCAAGCTGCGGCAAGGCGTGACGTTCCATGACGGCGAGAAGTTCGACGCTGCGGCGGTCAAGTTCAACATCGAGCGGCACAAGAACATGGCGGGCTCGAATCGCCGCGGCGAGCTGGCGCCGGTCGCAAGCGTCGACGTGGTCGATCCCGCAACGGTACGGCTCAACCTTTCGGCGCCGTTCGCGCCGCTCCTCGCGCAGCTCGCCGATCGCGCCGGGATGATGGTTTCGCCGAAAGCTGCGCAAGCCGAAGGCGAAAAGTTCGGCGCGAAGCCGGTGTGCTCGGGGCCGTTCCGCTTCGTCGAGCGCGTCGCGCAGGATCGAATCGTCGTCGAGCGCTATCCGAACTACTGGAACAAGGGCGAGATCCACCTCGACAAGATCGTCTACGTGCCGATTCCCGATGCAACGGTGCGGCTCGCGAACCTCAAGTCGGGACAGCTCGACTTCATCGAGCGAGTAGGAGCCTCCGATATTCCTTCGCTCAAGACCGACAGCCGGTTCAAGATCTCGCGCATCACCGAGATCGGCTATCAGGGCATCACGATCAACGTCGGCAAGAGCGAGCTCGCGCAGAAGAATCCGCTCGGCAAGGATCCACGCGTGCGCGAGGCGTTCGAGCTCTCGCTCGACCGCGAAGGGATCGTGCAGGTCGCGATGGACGGCGA
>DATJWL010000134.1:0-37057 GCA_035501215.1 Casimicrobiaceae bacterium
ACCGATCTCCAACGTTCGCCCCAAGCCCGATCAGGTCCTGGTCGACATCGCGGACTACGCCGCGAGCTACAAGATCGCGAGCAGGGAAGCCTTCGAGACGGCGCGGCACTGTCTGCTCGACACTCTCGGCTGCGGACTCGAAGCGCTTTCCTACCCCGCGTGCACGAAGCTGCTGGGACCCGTCGTCCCCGGCACGGTCGTCCCCAACGGCGCCAGGATTCCAGGCACGCAGTTCCAGCTCGATCCCGTGCAGGCCGCGTTCAACATCGGCGCGATGATCCGCTGGCTCGACTTCAACGACACCTGGCTCGCGGCAGAATGGGGTCATCCGTCGGATAATTTCGGCGGCATTCTCGCCACGGCCGACTGGCTCTCGCGCAACGCGCTGGCCGCAGGCCGCAAGCCGCTGGCGATGAAGGACGTGCTTGCGGCGATGATCAAGGCGCATGAGATCCAGGGCGTGATCGCGCTCGCCAACAGCTTCAACCGCGTCGGCCTCGATCACGTCGTGCTGGTGAAAGTGGCTTCGACCGCGGTCGTCGCGCAAATGCTGGGGCTTGCGCGCGACGAGATCATCGACGCGGTCTCGCTCGCGTGGGTCGACGGCCAGAGCCTGCGCACCTATCGCCACGCGCCCAACACCGGCTCGCGCAAGAGCTGGGCGGCGGGCGACGCCACGGCGCGCGCGGTGCGGCTCGCGCTCATGGTCGCCAAGGGCGAAATGGGCTACCCCTCGGTGCTCACTGCGAAGACCTGGGGCTTCTACGATGTCTCGTTCAAGGGCAAGCCGTTTCGCTTCCCGCGGTCCTACGGCAGCTACGTCATGGAGAACGTGCTCTTCAAGATAAGCTTTCCTGCGGAATTCCACGCGCAGACCGCGGTCGAAGCAGCGATGGCCCTGCACCCGCTGGTCGAGGATCGGCTCGATGCGATCCGGAAGATCACCATTCGCACCCATGAGTCCGCAATCCGCATCATCGACAAGCGCGGTCCGCTCGCCAACCCGGCCGACCGTGACCACTGCATCCAGTACATGGTCGCCGTCCCGCTCATCTTCGGTCGGCTCACCGCGGCCGATTACGAGGACGCGGTCGCCGCAGATCCGCGGATCGATCGCCTGCGCGCCAAAATGGTCTGCGTCGAGGACAAGCGCTTCTCGCGCGATTACCTCGACCCTGACAAGCGATCGATCGCGAATGGAATCACGATCGAGCTCGCCGACCGCAGCAAGCTCAAGGAGGTCGTCGTCGAGTACCCCATCGGGCATCGCCGCCGGCGCAAGGAGGGCATTCCGCTGCTGGTCGAAAAATTCAAGACCAACCTTGCGCGCCGCTTCCCGGCCAGGCAGCAACGTGCCATCCTCGAGCTGGCGCTGGACCACGCCCGTCTCGAAGCGACACCGGTCCAGGAGTTCGTAGACCTTTTCGTCATCTGATAACCAAAAAGCGGAGTGTGGAATGCGTCAAACTGTCGTGTTACTGGTGCTCATGCTGGCTGCTACCCTGGCGCTGGCGGAGGAGTTGCCGAAGCGCAAGTCCGGTCTGTGGGAGGTCAAGCGCACGCAGGGCGACGCGAACCCTCTTCAGATGTGCGTCGAAGCGAAGAGCGACAATGCGTTCAGGTTCCTCGCGGAAGGCAAGCACAAGGAGAGCTGCAAGGTCGACAAGTCTGCGCGTGAGGGCGACAAGTGGATCGTGGACGCGACGTGCACGCTGGCCAACCACAAGACGACGACGAAGACGCACGCGGTGGTCACCGGCAGTTTCGACTCGGCGTACAAGATCGAGAGCAAGTCGACCTTCGAGCAGCCTGTTCACGGAAAAACCGAGACAAGCGCGGTGATCGAGCAGCGCTGGACCGGCCCCTGCAAGGCCGATCAGCGGCCGGGCGACGTGATCCTCGCCGACGGGAGGAAGGTCAACCTGATCGCCGAGGCGAAGGTCGACGCGAGAGCGCAAAGCAGACAGCAGAGCGCGGACGAAAGGAAAAAGAAGAAGAACAAGACGACTCCACCGGCGACGCAATAAGGGGCAGGCGATGGCAGCCCACAACCTCTACCACAGTCTGCAGCAGTTCCGTACCGCCTCGGGGGCGACGGGGAGCTTCTACGCGCTGTCGGCGCTCGAGAAGGCCGGCCTGGGCAAGGTGTCGCGGCTTCCGGTGTCGATCCGCATCGTGCTCGAGAGCGTGCTGCGCAACTGCGACGGCAAGAAGCTCACCGAGGAGCACGTGCGCCAGCTCGCCAATTGGGGCCCGAACGCACTGCGCACGGCGGAGATTCCATTCGTGGTGGCGCGGGTCGTGCTGCAGGATTTCACCGGCGTGCCGCTGCTCTGCGATCTCGCCGCCATGCGCGGCGTTGCGCAGCGCATGGGCAAGAACCCGAAGGTGATCGAGCCGCTGGTTCCGGTCGACCTGGTAGTCGACCATTCCGTGCAGGTCGACTACTACGGAACGAAGAACGCCCTCGATCTCAACATGAAGGTCGAGTTCCAGCGCAACGCCGAGCGCTACAAGTTCATGAAGTGGGGCATGCAGGCGTTCGACACCTTCAAGGTGGTGCCGCCGGGGATCGGTATCGTGCACCAGGTGAACCTCGAGTACCTTGCCCGCGGCGTGCATGAGAAGGATGGCATCTACTATCCTGACACGCTGGTCGGCACCGATTCGCACACGACGATGATCAACGGCATCGGCGTCGTCGCATGGGGCGTGGGCGGCATCGAAGCGGAAGCGGGGATGCTCGGCCAACCGGTTTATTTCCTGACGCCCGACGTCGTCGGCGTACACCTGAAGGGACGGCTCGCCGAAGGCGTGACCGCGACTGACCTCGTGCTCACCGTCACCGAGATGCTGCGCAAGGCCAAGGTCGTGGGGAAGTTCGTCGAGTTCTTCGGCGAAGGCGCGGCATCGCTGCCTGTGCCCGACCGGGCGACGATCGGCAACATGGCGCCCGAGTACGGCGCGACCATGGGCTTTTTCGCGGTCGACGAGAAGACCGTCGACTACCTGATCAACACCGGACGCACGCAACAGGAGATCGATGTCTTCGAGGCGTACTACCGGGCCCAGGGCCTGTTCGGCATGCCCGCTGCGGGCGCGATCGACTATTCACAGACACTCGAGCTCGACCTCGCGACCGTGGTGTCCAGCCTTGCCGGCCCGAAGCGTCCGCAGGACCGCATCCCGCTGCCGAAGATGAAGGACTCCTTCAACTCATTGTTCTCCAAGCCCGTGGCGGAGAACGGCTTCAACCAGCCGGCCGACAAGCTAGCCCGCCGCTTCGCCACAAAGCTCTATGCCGCGGCGGCTCCGCGCGTGAGCGATGCCAAGCAGCAGCTTCCCAACAACGGGCATCCGCTCGACGTGGTGGAGATGGTCGACAACCGCCCCACCGCGGATCGCGTCACGCCCGCCGGCGCCAAGCCCATCGACATCGGCAACGGCGACGTGCTGATCGCGGCCATCACCTCGTGCACGAACACATCCAATCCCGGAGTGTTGCTCGCCGCGGGACTTCTTGCGAAGAAGGCCAACGCGAAGGGGCTCAAGGTCCAGCGCCACATCAAGACCTCGCTCGCGCCCGGCTCGCGCGTCGTTACCGACTATCTCACCAAATCCGGGTTGCTGCCGGAGCTGGAGAAGCTCAACTTCTATCTCGCCGGCTACGGCTGCACGACCTGCATCGGCAACTCGGGTCCGCTCGACCCGGCGATCGAGGAAGCGATCACGCAGAACGATCTCGTCTGCGCCGCGGTGCTCTCGGGGAATCGAAACTTCGAAGCCCGCATCCATCCGAATATCAAGGCGAACTTCCTCGCTTCGCCGCCGCTGGTGGTGGCCTTCGCGATCGCCGGCCGCGCCAACATCGACATGACGGCCGAGCCGCTCGGCCCCGGCAGCGACGGCAAGCCCGTGTTCCTGCGCGACATCTGGCCGACCGCCGCGGAGGTGGGCGCGGTCATGCAATACGCGACCGATCCGGAGACTTTCCGCCGTCTCTACGGCGACTTCAACAAGGACAACCCGCTGTGGAACAACATTCCGACCACGAAGGGTGAGGTCTACGTCTGGGACAAGTCGACCTACATCGCCGAGCCGCCGTTCTTCAAGGACTTCACGATGCAGCCGGGTCGCGCGCACGACATCAAGGGCGCACGCGCGCTCGGCGTCTTCGGCGACTCGGTGACGACCGACCACATCAGCCCGGCGGGCTCGATCAAACCGACCTCGCCCGCGGGCATCTATCTGCAGGAGCACGACGTCGCTGTCCCCGACTTCAACAGCTACGGCTCGCGGCGCGGAAACCACGAAGTGATGATGCGCGGCACCTTCGCCAACGTCCGCATCAAGAACCTGATGTTGCCGCCGAAAGCCGACGGCTCGCGCGTCGAGGGCGGCATGACGATCTTGCAGCCGGAAGGCAAGCAGCTGTCGATCTACGAGGCGGCGATGGCCTACATCGCGCGCGGCACGCCGACCATGGTCTTCGCCGGCGAAGAGTACGGCACGGGATCGTCGCGGGACTGGGCGGCGAAAGGCACTCAGCTCCTCGGCGTCAAGGTGGTGTTGGCGCGAAGCTTCGAGCGCATCCATCGCTCGAACCTGGTCGGGATGGGAGTGCTGCCCTGCCAGTTCAAGGGCAGCGACAGCGTCGCGTCGTTGCAGATCAAGGGCGATGAGGAGTTCGATCTGACCGGCGTCGAAGCAGGGATCAAGCCGCAGATGGACGTGACGCTTACCCTCCGGCGCAAGGACGGCTCGACGCAGAAGGTGCCGCTGCTGCTTCGCATCGACACGCCGATCGAGGTCGACTACTACCTCCACGGAGGCATCCTGCCGTTCGTGCTGCGCGAACTGCTGGCGGCATAATCCGTTCGGCGCCGAAGCGCGCAGGACGTTCCTCTCCCCCATCGCGCGGGCAGAGGCCGGAGCTTGTCCCCGCGAAAGCGGGGGAAGTGGGGGATCCTTGCATCGCGCCATCCTGCTGTTCCTGCTCGCGGGGCTTTGTCTCTCCTCGCTCGACGCGACGGCGAAGTATCTCGTGCGCGATCACGCGCTGTTTCTCGTGGTCTGGGCGCGCTACGCGGGTCAGATGCTTGTCGTGACGCCGTTCGCGTGGCAACGCGGCGGCCCAGCGTTCTGGCGCACGCAGCGCCTCGGCATGCAGCTGCTTCGTTCCGCGTTCCTGCTCGTTGCAACCTTCTGCTTCTTCGGCGGGCTGCGCTATCTGCCGCTGGCCGAAGCCTCCGCGATCATCTTCCTCACGCCGGTCCTGGTTGTCGTGCTCTCGGGGCCGCTGCTCGGGGAACGGCCCGATCGCACGCGCTGGATTGCGGTGATCACCGGCTTCGTCGGCATCATGATTCTTGTCCGGCCCGGGTCCGCGATCTTCCACCCGGCAGCGTTGCTGCTGGTTGTCGCGGCCGTCTGCAACGCGCTCTTCTTCGTGATCACGCGCAAGCTCGTCGACGAGAGCGCGTACACGACACTGTTCTACAGCGCTCTCGTCGGTACCGTTGGGCTGTCGCTCGCGCTGCCATGGGAGGTCGGAGACAGTAGCGCGGGCTGGCGCGAAGCGCTGATGTTGATGCTGCTCGGTCTGCTCGCCGGGTTCGGTCACTGGTTCGTGATCGGCGCCTATCGCCTCGCGCCCGCATCGCTCCTGACGCCGCTCGCCTACCTGCAGATCATCTGGGCGACGAGTTACGGTTATCTCATCTTCGGCCAGCTTCCGGACCGCTGGTCGGCGCTCGGCATGACGATCGTCGTGGGAAGCGGCCTCTGGCTCGCGTTGCAGGAGAGACGCCCGAGCAGCGAGAGGGGTCCCCGCGAGCGAAGCGAGTGGGGTCGAGCGTCCGCGAGTGGCGGCAGCGGCCGACGCTCGACGAGTGACCCATAGAACGAGCTTCACAAGGAGGCCGCCGCTCGGGCGCCGCGGGCGCAATGATTCGGCCTGCGTGACGCGGATCGATTCGCACGCGGCGGTGGCGTGCGCTTTAGCCGTCCTTCGACGGAGCCTGACGCGCGATCCAGCGCGTAAGCGGCCGCCATTGCTCCCAGTCCTGCTCCGCGCGCGATCGCGGCAGGTCGAACACGGTCAAACCGTCGCGAGCGCAATAGACGTAGACCTGCGTCTGGCGCAGATGCGCGACCAGCGGATAGTCGAATCCCTCGAGGAACTCCTCCAATTCGCCGGCGCTATTGGTGCGCGAATCGACACGCATCGCGACGAGTCCGATGGCGATGTCGCCCTTCTTCACTGCCTTGTATTCGGCGATCTGTTCGAGGAAGCGCTGCGTTGCGCCCATGTCGAAGGCGCTCGGCGACACCGGCACGAGGAGTACGTCGGCTCGACGCATCGCGTCGCGCAGGCTTTCGCCGTGAAGCTCGGCGGGCGTGTCGATGACGAGCCACTGCGGCGGCTCGCCCTTGAGCTCGCGTTTCGCGCCGTCCGCTGTCCAGCCGCCGATCGCGGGAAACAGCGGTGGCCGCCGCGAAAGCCAATCGGTGGCGGCCCGCAACGGATCGAAGTCGGCAAGCACGACGCGCTGCCTGCGCGTCGCGAGCCAACCTGCCACGTTGGTCGCAAGCGTGGTCTTGCCGCTCCCGCCCTTGGGGTTGGCCACGACGAGGGTCTGCATAGCGTTCTCCCTTGGCGCCAATGGTAGCGCCGAATCGCCATCTACAAGTCAGGCACCACGGCCAGCAGGGGTTGCAGCGCCGCGGCGCCAAGGCGCCGGCTGCGCTCGCCGTTCCAGCCGACCTCGGCATCGGGCAGATCGGCGTTGTCCTTGAACGGCATCTCCAGCGTCAACGCGAGACAACCGAAAGCGTGCCCGACGTACTTGGACGCGAGCGTCAGGTTGACCTTGGTTTCCTTGTCGTCGGGATAACCGTGCACCTGCTGAAAATCGGGACTCGCCTGGCGGAACGCCGCGCCGAAGGCGCGCTGCAGCGCGTCCTGCTTCGGGGTAAAGCTCGCGAGCCGTTCGCAACCGTCGACGAACACGTAGGGCAACGCCTCGTCGCCATGGACGTCGAGCAAGGCGTCCACGCCGCTCACGTGCATCGCGGCGCGCACGTGTAGCACTTCGGGGCTCCGCTCCACCGTTGGCTGCATCCATTCGCGGTTGAGGTTGGCGCCGGCCGCGTTGGTGCGCAAGTTGCCCCGCACGCTGCCGTCGGGATTCATGTTCGGCACGACGTGCACCACGGCGCGGGCGAGGAGTGCTCGCGCCACCGGGTCCGCGACGTCGAGCAGCCGCTCGAGCAAGCCCTCGACGAACCACTCGGCCATCGTCTCCCCGGGATGCTGCCGGGCGATGATCCACAGCGAGCGCTTTCCCGCACCGGACTCGCCGACGGTCACGGCATCGAGATCGCGTCCCTCGACCGTACTCCCCAGGCGCCGCACGCGCGCCAGCGGCGAGGAGCCGGCGCGCCCGAGCAGATCGAGATGCCGCTCCCAGGAGTAAGGCTCGAAGTAGGCGTAATAGACCGAGTCGCGCTCGGGCTTGTGCTCGACGGCCATCTGAGTGCCGTCGAAAGAAGTCTCGACGCGAAACCAGCGCCGCCGATCGTAGGATGCGACCACCCGATAATTGCGCCACCCATCGACATAGGTGCACGCCGACGCATTCACGAAACGAATGCGGCATGCCTTTCCGCGCGCGCCGCTCAGCCGGAAATGAAACCACTGCCGGAACTCCGCGTGCGAGTCGGCGCGGATCGCGACGCGAATGTCTTCGGCGCGATCGGCGGCTACGACTTCGATCGCGCCGGAATCGAAAGCGCTGCTGATCTGAAGCTGTTCTGGCATGGGAGGAACGCGTTGGCGACCGTCTCGCAGGGCCGCGAGCGGCGCGCGTATGCTACCATCGACTTTCACCGAGCGCAGCGTTTCCCGCGAGGAAATCGACAATGAGCACCACTGCCGCGCCGCCGTCCGCTTCCACTTCACCCGGCTGGTCGCTCGCGCTTGGCATCCTCCTCGTCATCGCCGGCGTGCTGGCGCTCGTCTTTCCCGTGATTGCTGCGGTGACTGCAGCGCTCTATATCGGATGGTTCGCCCTGATCGCCGGCGTCATCGCGCTGGTGGTTGCGATTCGCACCCGGAACGAGCCGCATCTCGCCTGGCGCGTCGCCGTCGGCGTGCTCTACCTTGTGCTCGGCTTCCTGCTCGTCGCCAACCCGATCGCCGCGGCAGCCTCTCTCGCCATCGTCGTGGGCGCGCTAATGGCGGCTTCAGGGGTGGTCGAGATCATGCTCGCGCTCCGGTACAAGCCGAGGTCCGGTTGGGGCTGGTTGCTTGCCGGTGGCGTTCTCTCGATCGTGCTCGCGATCCTGATCGCGATCGGCTGGCCGCTCGGCTCGCTTGTGCTGATTGGTTATCTGGTCGGCATCCAGATCATCGCCTGCGGAGTCGCCCGCATCGCCATCGGAAGCGGCGCTCGCAAGTCCGCCTTGGTGTGACCCGCGCTTCCCGCTCGCCGCGATGGACCTCCTCGAATCCGCACAGATAGCTTCGGCGCCCGCCGCGGCGGCCTCGCGCGCCGCGCAGCGCGCCGAGTTCGAGGCGAACAAGCTGCGCAAGCGGCTGCGCCGCCTCGTCGGACAGGCGATTGCCGATTTCGCCATGATCGAGGATGGCGACCGCGTCATGGTCTGTCTCTCCGGCGGCAAGGACAGCTATGGTCTGCTCGACATCCTCCTTTCGCTGAAGGATCGTGCGCCGCTCTCCTTCGAGATCATTGCGGTCAACCTCGACCAGAAGCAGCCGGGATTCCCCGCCGACGTGCTGCCGACCTATCTCGCCAAGCTCGGCGTTCCGTTCCGCATCGAGGAGCAGGACACATACAGCGTGGTGAAGCGCGTCATTCCCGAAGGCAAGACCATGTGCTCGCTGTGCTCGCGCTTGCGGCGCGGCGTGCTCTATCGCGTCGCGCGCGAGATCGGCGCCACCAAGATCGCGCTCGGGCATCACCGCGACGACATCCTGGCGACTTTCTTTCTCAACCTGTTCTTCGGCGCGAAGCTCAAGGCGATGTCGCCCAAGCTCGTTTCCGACGACGGGCGGCACATCGTGATCCGCCCGCTCGCCTACGTGCGCGAGCGCGATCTTGCACGCTACGCCGAAGCGATGGCCTTCCCGATCATTCCCTGCACCTTGTGCGGCTCGCAGGAGAATCTGCAGCGCAAGCAGGTGACGGCCATGCTGCGCGAGTGGGAGAAGAAGCACCCGGGGCGTATCGAGACCATCTTCAATGCGCTCGGTGACGTCGTGCCCACGCATCTTTTCGATCGGCGCCTGCGCGACTTCGCCACCGTGCGCGCCGGAACGGTGCCGGTGACGGGAGGCGACACGGCATTCGACGACGACGTGCCTCCGTTGCCCGCGGTGACGCCAAACCCGTAGGTCCGAATCCGATGTCGCGGCGCGCTACGCTCGTCCTGCTCGCTCTGTGTCTCCTCGCGCCGTCGTGGGCGGCCGAGCCGCCCGCCGAAGCCTTGGCGGGCCCGGCCCTGCTTGCGGCCCTGCGCCAGGGCGGGTTGATCATCTACTTCCGCCATACCTCGACCGACTTCGGTCAGAACGACGACCAGATGACCGGCTACGAGGACTGCGCGCGCCAGCGCAATCTCACCGATCAGGGTCGTGAAGAGGCGCGGCAGATCGGCGCCGCGATCGAGCGCCTGCACCTGCCGATCGGCGACGTGCTCGCAAGTCCGTTTTGCCGCACGATGGAAACGGCGCGTCTCATGTTCGGCCGCGCGCAAGCCACGGCCGCGGTTCGCGGCGGGCCGGCGCGCCCCGATTCACCGGATCGCTACGCGGAGCTGAGGAAGCTCCTCTCGACGTCGCCGCGCCCGGGCACCGATCTCGCTATCGCCAGCCACGGCAATCCGTTCCGGGCCGTTGCGGAGGGTAACTATCTTGCGGAGGGCGAAGCCGCGGTGATCCGCCCGCTCGGCGCGAGAGGTTTCGCGATCGTCGCGCGCCTCACCAAGGATGGCTGGGGCGCGTTGGGCTCGTCCTAGACCACCGCCAGGAAAACGGCTCGCGACGTCACGCGTTTATCGCTGCAAGGAGTTGCCGCGCCACCACTGGCTCTGCGTAGCGCTCGGCGATCCTCCCGCGCAGCGCGCTCGCTGCCTCCAGGAGGACGCGATCGCGAGCCACGGCCGCACGCATGAGCTGCGCCGCGTGGCGACGATCCGCGCTGGCCCAGCGTCCCGTCGGACGGTACTCGGGGAACGGCATCCAGCCGCCAGCGGACGTCAATTCGTAGCGGACGAGCCCGGGATAGTCTTCGCCCAGAAAGTCGAGCTGCCCGCCCCATCCGGTGATGATCACGGGTTTGCCCAACGACGCGGCGTCGAACGCCCCCATGCCCCAAGCCTCGCCGTGGGTAAGAGACACGTAGGCGTCGCCGGCCGCGTGAATCGCGTCGATCATCCGCCCGCTGATCTCGCTGGCTGCGAGGCACACGACTTTCGCGGCGTGGTGTGTGCTGTCTCGGCTCGCCGCAGCGATGATCTGCTTCGCGCGCACAGGAACGCTCGCGCCGAACATCGCTTCGGCAGGAGCATTTTCCACGCCGGCCGACGTCTTCACGAGCAACGTGACCCGATCCGCGGCGCCAAATTCTCGGACGAATACGTCGATCAATTCGCCGACCGCCTTGCGCGGGTCCCACGCGGCGATGGTGTAGAACACGAAGTGATCCTCGGGGATGCCCAGGCGCAAGCGCAGCGCGACGCCGTCCTCGCGCGCGGACTCGCTCCACGCATGGCGCAGGATGTGCGGCACGACGTGCATCGGCCGCGTGACGCCGCTGCGCACGAACAGCTCCGCGTTGAACCGCGACGGGACCGCAATCGCATCGGCGGCGCCGATCAAACCTGGCCAATGCTCGGGAAGGACTTCGGTCTCCCAGGCGGTGTAGGCGATCAGACGCTTGCCGGCTTCCGCGAACAACCGGCAGCGGTCCGGACTGTTGTGCGCGAGGACCGTATCGTAGGCGATTGGCCGCGTCGTGGCGTCGATGATCGCGGGCAGATCGGCGAGATCCGCATCGGTTCCCGAGCTGCCGTCGAGACGCAGGATGTACGGCTCTTGTTCGGGTTCCCCCGGCAAGGACTCCTGGCCGAGAAAAAAAGGCCACACAGGAATCCCGGCGTTATGGAGCGCCCGTATGTACGCAAACGCCGCCATGCCGTAGCCGGTAGCGCTGCCGTGGGCGATATATTTGATCCCGAGCACCATCCCCTTCGCTCTTCAGCCAGCGCGCCTGGGATTACAGTGCGGACGGTGACGGCCCGCGCTTCCGAGTTCAGCGCACGGTATCCTTGCTCTGCCCGAACAGAACCTTTTTCTCGGCTTCGCTCTGCGCGACGGCGGGCGATGGGTTGATCTGCTTCGCTTTCGCATACGCGCGCACGGTCGCCGGGCGCGCCTTGATCGCTTGCAGCCACCGCTTGAGGTGCGGGAAATCGTCGATGTTCTGCTGCTGGCGCTCGGGACGTATCCACGGGTAGCTCGCGATGTCCGCGATCGTGTATTCGTCGACGATGAATTCGCGCTCCGCGAGGCGCTTGTTCAGCACGGCGTACAAGCGACCGGTCTCGCGCACGTAGCGATCGATCGCGTACGGAATTTTCTCGGGGGCGTACAGGCCGAAGTGATGGTTCTGACCCGCCATCGGCCCGAGATTCGCCATCTGCCAGAACAGCCACTGGATGCAATCGAGCCGCGCCCGGAACTCGCCCGGGATGAAGCGCCCGATCTTGTCGGCGAGGTAGAGCAGGATGGCGCCGGACTCGAACATCGCGATCGGCGCGCCGTCGTCCTTCGGCGCGCGGTCGACGATCGCCGGGATGCGGTTGTTCGGCGAGATCTTCAGGAACGCGGGATCAAACTGCTCGCCCTTGCCGATGTTCACCGGGTGGATCGTGTAAGGCAGACCCGCCTCCTCGAGGAACATCGTCATCTTGTGCCCGTTGGGCGTGGTCCAGTAGTAGAGATCGATCATGGTTGACCTAGAAGGTGCCGGGGTATGCTCCCCCGTCTATCAAAAGGTTCTGTCCAGTGATGTACGCGCCGTGCACGCTACACATGTACGCGCACAGCGCGCCAAGCTCATCGGGCGTGCCGAAGCGGCCGCTTGGATTCGCCTCCTGCGCCGCACGCACGAACTCGTCGAGCGGCTTGCCGGCCGCCTTCGCGCGCAGCACGTTGTTGCTTCGCAGGCGATCGGTGTCGAACGACCCCGGCAGGAGGTTGTTGATGGTGACGCCGTGCCGCGCGACCTTGCGCGCCAGGCCGGCGATGAATCCGGTGAGTCCGCTGCGCGCTCCGTTCGACAGCCCGAGCTGCTCGATCGGTGACTTTACCGACGACGACGTGATGTTGACGATTCGTCCGAACTTGCGCCCGATCATGCCGTCGATCGTCGCCTTGATCAGCTCGATGGGCGTGAGCATGTTCGCGTCGATCGCGCGCAGCCAGGCGTCGCGATCCCATTCGCGGAAGTCTCCCGGCGGCGGCCCCCCGGCGTTGTTGACGAGGATGTCCGGCTGAGGGCAAGCGGCGAGCGCGCGCGTTCTCCCCTGCGGCGTCGTGATGTCGCACGCGACCCATTGCACGCGGCTGCCGGTCGCCGCGCCGATCTCCTCTGCCGCCTGCCGCAACGTGCCTTCGGTGCGCGCGCAGATCGTCACCTGCACGCCTTCGCGCGCGAGCGCTGCGGCGCAACCGCGCCCCAGGCCCTTGCTCGCGGCGCAGACCAGCGCGGTCTTTCCCGCGATGCCAAGATCCACCGCTGCTCTCCGCTATTCCGCCGCGGCCACCGCGCGGCGCGGCGCAGCGCGGCGGCGCACCTGCAGCACGGTGCCGATCGCGAGGAACAGGCACACGGCGATGGCCCCGAAGGCGAGTCGCGGCAGATCGTGATCGATGAGCGCGCCGACCGCCACCGGCGCAATCGTCGCACCGAGGTCGAGCCCCGAGTACACGAAGCCATACACGCGCCCCGAAGCGCCCGGCGGCGTGGCCGCACGCACGATCATGTCGCGCGAGGGCCCGGTGGCGCCGAGCGCGAAGCCCGTAAGCGCGAACATCGCGACGGCCCACGCCGCAAGATCCGGCACGAGCGCGACGAGCAACATCAGCGCGCCGCCGATCGCGAGACCGACGGCAGCCACGCGATGATGATGCGCGGTCTGCGAAGCGAGGAAGCCTCCGACGAGGATCCCCGCGGTGCTGCCCAGAAGGTAAGCCGCAAGCGCGGAGGTCGCGAGCGCAATCGGGATCCCGTAGGCGGCGTTGAGCGCGGGGCCGGCGAAGGTCTGGATACCGATGGTGGCGAGCGTCAGGATGCAGAAATAGGCGAAACACAGGAGAATCGGCGCCTGCAGGAACAGATCGATGCTGCCGGAGAGCGAGTGATGGACGGGCGCGACGCCGTGCGGCCGGCTCCTGAACGCGTCCTTCTGCGTCGCAAAGGCGGCGAGGGCCACGAGTCCCAGCGCGCCGAGCACGAGCAGCGACGTGCGCCAGCCGAACGCGCTGCCGAGCCCGAAGCTCACGATCGGCGCGACGGCATAGCCGACACTGCCGCCGACGCCGTGCGTGCTGTAAGCGTGGCCCAGCCGCTGCGGAGCCACGTTGGCGTTGAGCACGGCAAAGTCGGCGGGATGGAACACGCCGTTGCCAATCCCCATCAAAGCGACGAGCGGGAACAGCCAGTAGACGCCGGAGACCAGCCCGCCGGCGAGCACGCCCCCCGCGAGGAGCGCGATGCCGCCCAGCAGCACCGGCCTTGCGCCAAAGCGGTCGACCGCGAAGCCGGCTCCGAATTGGCACAGGCCGCTCGCGACGTAGAACACGCTCACCAGCGCTCCGAGCGTCGCATAGCTCACGCCGAACTCGGCCTTGATAAGCGGGAACAGCGGCGCCAGCGTGAGCTGGAAGAAATGCGAGAGGCAGTGCGCGGAGCCGATCAGTCCGATCACGCGGACGTCGCGGCGCAGGGCCGACTCGGCGCTCGAATTGGCGGAAGTCAAGGGGTGGCGTGAAATCGCAAACCCCGATGATACCGCACGGGGGATGCCGGACCGGCGCTGCGGGGAACGCGCGTCCGGGCTTTTTGTCCCCATATTCGTTAGTGCGTCACGCCGGTTAACGCGGCGATTGATACCATGTGGCGATGTCGGGCAATTCAACGTGAGGAGAAATATACATATGGTCGACAAGGTCAAGAAGACCGACGCCGAATGGAAGGACCGGCTCACGTCCGAGCAGTACTACGTCACGCGCCAGAAGGGGACGGAGCGGCCGTTCACCGGCAAGTACTGGAACAATGAGCAGGCGGGGACGTACCGTTGCATCTGCTGCGGTACGCCTCTGTTCGCCTCCGACACCAAGTTCGATGCCGGCTGCGGCTGGCCCAGCTTCTACGCCCCGCTCGCCGGCGAGAACGTCCGCACGCAGGGGGACAACAGCCATTTCATGGAGCGCACCGAAGTCGTTTGCGCGGCCTGCGACGCGCACCTCGGGCACGTCTTCGAGGATGGGCCCAAGCCCACCGGGTTGCGCTACTGCATGAACTCGGCCTCGCTCGCCTTCGAGCCGAAGGACAAGAGTTGATCCTTTCTTCATGCGTGTCCTGCTGGCCGAAGACGACCCGATGATCGGCGCGAGCGTGCGCCAGGGCCTGCGTCAGGACGGCTTCGCCGTCGACTTGGTGTCCGACGGGCGCGCGGCGGAGCTCGCGCTTGCCGACGGCGTGCACGACGCATTGCTGCTCGACCTCGGTCTGCCGAAGCGCGCCGGACTGGAGGTCCTCGGGGCGATGCGCCGGCGCGGCGATGCGCGGCCCGTGCTGATCCTGACCGCGCGCGACGCGGTGGCCGATCGCGTGGCGGGGCTCGACGCCGGCGCCGACGACTACTTGGTGAAACCCTTCGAGCTCGACGAGCTGGCCGCACGCCTGCGCGCGCTGCTGCGGCGAAGCTCGGGGCGAGCGGCGCCGATCCTCGTGCACGGCGAGATCGAGCTCGATCCCGCCACGCGTGAAGTACGCCGCAATGGCGAGTTGGTCGCGCTCTCCGCGCGCGAGTTCGCGCTGCTCGAAGCGTTGCTCGCGCGTCCCGGTGCGATCCTCTCGCGGGCACAGCTCGAGGAAAAGCTCTACGGCTGGAGCGATGCGATCGAGAGCAATGCCGTCGAAGTGCATATCCATGCCCTGCGGCGCAAGCTCGGTGTCGGCTTCATCCGCAACGTCCGCGGCGTCGGCTGGATGGTGAGCCGCTCCTCATCGCACGCATGAGAGGGCGCTCGATCCGGCGCGAGCTGCTGGCGTGGCTACTCGGCGGGCTCCTCGTCGCGCTGGCCGCGGCGGCGGTGGGCACCTATCTGCGCGCTCGCGAGGAAGCGAACGCTCTCTTCGACTATCAGCTGAAGGAGATGGCCGCCTCGCTCACCGGAGCGCCGTTCTCCGCCGCGCCCGGCCTCGCAGGCGGCTCTGGCGGCGACGGCGCGCTGGTCGTGCAGATCTGGGACCGCAACGGCGTGCAGCTCTATCTCTCGCAGCCACGGCGCGAATTGCCGCAGTATGCGCAGCTCGGTTTCACGACGATCCGCACCGACGAAGGCGCTTGGCGCGTGTTCAGCACCTTCGACGGCAGCCAAGTCGTGCAGGTGGCGCAGCCGATGAGCGCGCGGCGCGAGCTGGCGGCGAGCATGGCGCTGCGCACGATCGTGCCGCTCGTCGCTGCGCTACCGGTACTGGCGCTCCTCATCTGGTTCATCATCGCTCGCGGCCTGAAGCCGCTCGACAGCGTCGCAGCGGCGGTCGCGCGCCGTTCTCCCGCGTTGCTCGAACCGGTAAGCGAACGCAGCCTGCCGCGCGAAGTGCAGCCGCTGGTGCACGCCCTCAACGGATTGCTCGAGCGGCTCGGTCAGGCGCTCGCCGCGCAGAAGAGCTTCATTGCCGATGCGGCGCATGAGCTGCGCACACCTCTTACCGCTGTGCACCTGCAGGCGCAGCTCGCCGAGCGCGCGACAAACGAGGACGAGCGGCGCCGCGCGCTCGCGGACTTGAAGGCTGGACTGGATCGCGCCACGCGCCTCTCCGAGCAACTCCTCACGCTGGCTCGGGAAGAACCCGGCGTCGGCGAGCGCCCGCTGATCGACGTCGATCTGGCCGAGCTTGCGCGAGACGTGATCGGCGAGCTGGCGCCGCTCGCGGAAGCCAAGACGATCGATCTCGGCTTGAGCGCCAATGGAAGCGCAACGGTGAAAGGCGACCCTGGAGCGCTGCGCGTCCTGGTATCGAACCTGATCGACAACGCCTTGCGCTACACGCCATCGGGCGGCCGCGTCGACGTGGGCCTGGGCACCGGTGACGATGGTCGCGTCACCCTGAGCGTCCGCGACACGGGTCCAGGCATTCCCGCTGCCGAACGCACGCGGGTGTTCGACCGTTTCTACCGCGGACAGACGGGCGGTGCCGTCCCCGGCAGCGGGCTTGGGCTCGCCATCGTGAAAAGCGTGGCCGAACGCCACGGGGCCGAGATCGAGCTTGGCGAGGGCGGCGGCGGGCCCGGGCTCGCGGTGGCCGTGCATTTCCGGAACCAACGCTCGGCCGAGCGCTCTTAAGTCTCGCTTAAGTATCTGCCCGTATCTTGGGTTGCATCCGGGACCCCCGGGGGTTCCGCCACCTTTCGAGGAGGCAATTCAATGCAAGCGAAAACCTTTAGACGCAGCGCCGTAGCGCTGGCGCTGGCCGCCGCGTTCGCACTGGGCGTCGGCGTCGCCGACCGGGTGGGCTTCTCCGCCACCGCCGCCACGCCGTCCACTCCAGCGGTTGCACCGACTCCGGTGGCGCAGTCGCCGGTGGCCGCACCGACTGCAGCGCTGCCCGATTTCAGCGGGCTCGTTGATAAGTACGGCCCCGCGGTGGTTAACATCAGCGTCGTGTCCGGCACCAAGACGAGCGCACACATGCCGCGCATGCAGACGCCGGACGGCGAGGACCTGCCGCCGTTCCTGCGCAACCTGCCGTTCCCGTTCCAGTTTCCGGAGCCGCAGGATCGCGGTCCGACGCGCGGCGTGGGCTCCGGCTTCATCTTGAGCGCCGACGGATTGATCCTCACCAACGCGCACGTCGTCGACGACGCCGATGAAGTCACGGTGAAGCTCACCGACAAGCGCGAGTTCACCGCCAAGGTGCTGGGCGTCGACAAGACGGATGACATCGCCGTGCTGAAGATCGCCGCGCGCGACCTGCCGTACGTCAAGATCGGCGATCCGAAAGCCACCAAGGTCGGCGAATGGGTGGTCGCGATCGGCCAGCCGTTCGGCTTCGAGAACACCGTGACCGCAGGCATCGTCAGCGCCAAGTCGCGCTCGCTGCCCGGCGACTCGTACGTTCCGTTCATCCAGACCGACGCGGCGGTCAATCCGGGCAATTCCGGTGGGCCGCTGTTCAACCTGAAAGGCGAAGTGATCGGCGTCAATTCGCAGATCTTCAGCCGCAGCGGCGGCTTCCAGGGTCTCGCCTTCGCGGTGCCGATCGACGTCGCGATGCAGGTGAAGGACCAGATCGTGCAGACCGGTCACGCGAGCCACGGCCGCCTCGGGATCTCCGTGCAGGAAGTGAATCAGGCGCTGGCGCAGAACTTCGGACTGAAGTCTCCGACTGGCGCGCTGGTCGCGCAGGTCGAGAAGGGCAGCCCCGGCGCACAAGCGGGGATCGAGCCGGGTGACGTCATCCTGAAGCTCGACGGCAAGGAAATCTCGCGCTCGTCCGATCTGCCGCCGATGGTCTCATCGCTCAAGTCGGGAACGAAGGTCACGCTCGAGGTGTGGCGCAACGGCAGCACCAAAGAGCTGACCGCGACGCTCGGCACGCTCAAAGGTGAGAACGTCGCCAGCACGTCCGATAAGGAAGCGCTCTCCAAGGGCAAGCTCGGTGTCGCCGTGCGACCGCTTACCGCCGAAGAGAAGCGCAGCGCCGAGCTCGATCACGGCCTGGTCGTGCAGGAGGTCGCCGGCGCGGCCGAGCGGGCGGGCATCCGCCCGGGCGACGTGATCGTCGCGGTGAACAACACGCCGGTGACGAGCGTGGGCGAGCTCAAGAGCCTGGTCGAGAAGTCCGGCAAGACGGTCGCGCTCCTCGTCCAGCGCAACGACGCGCGTATCTTCGTGCCGGTGAATCTCGGGTAACGAAAGAACTCCTCGGCGCCGCAGCGGTTCGCGGCGCCCCACTCGCAGCGGACGGTGGCCCCGTCCGTTTTTTTTTGCGTCAAGGAGGCCGAGCGCCGCGGCGCATCGGCGCCCGCCACTTCTCCGCCGCTCATCGCGACGATCTGTCAGTGCGCGCACCGAGCCGCTCGCCCTTCTTGACATCTTATATTGTTATGATATCATTTCGCTATCGTCTGGCGATGCAACGCCGGGCGCCATTGTCGGAGGGAAGCATGCCAGCCGTACAAGAGAACGCAGTCAAGCGCACGCATCAGGAACGCGAGATCGGGACCTGGAACGGGTTCGCGACGCTCGCCATCGGGCTCGCGTTCATCGCCGCCGCGATCTGGGTGCTGTTGCACACCGTCGCTTTCGGGAGGGCATCGACCGTGGGCGGCCTCGTCGCCGGCGTGCTGGTGTTCATGGGTCTTATGATCGTCGGCGCGCTGTTCCTCGCCGGGCTGTATACGGTGCAGCCGAACGAAGGGGTAATCCTGCAGCTCTTCGGGAGCTACCGTGGAACGAGCCGGGTCACGGGGCTGCGCGGCACGAACCCGTTCTATTCGCGGCGCAAGATTTCGCTGCGCGCGCGCAACCTCAACGGCGAGCGGCTGAAGGTCAACGACAAGCGAGGCAATCCGATCGAGATCGCGGCGGTCGTCGTTTGGCGCGTGGACGATACGGCCAAGGCGAGCTTCGACGTCGACAACTACGAGAATTACGTCAAGCTGCAGAGCGAGGCCGCGGTACGTCACCTCGCCTCGTCCTTTGCCTACGACGAGGGCGAGGTCCATCCGGTGCCAGGGCAGCACCAGCCCACGCTCCTCGCCAGCGCCGACATCGTCAACCGCGCACTCGTGATGGAACTGCAGCAGCGCCTCGACAAGGCGGGTGTCGTGGTCGAGGAAGCGCGCCTGATGCACCTCGCGTACGCGCCGGAGATCGCGCAGGTAATGCTCCGCCGACAGCAGGCGGAAGCCATCATCGCCGCGCGGCAGAAGATCGTCATCGGCGCGGTGTCGATGGTCGAAATGGCGCTGAACGATCTGTCGGCCAAGAAGGTGGTCGCCCTCGACGATGAACGCAAGGCAGCCATGGTGAGCAATCTCATGACCGTGCTCTGTGCCGAGAGCGAAGTACAGCCGGTGATCAACACGGGCACCTTGTACAACTAGAGACGCCGCGCGATTCGCCCCAAGGAGGAAGCCATGATCTTCGTTAGAGCAAGACGTCCCGGCACCTGGGCCGCCATCGGCGCCGCGATCGGGACAGGCGTCGGCACCGCGCTCGGCAACAGTCCCGTCGGGCTCGCCCTCGGGGCCGCCTTGGGCGTGGCGCTGGCCATGCTCGCGGCGCGGCCCGCCAAGCGCGGCGGCTGAGCGCGCTTTTTCGCGCGGAAAAGCATGCGCTATTTCGCCCCGATGCTGCTCGTGGCGCTCTGCGCCGCCGGCGCCGCGATCCTGTACGCAACCGCAGACAGTCTTCCGGCAGTCGTTGCCTCGCACTTCGATCTCGCCGGTTACGCCAACCGCACGATGTCGCGGGGGAGTTATCTGTTGCTGATCTCGCTGCTGATGTTCGGCCTGCCGCTGCTCGTGGTTGAATTGAACATCATCCTGCCCCGCTTCGTGCCCCGGCTCCTCCGCATTCCGGCGCGCGACTACTGGCTCGCGCCCGAGCACCGCGACGAGACCCTGGCAAGCATCGCGACTTCCGGCGCTTTCATCGGCTGTCTCATTACGGCGTTCATCATCGCGCTGCACCTGCTCGTCGTCGAAGCGAATTCGCGCACACCGGCGCGCATCGACCGCAATGCGCTGTGGATGCTGCTCGGGATCTTCGTGCTTGCGATGCTCGGCTGGCAGTTTTTCCGCTGGCGGCGCTTTCGCCGCCCGGAGTGACGGGCCTCCGCAGCGCGAAACGGCGCATGCCCTCTCTCTCGCGGCCTTAGCGGATGGCGGAAAAGAAGGCCTTTCTACTGCGCATCGACCCGGGGCTGTGGGCCGCGCTCGAGCGCCTCGCTCAGGCCGAACTGCGCAGCGTCAACGCGCAGATCGAATTTCTCCTGCGCGACGCGCTGGGACGGCACGGCATCAAGCCGAAGGGCGCCCCCGTGCATGGGGTGGCTTCACGTGGCGCCAAGCTGGATTAGGCCGTTGGCTGCGAAGCTTGCCGGCAATGCGGCTTTCCGCGGCTGCGCGCTCACGCCCGCGAGCCGCGCGGACGAGGATCGGCTCTTCGCCTTGCATCGCGACGCCATGCACGATTACGTCGACGCGACCTGGGGTTGGGACGAAGCGTGGCAGCGCGACTTCTTCGCGCGAACCTATGCTCCGGGACGCCACGCGCTCATCGTCCGCGGCGAGGCGCTCGCGGGACGGATAGGCCTCACGCGGCACTGGCGGCGTCTCTTCCTGCGGGACATCGAGCTCGTCGCCGCCGAGCGCAATCGCGGCCTCGGCACGGCGATCATCCGCGCGGTGCTCGAATTGGCCGCGAGCGAGCGGCGCGCCGTGGAACTGGTCGTGCTCAAGTGCAATCCCGCTCAGCACCTCTACGCGCGGCTCGGCTTCGCGGTCATCGCCGACGACGGCGCGCGACTCACAATGCGCGCCTGAGCCACTCGCCGATCGCGACCACCTCCTCCATGCACACCGAGTGCGGCATGCCGTAGAGGTGCCACTCGACGGGATACCCTGCCGCTTCCAGCGCGCGCCGCGAGGCTTCGCCCCATTCCGGGCGCACGACAGGATCCGCAGTTCCGTGCGCCATGAAGATCGGGAGTCCACGATTGGCCGCGCTCGCTTCGGAAGCAAGCTTGTCGGCGGCCACGACATAGGTCGAAAGCGCGATGATGCCGCCGAGCCGCTCGGCGTGGCGCACGCCGGTGTAGAGCGCGATCGCGCCGCCCTGCGAGAAACCGGCGAGCACGATGCGCGCAGCGGGGACGCCGCGCGCCTTTTCTCGCGCGACGAGCGCCTCGATCAGCGCCCGCGACTCGCGCACGCCGGCCAAGTCGGCCCGGTTGGTGAGATCGGCGGCGGCGATGTCGTACCACGCCCGCATGCGAAATCCATTGTTGATGGTCACCGGCCGCACCGGAGCGTGCGGAAAGATGAAGCGCACGGGTTGGGAAGGCGGCAGGCGCAGCTCGGGCACGATCGGCACGAAATCGTTGCCGTCGGCGCCTAGTCCGTGCAGCCAGATGACGCTCGCGCCCGCGCCCGGCGCGGTTTCCAGCTCGATCGACGGAAGGATGTTCTCGGTCATGGAACGATGTGCGAAGCCGCGCATTCTAACCGAGCACGGCCGAGCCGTTTGACTCTAGAATAGTTGTCTTCGTGACATCCCTTTCTCCGATCGATACGCGATGAGCGCAGAGCACTTCGTCAAGCTGCGCCAGTACATGGTGATGGAGATCGCCGCCGAGACGATCTACGTGAGCGCGCGCATCGGCAAGGCAGCGCTCGGCGCTCAGGCCATGGAGGCAGTCGGGAAGGTTCCGCGTCACGACTTCGTTCCGGTTGAGCTGCAGCCCTATGCCTACGCCAACGTTCCGCTGCCGATCGGCTTCGACAAGACGATCTCGCAGCCCTTCATCGTTGCGCTGATGACCGATCTCCTCGACATCGGCGCCAAGGATCGCGTGCTCGAGATCGGCACCGGGCTCGGCTATCAGGCGGCCGTGCTTGCCGAGCTCGCGGCGAAGGTCTATAGCGTCGAGATCATCGAGGAGCTCGCGCACGAAGCGAAGCTTCGCCTCGGCCGCCAGGGCTACAAGAACATCGAGTTCAAGCTCGGCAACGGTTACTACGGCTGGCCGGAGCACGCGCCGTTCGACAAGATCATGGTGTGCGCTGCGCCCGATCTCATTCCCGGCGCCCTCCTCCAGCAGCTCAAGCCCGGAGGCAAGATGGCAATTCCCACCGGGATCGCCGGCGCGCAACAGCTCCTGCTGGTCGAGAAGGACGACGCCGGCGGGGTCACCACGCGCGAGATTCTCCCGGTTCGTTTCGCACAGCTCGAAGGAACGGAAGCCACACCGTTAGGCGGGTCGTAGGATCCTCTGAACCCTTCCTCAGAGGTTCACTTCAGCATGCCCGACAGCATCGCCATCCGCGGCGCGAGCCAGAACAATCTCAAGCATCTCTCGCTCGACCTGCCGCTGAACGAGCTGATCGTCGTCACCGGCGTGTCGGGCTCGGGCAAATCCTCGCTCGTCTTCGACACGCTCTACGCCGAAGGGCAGCGCCGCTACGTCGAGACGTTCTCGCCTTACGCGCGGCAGTTCCTCGACCGGATGGACAAGCCGCGCGTGGAGCGCATCGACGGCATCCCGCCGGCGATCGCCATCGACCAGACCAACCCGGTGCGCACGTCGCGCTCGACGGTAGGGACGATGACGGAACTCGCCGATCACCTGAAGCTCCTCTACGCACGCGCGGCGGAGCTTTTCTGCCGCCGCTGCGGTCGGTGCGTGGTGCGCGACACGGCCGATTCGATCTACGCCGCGATCACCGAGCGCAGCGCTGCGGGCGGCGATCCGCGCCTGGTCATGACCTTTCCCGTCGCGGTGCCGCACAACTTCTCGGAAGCGGAGGTGCTGGCGCTTCTCGAGCGGCAGGGTTACACCCGAATCCACAGCCGCAGCGAGAAGCTGCTGCATGTCGTGCAGGATCGCTTTCGCCTCTCGAACGTCGAACGCGCCCGCGCAATCGAAGCGATCGAGGCGGCGCTTCGCGTCGGCCAAGGCCGTGTGGACGTTCACCCGGCGGGCGCGTTGCCCGAAACGTCCGATCATCCGGCGCCGAAGCCACCGAACGAATTCGGTGCCGCGTGGCGTTTCTCTTCCGATCTGCACTGTCCCGACTGCGACATCCATTACCAGGATCCGAGCCCGAGCCTCTTCTCCTTCAACTCGCCGCTCGGCGCCTGCGAGACCTGCCGCGGCTTCGGGCGCGTGATCGGCATCGATTACGGCTTGGTGGTCCCCGATGCTGCGAAGACCCTGCGCGGCGGCGCAGTCAAGCCGTGGCAGAGCCCGAGCTTCCGCGAATGTCAGGACGATCTCGAGAAATACGCGAAGAAGCGCGGCATCCGGCTCGACACGGCGTGGCGCGATCTCACCGACGACGAGCGTGCATGGGTGCTCGAGGGCGAGCGCGACTGGGTGAGCTGGAGAAAGTCGTGGCCCGGCACCTGGTACGGCGTTCGGCGTTTCTTCGCCTGGCTCGAGACCAAGTCATACAAGATGCACATTCGCGTGCTGCTATCGAAATATCGCGCGTACACGCCGTGCACGGCTTGCCGCGGCGCGCGACTCAAGCCGGATTCGTTGCTGTGGCGGGTCGGCACGCGGAAAGACGCCGATCGCGTCCTCGATCCCGGCCGCCGCTTCCGTGCGAGCGGCGTGGAATTCGACGATGCGATCCTCGCGCGGCTGCCGGGCTTGAGCGTGCACGACCTGATGCTGCTGCCGATCGATGCGCTGCGCGCGTTCTTCGCCGACGTGCATCTGCCCGCGCCGCTCGACGAAGCGACCGGGCTTCTGCTGACCGAGATCCGGGCGCGGCTCGGCTATCTCGCCGACGTGGGGCTCTCCTACCTCACCCTCGACCGGCAATCCCGCACGCTTTCCGGCGGCGAAGTGCAGCGGATCAATCTCACCACCGCGCTCGGCACGTCGCTCGTGAATACGCTCTTCGTGCTCGACGAGCCCTCGATCGGGCTGCATCCGCGCGACATCCACCGCGTGATTGGCGTCATGCACCGGCTGCGCGACGCTGGCAATTCGCTCGTCGTGGTCGAGCACGATCCGCAGGTGATGCTGGCTGCCGACCGGATCCTCGATATCGGTCCGGGCCCGGGCGAGCGTGGCGGCGAGATCGTATTCTTCGACGCACCGGCGGCGCTCGCGCGCGCCTCGGGCTCGCTCACCGGCGACTATCTCTGCGGGCGGAAGCGCTCCGATGCCGGAAGCGAAGCGCTGCCTCCGAACGGGACGAGCATCGAGCTATCCGGTGTCGCGGAACACAATCTCAAGAGCCTCGACGTCGCGATTCCGCTCCACCGGCTCGTGTGCATCACCGGCGTATCGGGATCGGGCAAATCGACGCTGGTGCAGGATGTCCTTTACGCCGCGCTCTTGCGCGCCAAGGGCAAGCCCACGGAGGCGCCAGGCGAACACCGCGAGCTGCGCGGCCACGAGCAGGTCGCCGACGTCGTGCTGGTCGACCAGACGCCCATCGGCCGCACGACGCGCTCGAACCCGGCGAGCTACGTCGGCGCGTTCGACGCGATCCGCAAGCGCTTCGCGGGGAGCGAGCTTGCGCGCGAACGCGGATACACGCAGGGGACGTTCAGCTTCAACGCCGGTCAGGGGCGTTGTCCGACCTGCGGCGGCAACGGCTTCGAGCACGTGGAGATGCAGTTCCTGTCCGACGTGTACCTGCGCTGCCCGGATTGCGACGGCAAGCGTTTCCGCGCCGAAGTGCTCGAGGTAAAGCTCGATGGCCGCTCGATCGCCGACGTGCTCGAGATGACCGTCGCGCAGGCGCGCGCCTTTTTCGTCGGAGACGCCGAGATCGCATCGACCCTGCGGCCGCTGGTCGACGTCGGCCTCGAATACCTGCGCCTCGGCCAGCCCGTACCCACGCTCTCCGGCGGCGAAGCGCAGCGATTGAAGCTCGCGGGACATCTGGCCCAGGCGCTCGAGCCGATACGTTCGCCGTCCATGAACTCCAAGGATGCGCCGCGCGGCAAGCTCTTTCTCTTCGATGAGCCGACCACCGGCTTGCACTTCGACGACGTGGCGAAGCTCCTGCGCGCGTTTCGTCAGCTCATCGCGGCGGGACACTCGCTCGTGGTGATCGAGCACAACCTCGATGTCATCCGCGCCGCCGACTGGGTGATCGACCTCGGCCCGGAAGGCGGCGACGCCGGCGGCGAGATCGTCATCGCGGGAACGGTGCCGGACGTCATCGCCTGCGCCGCTTCGCACACCGGCGTGGCACTGAAGGAGTACGCCTCGGCGTTGAGCGTGCGCGAGCCGCCTTCTCTTCGTCCGCCTGTTCCCGCAAGGAACCACGCCGCGATCCGCATCCACAACGCGCGCGAGCACAACCTGAAGAGCATCGACGTCGATCTGCCACGCAATCGCTTCACGGTAGTTACCGGCGTGTCGGGCAGCGGCAAGAGCACGCTCGCCTTCGACATCCTCTTCGCCGAGGGGCAGCGCCGCTATCTCGAATCGCTCAACGCGTATGCGCGGCAGTTCGTGCAGCCGGCCTCGCGCCCCGACGTCGACGCGATCTTCGGCATTCCGCCGACGGTCGCCATCGAGCAGCGCACGAGCCGCGGTGGGCGCAAGAGCACGGTAGCTACGCTGACCGAGACCTATCACTTCCTGCGGCTGCTCTACGTCAAGCTCGGCACGCAACATTGTCCCGATCACGACGTGCCGATCGCACCGCAGAGCGAAGAGAGCATCGCCGCGGCGTTGCTGCGCGACTACCGCGGCCGGCGCATCGTGCTCCTTGCGCCGCTCGTCATTGCGCGCAAGGGCTTCTACACCGACCTCGCCAAGTGGGCGGCGCGCAAGGCCTTCGGCGCGTTGCGCGTCGACGGCGAGCTGACACCGACCAAACGCTGGCCCCGGCTCGACCGGTTTCGCGAGCACACGATCGAATTGCCGGTCGCAGAGCTTGCGGTGCAGCCGGATGCGGAAGCGGCGCTGCGCGATGCACTTCATCGGGCGCTCGAGTTCGGGAAGGGCGTGGTTCACGTGCAGCCGCTCGACGGCGCCGTGGCCAGAAATCGTCGGCGCAAGTACGGCGACGCACCCAGGAACGGCGTGGAAGTCTTCTCGACCAAGCGCGCCTGCCCGGTGTGCAATCGCAGCTTTCCCGAGCCGGACCCGCGGCTCTTCTCGTTCAATTCCAAGCACGGCTGGTGCCCGAGCTGCTTCGGCACCGGTTTGAAGCTCCGCGGCTTCGACGAAGAGCAGACCGGCGACGAGGTCTGGTGGAACGCGTGGTACGAGGGCGAGGAGCATGTCTGCCCTGCTTGCAACGGCCAGCGGCTCAACCGCGACGCGCTCGCAGTGCGCTTCGCGGGCCGGTCGATCGCCGAGCTGACGCGCCTGCCGGTGGCCGAGGCCGAAACCCTATTTGCCGGCCTCAAGCTCGACGGCCGCGATGCCGATATCGCGCGCGACGTTCTCGCGGAGCTTGCCTCGCGTCTCGGCTTCCTCAACGACGTCGGGCTCGGTTATCTCGCGCTCGATCGCTCGGCGCCGACGCTTTCCGGCGGCGAAGCGCAGCGCATCCGGCTGGCCGCGCAGCTCGGCTCGAATCTGCGCGGCGTGTGCTACATCCTCGATGAGCCGACCATCGGCTTGCATCCGCGCGACAACCGCGTGCTCCTCGACACGCTCGCGAAGCTCGAAGCGAAAGGCAATACCCTGGTGGTGGTCGAGCACGACGAGGAGACGATCCGGCGTGCGGATCACGTCGTCGACCTCGGCCCGGGCGCGGGCAGCCAGGGCGGCCGCGTGGTCGCCGAAGGATCGGCCGAGGAGCTGATGCGCGCGCCGCATTCGGTGACCGGCCGCTTCCTCGCTTCGCCGCTCGCGCACCCGCTGGTCCCGCGCCGCGTGACGCGCGAGCGCGAGCCGGCCCTCGTCATCTCCGGCGCCGATCTGCACAACCTGAAAAAGCTGAAGGTCCGCATTCCGCTCGCGCGCTTGAGCGTGATCACGGGCGTATCAGGCAGCGGCAAGAGCACGCTGGCGCGCGACGTCCTCTATGCCAATCTCGTCGAGCTGACCCGCGCGCGGCGGCGCAAGGCCGTCGACCTCCATGGCTGCAGGGAGATTACGGGCTGGGAGGAGATCGATCGCGTGCTCGAAGTCGATCAGGCGCCGATCGGCAAGACGCCGCGCTCGTGCCCGGCCACTTACGTCGGCTTCTGGGACGCGATCAGGCGCCTGTACGCCGAGACCACCGAAGCGCGCATGCGCGGTTACACTGCGAGCCGCTTCTCGTTCAACACTGCGGGCGGCCGTTGCCCCGAATGCGAGGGACAGGGGCTCAGAACGATTGAGATGAGCTTCCTCCCCGACGTGAAGGTCGCGTGCGAGGCCTGCGACGGCGCCCGCTTCAATCCGGAAACGCTCGCGGTGCTTTGGAAGGGCAAGTCGATCGGCGACGTGCTCGCCCTGAGCGTCGACGAAGCTGTCGAGTTCTTTTCCGCGCATCGCTCGATCCATCACGCGCTGCGGCTCCTGCAGGACGTCGGACTCGGCTACCTGACACTCGGCCAGCAGAGCCCGACGCTCTCCGGCGGCGAAGCGCAGCGCATCAAGCTCGTGACCGAGCTGGCCAAGGTGCGCAGCGATCTCGGCGGTCCCGTGCGCGGACGCAGCTCGAACGGACGCACGCTCTACGTGCTCGACGAGCCGACCGTCGGGCTGCACATGGCCGACGTCGAGAAACTGATCCGCGTTTTGCATCGGCTGGTCGACGCCGGCAACACGGTCGTCGTGATCGAGCACAATCTCGACATCATCGCCGACGCCGACTGGATCATCGACCTCGGCCCCGAAGGCGGCGCTGCTGGCGGTCGCATCGTTGCGCAAGGTCCGCCGGAAGCGCTCGCGGCGCGTCCGGCCGGCTCGCATACTGCAGCGATCCTGGCCGAGTTTCTCAAGCGTTGCGAGCCGCCGGCGCGGAAGGCCGGGGACTGAACTCGCGGGCAATCATTCAGATGTGGGAACGCCCCGGGCGCGGCTTGATGACTCCTGCTCTCGCCGACGCAGGTGTCGGATAGTCTTACGGTCGATGACGATCGTCCGCCGCGAGAGCTGGCAGATCGTCGGCCATTCAAGTACTTGGGTCCGCGAGCACGACATTTGCATGCAGTAGCCGCTTGCGTTCACGGTCCGATCCAACCCCATACGCTTTGGGGTTGAATGTTCGCGAGTGAGCTTCTATGATCGCCGCTTCGTCGTGGGCGACCGCAGTCAATGCGTCGGTGCCGGCGAACGGTACACGAGCCCATAAGATCATCAGACTTTTCCCAAGGAGGAGATCCATGCGCATCATTCCTGCACGCACGCTGGCTGCGCTCGCACTGATTGGCGGCCTCGTCGCCGCGACTCACTGCGGCGCCGCACGTCCCGTCGCGGCGCCCCAGTCCGGCGAGCTGATCACCCCGGTGACCGTGCCGCTCGGCGTCAAGGCGCAGCCTGTCACCGTCGTCGTCGAGCTTTCCGGAGACCCGGTCGCCGTCCAGCAGGCCAACGCCGGCAGAAAGCTCAGCAAGAGCGAGAAAAATGCGATCAAAGCCCAGCTCAAAGGTCCGCAGAACGCGCTGCGCGGCCAAATCGCTGGCCTGGGCGGCACAGTCCTCGCGGACTACCAGTCCGCGATCAATGGCCTGAAAGTGAGCATTGCGCGCGACAAGGTCGGCCAGCTCGCCACGTTGCCCAACGTTATCAGCGTGAATCCCGTGATGCTCGCCGCTCCGAGCAACATCCATGGCATTCCGCTCATCGGAGCGCCGGCAGTGTGGGACGGTCCAAACGGATTGCACGGCGAGGGCGTGAAGATCGCCATCATCGATACCGGCATCGACTACACGCACGCGAACTTCGGCGGCCCGGGGACCCCAGCGGACTACACCGCGGCCCATGCCGCTGAAACGGCGCCGGCCAATCCGGCGTATTTCGGACCCGGCGCTCCGCGCGTCAAGGGCGGGACCGACCTCGTCGGCGATAGTTACAACGCCGACCCGAACTCAGCCTCGTACCAGCCGATTCCGCATCCGGATCCGAACCCGCTCGACTGCAACGGTCACGGTTCGCACACCGCCGGCACCGCGGCAGGCTCGGGCGTGCTTTCGACCGGGGCGACGTACACCGGCCCCTACAACGCTACCACAGTCTCCGGCAACACATGGAACGTCGGGCCGGGTGTCGCGCCGAAGGCCGATATCTACGCGGTACGCGTGTTCGGCTGCGAGGGCTCGACCGACGTGGTCGTCGACGCAATCAACTGGGCGGTCGACAACGACATGGATGTGATCAGCATGTCGCTCGGCTCGGACTTCGGGACCAGGGACACGCCCGACGCCAAGGCGGCGACCAATGCCGCCAAGGCCGGCATCATCGTCGTCGCATCGGCCGGCAACGAAGGGCCCAGCCAATACATGGTGGGTTCGCCCTCGACAGCAGACGGCGCGATTTCGGTGGCGGCGAACGATCCGCTGCAAACCATCATAGGCGTATTGGTCGCGACGAACCCGCCGACCGGGACGCCGTTGGCGCTGCAGGCGATCAACGCCAACAACTTCAACTTCGTCGGCCCGATCACGGGTCCGCTCGTCGTGCTTAGGGACAATCCGGCGACCACGACCGACGAACCGGGATACATCGGTTCGGCCAACGAGGCGCTCGGCTGCTCACCCACCGCGTTCACTTTCAACGGCGTCGGAGGCGGCCAGATCGCCGTCGCCGAGCGCGGCACGTGCGCGCGAGTCGCGAAGGCGATCTTCGGTCAGCAGGCCGGAGCGGCTGCCGTGATCATGGCAAACACCGCAGCGGGGCTGCCGCCGTTCGAGGGGCCGATCACCTCCAACCCCGACACGGGCATCCCCTACACCGTGACGATCCCGTTCGTCGGCGTCGCGGGGGACTTCAGGACTGCGGGCACCGACTCGAACAAGCTCCGCGCATCGCCCGCCGGCACGACGGCGACGCTCTCCTCGCAGAACTTCCCCAATCCGGGCTTCGAGGCCTTTGCGTCGTTCTCTTCGAGCGGACCGCGCACCGCGGACAGTTTCCTCAAGCCCGACCTCACGGCGCCGGGGGTGAGCATCGCCTCCACAGGCATGGGCACCGGTAATCAGGCCGCGACGATGTCCGGGACCTCGATGTCGGCGCCGCACGTCGCCGGCTCTGCCGCGCTGCTGGTGCAGGCATACCCGACGTGGCAACCCGGAGACCTCAAGGCGGCGATGGTCAACACCGGGGACCCGTTGCAGGTGTCCGACTATCGCACGAGCCGTGGCGGCACGGGGCTCGTCCAGCCGGCGAAAGCAACCAAGTCGAAGGTCGTCGCGCACGGCGACGGCGGGAAGTTCGCGGTCGCCCTCAACTTCGGCTTCCAGGAGCTGAAGCACGATTTCAACCAGCAGAAGGACATCTCGCTCGACAACAACGGGACGGCGGATGCCACGTTCAGTGTCGCGCAGGTCATGCCGCAGGGCAGTCCGCACACGGTCAGCTTCGATAAGACGTTCGTGACCGTCAAGGCACACGGCCACGCCGACGTCCGCGTGACGCTCAACGTCCCCGCGGCGACGGCCGGTGCGTCGAATGAGGGAGGGCTCTCGTACCAAGAGGTCGCGGGCATCATCCAGTTCACGCCAGCGGCTCCGTCCCAGAATGCGAACGTCGCGCTGAACGTGCCGTACCTCTTGGTGCCGCGCCCCAGGGCGGATATCTCGACCAATATCGGCAACCTCAAGGGTACGAACCCTTCGACGGTCGCGACCGTGACCAACAAGCACGGCGTGATCCCCGGAGACGCGGACTTCTACGCCTGGGGACTCCAGGACAACAACGACCCCGGCAAGGCAGCCAACGACGTCCGGGCGGTCGGCGTGCAATCGTTCGACTTCGGGGGCGGTACTCAGTTGCTGGTCTTCGCGGTGAACACCTTCAACCGCTGGTCGAACGCGTCGACCAATGAGTTCGATATCTACGTCGACGTGGACGGCGACGGGATCGACGACTACGTCGTCGTCGGAGCCGACCAAGGTGCGGTTACGACTGGCACGAACAACGGTCTGCTTGGAAGCTTCGTGTTCAGCACCCGGTCCTCGGGCGCTAGCACCATTTCCCTGGCTACCGCGCCGACCGACAGTTCGATCGCGGAGTTGCCGATCTTCAGCACACAGCTGTGTCGCACAGGAGAGCCTTGCCTTTCGAGCGCCAATCCGCGCCTGACTTACCACGCCGTGAGCTTCGATATTTTGCAGGGCGGGATGGACGTGGTGAAGGGGTCGGCGAGCTTCAATCCGTGGACGAATGCGGTCAGCACCGGCGGGTTCGTAATGGCGCTTCCGCCGGGCGGCACCGATAACAGCGTCGGCATCTCGGTGAATTCCGCGGAGTACGCACTGACGCCACCGCTGGGCCTGATGGTCATAACCTTGGACAACAATAGCGGCAACGATGAGGCGCAGCTCATCAACGTGAAGCCGAAGAAGTAACCTGTTGCGTTTGAGCATTGCGCGAAAGGCCGGCACATCCGGCCTTTCGCGTTTCAGGACGTTCGTTATCGGCGAACGTCTGAGTCAGGTGTAAGGGGCAGTTCACACGCCACGCCCGTAACCCAGCCATTTCCTGAGACGGGATTTTCCGGGCGTACGTATGGTCAACGCATCATCGGAGGCTTGCTCAAGCTTCGCAGCCGCTAGTCTTCGAAGATTGCAAGAGGATCGATCATGAAGCACTTATTGTCATTGCTCACGTTCATCGCGGCGGCCGGCGTGTCTGCGGTGGGTGCACAGGCACAGCAGGTCGCGTCTCCGCCGCCGCCGGGTACGATCACCATCGAACCGTCCACGGCCCCGACTCGGCCGCCACCTCAAGACAACGCGGTGGCGCCGGCGCCCGGGATCGCTCCCACACAGCAGAACGGCGACACGAAGGTCGAAGTCGACCTGCGCGCGCCGCGCATCCGGTGCGGCGACAAGACCGGCGAAGGGCGAGACACCTGTCTGCGCGAAATGCAGGCAGAGGACGAGATCAGGCTGCCCGCTGATGTGTCGCGTCCTCGCGACGCCGGCGGGATGGCGAGAAACTATTAGAGATTCGCTGGGTATATATTGGCGCCTTGAACAGCGACGCCTCTTACCCATGAATAGACCACTCGTTGTGCTGCTCGCGAGCACGTTCGCGCTCGTGTCGGCCTTCGCGCTCGCCGAAGACATTGACATGAAGCCTCTGTCCGGCATGTCCAGCAGCGAGGCCATCGCCGCTCGTAAGGCGGCGCGCGACCATTGGTCGCGCATGACACCTCAAGAACGGCTCGATGCGGTCAAAGCAGCCCGAGGCAAGAACCGCTACGAGTTGACCGCGCTCGACCAATACGCCAGGCAGCAGATGGAACTCCGATCCGAACACGACCTGGAGTCCAAGCCCGGGCAATAGAGGGAGCAGTTTGCGAACCGGCAATTGGCGTAGCATGGGCGCAAGTCGAGGCCTTTGTGCCGGAAGGGACAGCTACGACCGTGTGGATTTCGGGACATTTCTTGACGAGGAAGATCGTCGTCCCTGTCTTGGCGACGCTTGCCTCTGTTTCTGCAACCCGAGCCATCCTTCCCGGCGCGGTTGGGGTGCTGTTATCGATGTCGGCCGCAGCGCAAGGATTGATCGCATCCGATCAGCCGACTTCCGTCACCGGTCCCCGCGTGGAACCCACGATGACGCGGGTTGTTCCGTATGCGGACGAAATGTACACGCTATCCGAAGTTGCACCCGGGGTTCCATACGCGTCGTGCTACCGCATCGGACGCTGCTCCGCGAATGACCTCTACCGTTTCAGGGATCGACCGAATCGGCTGACGAGGCTGGCCCCAGAGGCGCCACCAGAAAGTGTCGCATGGCCGGCTTCCGTCCGGTACATGTGGTTTCTCGTTCCAGTCACGCCGGAAGAAAACATTCTTCCAAAGTATCGGATGACGAGCCAAGTCCGCGATGAGTACCGGGCTGTTGGCAGGCCGATTGACGATCCAAACTGAATTGGTCTGAACGTCGTCGCGGCGTCATGACCGCCGCTAGTTTGGCAGGCGCTGGCGGGACTGCACTTGTCGAACGATGGGATAATGCCGCCATGAACACACCCCAACCGACTTCCCCCCGCGCTCGCCTGCAAGAGCTTTTGGCGATACCGGAGAGTCGGCGAACCGACGCCCAGTGGGACGAGATCCATGAGCTTGAAATTACGCTTTCTTCCGCCAATCGAGCGCAACCTCTGGACCAAGGCGCTCGGCGAGACACCCCTGCAACCGCCACCGGCCATCACAGACCCCACGGCGGCGCGCATGGCAAGAAGCCGTTCCAGAAAGTCCACAACAAGAGGCGGCCCCGGCAGAATCAGCGGTGAGGCGTGGTAACGCGAACGCCTGCCCTCCGCGGATCGATCACCTGCGCCTGATGACTACCTCGGCGTACTGTCCGGGGGCAACCAGCGAACCATCGGTTGCGCGGTTGAACCGTTCGGCCAGGGCGATCAGATCCGCCGCGAGCGATTCCTGCTTCGCGCAATCCAGGGCGTCGAACGCCTTTTGCATCGGGCCATAGAAAGTGCGGAACACGTCGAGCCAGTGGGCGGCGCTGCGATACCGAAACACGAAGTCCCGATGCTCGATTGTGATCGAGTCGAGCCGATCGCCGAACAGCTCGCGCAAGCGTTCTTCCGTGCCCCAGAGCGAAGGCGATCGCACGCCGACCGGCGGTGGCAGATAACGGCCGAGCAGCTTGAACAGTTCGCCGATGAAGCTCGACGGCGTCCAGTTCGCCAAGCCGATGCGGCCGCCCGGTTTGCAGACTCGCGCCATTTCCGCAGCGGCTTTCTCCTGGTCGGGGGTGAACATGACGCCGAATGTGGACAACACGACATCGAAACTCGCGTCCGCATACGGCAGGCTTTCGGCATCCGCCTGCTCGAACCGTACCGCCAGGCCTTCGGCGCTCGCCCTGATGCGCCCACGCTCGAGCAGCGCCTGGACGTAGTCGGTTGACGTGACATCGGCCCAGCGCCGCGCTGCGGCGAGCGTCGCATTGCCATTGCCGGCGGCAATATCGAGCACGCGCTCGCCAGCTCGCAGGTCGAGCGCCTCGCAAAGCGTCTCGCCGACGATCTGAAGTGTTGTGCCCACAACGGCGTAGTCGCCGCCGGACCAGGCGGCCTGCTGCTTACCTTTCACAGCCCCAAGGTCGACGCTGGGCGAGGAGATCGAGGTGACTTCCAGCATGGCTGTTCTCCTGGTCACTGGGATGGCATCGGGTCATGCACGTCGGGCCGAGCAGCAGCAATAGCGGCTGCGGCATTGCTTGTCTCGACTTGCGTTTGCACGGCGACGCCGTTGCGCAGCGTTTGCATGACGACGCAACTGTGCTCGGCGGCGGCAAGGAGCCTCTTGATCGTTTCTTCGTCGACACGATCCTTGGTCTGCAGCCTTACGCTACAACGCATCCGCTGGAAGCCAACGGGAACCTCGCGCGCCACGAGCAGGCAACCGCGCACGTCGCATTCCGCATCCACCTTCACTTCCAGGAACTCGAGGCGAATACCAAGATGGTCGGCGATCATCCGCAACGTCGAGTCGAAGCATGCGGCCAATGCGGCAGACAAGAGATCGCCCGGATTGGGGTAGTCGTGAAATCCGCCCACGGCCCGGTGAACCCCGAATGACAGCGGTGCGTCTGCACCATTGGCAGGTACGACGACGCCGTGAAACGCGTCCCCACCGCACGCGCTGATCGTCTGCGCGCTGTCGGTGATCCAGGCCTCGGCCGGAGTACTGCGGTAACGGCTGCGCAGCGGGTCTTGCCGCCGCTGAACAAGGCTTTCTCGTCTCGTGCCCATGTGCCCCTCCTTTTTCGTGTGGACTTGACGCTCGCAGGGTGACACGGCCTCGTCGGCGTCGTCATGAGGCGACGGCCACAGGGCAACACAAATTTCCGGAGGAACGACGGCGATTTGTAGGACGCCGGCCCTACTGCCGCTAGTCGCGGCCGAGGCCTGCCTTGCGAGCGATCACGATGGCCTGCGAGCGATGCTCCGCACCGAGCTTGGAAAAGATGCTGGTGACGTGATTGCGTACCGTCTTCTCGGCAATGCGCAGACAATCTGCGATCTGAGAGTTGGTCTGACCGCGTGCAATGCAATCAAGAATCTCTCTTTCGCGTGTCGTCAACGCAGCAAACTCCTCCGCCGCAGAGTTATCGGTCTGTTCGTCGGCGCCGAGGAATTCATTCAACTCCTTCTTGAAGGTCAGCCACGCCGGCTCATCGGCACGGAGGATGTGGTTGGCCCCTTCGAGTGGCAGGAAGCGCGCATTCGGTATCGCTGCGGCGAGGCGTCGGCCTGCCTCGAACGGCACCATGGCATCACCTCGAACGTGAAAGACGAGCGTGGGCACGGTGACCTTCTGCGCCTCCGGGCGAATGTCGAACGTGTTGAAGGCATTCCATAGCTGGCAGGCGGTTGCCGCAGACGCGCTGCGCCGCTGCAGCTCACTTATCGACTTGATCTGATGTGCGGCCGCTTCAGGCATCAGCAGATGCGCGAAAATTTCGCGAAACGTCCCGACCTTCCTACCCCAACCGACTTCGATCATTTGCGAGAACGCGTGGGCCTGCCTGGCGAGCTTCTCGCCGGCGTCGTTTACGAACGCGCCGTATGGGTAACTGTCGTAGAGCACCAGGCGACTGACCCGCTCAGGATGGCGTGCCGAGTAGGCAATGGCGATCACGCCTCCCTGGCACAAACCGATCAGCGGGAAGCGGCGAAGCTTGAGCGCGTCGACCACCGCCTCAAGGTCGGCCACCATCGCATCGAGGGAAAAATCTGTCACGTCCCGATCGGAAAGACCCGAGCCCCGCGGGTCGTAACGGACAAGCATGCGCCGGTCGCTCAGGGCCTCGGACCAATGGCGCCAGACCGGACTGTCCCAATCGAGCTCGAGGTGCGTGAACCAGTTGTTGACGCGCACCAGGGGTGGCCCCTCACCCGCCGTCGCAAATGCGATCCGTACATCGCCGCGTGACGTACAGAAACCTATTCGCTGTTTCATCCGCAGCTGCCGCCCACAATGAATCGATGTGCAATTCGCGTGCCCGACATGATAAGCGTGTTCTCTGACGAATGTCAGATCGAAGCCTCCAGGATGACCTACTATAGTGGAGGCCTTTGCACTTCGAAGGGCCGTTCACTATTCCCACGCCAGAAGGATCTGCCGCGATGAGAAGCAGGCGCTCGCGGTGGTGATGGAGCCGAGCCCGAAGAAATAGTCGCCAGGTGCTAGCGCCCGCACCGCAACGCCGTGCTCACACTCGGCGAGCGCCGCGATGGAGCGCCGTCAATCGCGCCTGCCGCCACCGGAAGAAGAGGATGAGGCCGATGAGCAGCAACAGAGCACGGCGATCATCGGCGGGGATCGGCTGCGCCCGCGCGGCGCTCACTTTGAGGACGTTAGTGTCGGAGCCTGAGGCGACCGCCGGTGCCGCCGGATCGCTCGCGGTTGCGGTATTCGTGATCTGGGGCGCTGTGAGGCTGGGCGCGAACTGCACCGGTACCGAGTAAACGAGTTGGTTGCCGGCGCCGGCCGCAATCATGGCGCCGGTCGCAGTGAAGGTTGTGCCGCCCCCAACGCTGCTGATACTGCCGCAGGCTGCGGTTCCGGTCGCGACGCAGGTCACGTTTGTCGCAAGCGTAACGCCGGAAGGCAAATTGTCGGTGACGGTCGTATTGTTTGCGTTCGACGGCCCGCTGTTTGCCACAGTGATCGAATACGTTGCGGCCCCGCCTGGCGTATAGCTCGCATTTCCGTCCGTCTTGGCGAGAGCGAGGTCAGCCACCAGGGTGACGGTATCGGTGTCGCTCGCGCTGTTGTTGCTCAGATTCGGATCGGTGACCCCGCTCGGCGCGGCAATGTTGGCCGTGTTGGTGAGCGAGCCGGTGGCACCCCCGGCCACCGTCGCCGTGACGGTGAACGTCACGCTCCCTCCCG
>DATJWL010000135.1:0-3206 GCA_035501215.1 Casimicrobiaceae bacterium
GTTTGTCCATGGGGACTTGGCCCATCTCCGTGATTCATGAGAGCGGGGGCGCGTTCGGAACACCCGCGTGGCGGAGCGCATGCGCGATGTACTTCGACAAGTGGACGAGTTGACTTCCAACCTGTCGGCTGCAACATTCCCGTGAAGCAGACCCCGGTTCACGAGCAGCACAATCCAGACCTGTTGGCGTTGATGCCGACCGACTCGCGGAGGCTTGTCGAGGTCGGCTGCTCCTCGGGAGCCTTGGCGAGGGAATTCAAGTCGATCAACCCCAATTGCCACTACACTGGCATCGAGATCGACCCCGAATACGCGCAGCTCAGCAGGCGGCACTGCGACGTCGCCGTGAATGCGTCCATAGAGGATCTGTCCGATGCGTCCTTCAACGAATTGCTGCCCGTGGATTGCTGGATCTTCGGCGACACGCTGGAGCACCTTCGCGATCCCTGGTCGATACTGAGCAAGATTCGATCCGGCGCGACCGACGGGACCAGCATCGTGGCCTGCATCCCCAACTCGCAGCACTGGAGCCTGCAGGCGCGCTTGAACTGCGGCGGACTGCGATACGAGGATGCCGGTTTGCTCGACAGGACACACCTGCGCTTCTTCACGAGGACAACGATCATTGAGATGTTTCACTCGACGGGATTCACGATCGCGGAAGGGAAGTCCAGAGTTTTCGAAGGCCCAACACAGGCGATTGTAGAAGCGATCAGAGCGATGGCGAAAGCGATCGGCGCGGATCCGAACGAGGCAGCGAACGACGCCCTGCCGTTTCAGTATGTGATCCGCGCTGTTCCAACGTGAGGGCGGGTCTTCCGCAGCGCTTCGCGGTCACATCATTCGCGAATCGGTTTGACGATAAAAGCGCCGGGGGCGTCCCCGCGCCGGCTGCGCTCGCACATCGTCCGGTAAGCCGACTCGACGTGACACGCGAAGCGTCGTGTGTCGAAGAGCGGCAGCTTGGCAGGCTCGCGCGAAAGCTGCGCCCGCGCCTTCGCGAGCCGCGCGGGATCGCGAGCAAGGCGCAACGCGGCATCCTCGTAATCGGCAAGCGAATCCGCGACGAAATCCGGCAGGCCGGCCGCGAGCAGCAAGCTGCCAGCCATGCGCGCGGCGAAGGCTTCCCCGGCGGCCGTGAGCACGGGCAGGCCGGCCCACAGCGCATCGCTGGCCGTCGTCCCGGCATTGAACGGCAGCGTATCGAGGAACAGATCGGCCAGGCGAAAATGCGCGAGATATTCCGCGTAGGGCCGATGCCGCATGAACACGAGCCGCGCGGCGTCGGCGCCGCGCGACGCGGCTTCGCGGCGGAGGTTGCGCTCGAGGGTCGCGTCGCCGCCCACCAGCCACAGCACGCTTCCGGGCACGCGCGCAAGCAGGCGCATCCAGACGTCGAACACGGAAGGCGCGATCTTGTAGCTAGCACTGAAGCAACAGAAGACGAAGGCGTCGCGCGGCAATCCGACATCTTCGCGGGATAGCGGGATCGTCGAGATTGCACGCCGATCGTCGTTGACCTGGAACGTATCGGGCAGGTAGACGACCTGCTCCGAATAGCGATCCTTCAGTCGCTCCGGGATCAGGAACCGGTCCGCCAGGATGTAGTCGATGTAGGGCGCGCCGGTCGTGCCGGGGTATCCGAGGTAGTTCACCTGGATCGGCGCGGGCCGATGGGCCAGGATGTCCGGCCGGGCGTCGCCGGTGTGCCCCATGAGGTCGACCGCCACGTCGATCTCGAGCTCGCGAATCCGCCGCGCGGCGTCCCCGTCGGAAAGCGCGCCGACGTCGACGAACCGGTCGCATGCGGCCTCGATGCGTGCGCGCATCGGCGTTTTTGCTCCGGCGCCGAAGGATATCGCCGTGACCTCGACGTGCTTGCGGTCGTGCTTCTCGAATAAGCCCGCGACCAGGAAGGCGACGGCGTGGTCGCGAAAGTCAGCCGACAGATACGCCACGCGGATGCGATCATGCTCGTACCGCTCGCCCGTCCACAGCGGGTTCGGCCGCGCGGGATGCAGCGATGCCACGTGATTGGCGGCGCACGCGAGCTGCGCAGCCGCGTCGTCCGTGAGCGTCATGAGGACAAAGGGCACGCACGGATGCTCACCGCGCTCGACCGCATCGACGATATGCGCCGTCAGCGCGTCGCGCCCGGTCCAGTCGCAGTTCTGCGCGAGCGCGTGCACGAGATTGCCTGCCGCAAAAGGATGTCGCGGCTCGACCGCCAGCAGGCGCCGGTAGCACTCGGCCGCCTCGGCGTGGCGCTTGAGCTCGCCCAAGATCAGGGCGAGATTGTGGAGTGCCGATAGGTGATTCGGCACGACGGCAAGCACCCCTCTCAACGCCTCGACGGCCTCTTCGCGCCGCCCAAGCGCCCGCAGGACGGTCCCGCGGTTGTAGGCGGCCGCCACGTGAGTCGGCATCGCGGCAAGCACCCGGTCGTACTGCGCCACGGCCTCCCCGCTGCGACCCGCTGCGTGCAGCGCGTTGCCGAGATTGGTGCCGGCATCGAGGTGCCCGGGCCACCGCTGCAACACCTCGGCGTACGCAGTGAGCGCCTCCTCGTGGCGTTGCAAACCGTAGAGCGCGTTGGCGCGAGCGACGTAGATCTGCGCGACATCGGACCGCAGCCGAAGCGCACGGTCGAACACCGCGACGGCCTCCTCCGCGCGACCCGCGGCGACTAGCGCCTGGCCGAGATTGACGAGCGTCTGCGCGTCCCCCGATCCGCCGTGAGAAAGCGCGGCCTCGTAGCACGGCACCGCCTCGCTCGCCTTCCCGAGCCCGAGACGCGTGTCGCCCAGCATCTTCAGCGCCTCGAATTCCTTGGGCCTTGCCTCGAGGATCGCCTCGAGCCGGGACTCGGCCTCCCGGAGTCGTCCCTGATCGCGCAACGCGCCAGCCTCGCGCAGCCCGGCGGCCACGTCGACCGAGGGCCGCCGGCGCAGGAAGGAAGCGAACATGGAGGGATTGTGAGCGGTCGGAATGAGCCCCGGAGAGTGTAAACTTCGCGCGTCGCGAAGATCAATCGACATGGACTCCACAGCCTCTTCGCTCGCAGCGCCGACGCCGCGGCGCGTCGTGCTCGGCGTGACCGGCGGCATTGCGGCCTACAAGTCGGCCGAGCTGACGCGCTTGTTCGTCAAAGCGGGGGTCGCCGTGGACGTGATCATGACGCAGGCCGCCGCGCATTTCGTCACGGC
>DATJWL010000136.1:0-7334 GCA_035501215.1 Casimicrobiaceae bacterium
TTCCGCTCACCTTGAGCATGTCGTCGTTGCGGCCGCAATAGACATAATAGCCAGCGGCATCGCGCTGGTACTTGTCGCCGCTTCGCGTCCACTCGCCGAGGAAGGTCGTGCGCGAACGCGCGCGATTGTTCCAGTAGCCCATGGCTGCGGTCGGCCCGCGGATCAGGAGCTCGCCGGGCTCGCCGTCGGCGACATCGTGCCCATGCTCGTCGACGATGCGCAGCTCGTAGCCGGGAACGGGCACGCCGGTGGTTCCGTAGCGGACGTCCTCGGGCCGATTGGAGAGGAAGATGTGCAGCATCTCCGTGGAGCCGATGCCGTCGAGGATGTCGACGCCGGTTCGCTCGCGGAAGCGCCTGCCGATCTCCGCCGGCAAGGGTTCGCCCGCCGAGACACAACGGCGCAGCTTGAGCGACTCTCGCACCGGAAAATCGGCGGCGGCGAGCATCGCGGCGTAAAGCGTCGGCACGCCATAGAAGATCGTGGGCCGATGCTCGACCAGTCGCTTGAATACCGCGGCGGGCGTGGGACGCTCCGCCATCAGCACCGTCGTCGCGCCGACCGAAAGCGGAAAGGAGAGCGCATTGCCGAGTCCGTAGGCGAAAAAGAGCTTTGCAGCCGAGAACACGACGTCGTCTTCCTGTATCCCGAGCACTGGCCGCCCATACAGCTCCGCGGTTTGGATCATGCTCGCTTGCGCGTGCACGGTGCCCTTTGGCGCACCCGTGGAACCGGACGAGTAGAGCCAGAAGCAGGGATCGTCGCAAGTTGTCGCAGCGGCCTCGAAGGATGTGCCTGCCGTCGCAAGCAAATCGTCCAGGCGGCGGTGCGGCGGCGTCGCTTCGCCCGCGACGATGATTTCACGCAGGTTCGCGCGCCCGCCCTCTCGAAACACCTGCTCGAAGGTCGGCAGCAGCGGCGGGGAAACGACGAGCGCTATCGCGCGGCTGTCGTCCAGGATGTAGCGATAGTCGTTCGCGGTGAGCAGGGTGTTTGCCGCAATGGGGACGATGCCTACCTTGATGGCACCTAGGAACACTGTTGGAAAGTCCATCGTGTCGTGCAGCGCGAGCAACACGCGCTGCTCCCGCGCCATTCCGAGGGCGAGGAGCGCGTTGGCCGCCTGATCGACTCGATGGGCTAGGTCCGCATAGGTGTAACGCCCGCGGTCGTCGATGTAGGCGAGCTTTCCGCCGCGGCCGGCCTGCAGGTTGCGCTCGATCAGGTCGAAGGCAGCGTTGTAGCGGCGGGGCAGCTCGATTCGCGGTGGCACCTCGCCATGGTCGGCGCGGCTCAATTCCATCGAAAGCTCCTCCGAGCAGGATGTCTCTAGCGGCAGGCCGGCTATTTTGCGCTGCGCTACGCCACGTGGCCAATTTCGAAACTGTAAAGCCGTGGATAAGTACACTATAATGGACGAAAATGCTATGTCAACCAGGATAGTATGAACATCAAGCCCGTGGTCCACCCACGTCCTGCGCAAACTGCCACCGCGCCAGCGGAGCAGAGCAAAGCCCTGCTGCGGCGCGTGGGGGAGCGGGTACGGGCGGCGCGCTCGCGGCGCGGCATGACCCGGCGCGCTCTTGCGCGCGACTCGAACATATCCTTGAGCTATCTTGCCCGGCTCGAAGAGGGCCGGTGCAACATCTCGCTGCAGCTTCTGCAGCAGGTGGCGGACGCGCTTGGCCTGCCCTTCGTCGACCTGGTCCGCGAGAACGGCGCGGACGATGTCGAGCTGGCGTTGATCGGACAGATGCTTCGGCGTTTGCCCGCCAACGTGCTGCCCGCCGTGCGCACGCACCTCGCGGCGACCTACGCCGCGGCGAGCAATGACCGCATGCGCCGCGTGGCGCTGATCGGTTTGCGCGGCGCGGGAAAGTCCACGCTGGGCGCACTCCTCGGACGCTCGCTCCGACGGCATTTCATCGAGCTCGATCGAGAGATCGAGAAAGACACGGGCCTGGCCGTAAGCGAGATCTTCATGCTGTACGGGGCGGAGCGCTTCCGGCAGCTCGAGCGCAGCGCGCTGGAACGCGTTCTTGCGAGCGAGACCGATGCCGTCATCGCCACCGGCGGCGGGATCGTCTCGGAGCCCGCGAGCTTCGAGCTGCTGCTCGCGACCTGCTTCACCGTCTGGTTGCAAGCCACGCCCGACGATCACATGAGCCGGGTGCTCGAGCAGCGCGACTACCGCATCACCGCCAACTATCTGTACGACGAGGCGATGGACAATATCCGGCGCGTGCTCCGCGAGCGAGACCCGATGTACCGGCGAGCCGATGCCATTCTCGACACTTCGGGGCTCAGTGTTGACGAGAGTCTGCGCCGGCTGCAGAGCCTCGTCGCGCCCACCAATGCGGCTTAGTCATGACTTTAATAGTACATTGTATACATAATGACCTATTATAGTAGTCATATCGTCGGCCTTAGACCATGAGCGAGACCGTCGAGCGGACAGAGGCCGCAGCGGCACCGGTGCTCTTCGATACGCACCCGGAGCGCTATCGGCACTGGCGCTACTCGTGCGACGGACCGATCGCAACGCTCGTGCTCGCGGTCGCGGAAGACGGCGGGCTGCGGCCGGGCTACAAGCTGAAGCTCAACTCGTATGACCTCGGGGTCGACATCGAGCTGGCCGATGCGCTCGATCGGATCCGCTTCGAGCATCCCGCAGTGCGATGCGTCGTGCTCACAGGCGGGCGCGATCGCCTGTTCTGCTCGGGCGCCAACATCTACATGCTCGGCGCCTCGTCGCACGCTTGGAAGGTCAATTTCTGCAAGTTCACCAACGAGACTCGTAACGGCATGGAAGACTCGAGCGCCTACGACGGCTTGCGTTTCCTCGCCGCCGTCAACGGCGCATGCGCCGGCGGAGGCTACGAGCTTGCGCTCGCCTGCGACGAGATCCTGCTCGTCGACGATCGCTCCTCGGCGGTGAGTCTGCCCGAAGTGCCGCTGCTGGGCGTGCTTCCCGGCACCGGCGGTCTCACGCGGCTTACCGACAAGCGCAAGGTGCGGCGCGATCTCGCCGACGTCCTCTGTACGACGACCGAAGGCGTGCGGGGGCAGCGTGCGCTCGACTGGGGACTCGTCGATGCGCTGGCGAAACCCGCAGACTTCGCTCGTGCCGTTCGAGAGCGCGCGGCAGCGCTCGCCGCGAACGTGTTGGATGCTTCGATCGTGGAGGCAAGCGGCATCGCGCTGACGCCGCTCCGGCGCACGATCGAAGCCGACGCGTATCGCTACGAAACGCTCGAGGTTGAGATCGACCGGGCCGAGCGCCTTGCGAACATAGTCGTGCGCGCGCCGCAGGAGCCGCCGCCACCCGATGCAACTGCGGCCCAGAGCCTCGGCGCCGAGTGGTACCCGTTGAAGCTTGCGCGCGAGCTCGATGACGCGATTCTGATGCTGCGCGCGAACGACATCGAGGTGGGCACCTGGATCGTCCGTACGCGCGGCGACGCGGCGCGGCTGCTCGAGCACGACGCCTTGCTCGCCCGCGAGCGCGAGCATTGGCTGGTGCGCAGAACGATCGGCTGGCTGCGGCGGACGTTGAACCGGCTCGAAGTGTCTTCGCGAAGCTTGTTCGCCCTCGTGGAGCCGGAGTCCTGCTTCGCCGGGAGCCTCTTCGAGCTGGCGCTCGCCGCCGATCGCAGCTACATGCTGGATGCCGACCGCGGTCCGGCCCTCGTGCTCTCGGAAGCCAACTTCGGGCTGTACGGGACCTTGCGCGGCGGCTACCGTCTCGCCGAACGCTTCGCGGCGGACGAACGAAGAGTCGGGGGGCTGCGTCAGCTGCGCGGCAGGCCGCTCAGCGCCGCGCTCGCGCTCGAGCTCGGCCTCGTCACGAGCGCGCCCGACGAGATCGACTGGGACGACGAGGTGCGCATCGCCATCGAAGAGCGCGTTGCGCTTTCGCCGGACGCACTCACCGGCATGGAGCAGAACCTGCGCTTCGGCGGTGGCGAGAGCATGGCGACCCGCATCTTCGGGCGGCTCTCCGCGTGGCAGAACTGGATCTTCGTGCGACCGAACGCGGTCGGCGAGCACGGGGCGTTGAAGGTATTCGGCACGGGAACCAAACCGCGATTCGACTGGAAGCGAACATGACGAGCGTCGACTACAACGAGCGTATCCCCAACAACGTCGGGCTCGCGGACGACCGCACCCTGCAGCGCGCGCTCGAGCACTGGCAGCCGCGATTTCGGGATTGGTGGCGCGAGATGGGGCCCGAGGGCACGTCAGGCTTCGACGTGTATCTGCGCACTGCAGTGAGCGTCGAGGACGGCGGCTGGGCACACTTCGACTACGTGAAGATGCCCGACTACCGCTGGGGCATCTTTCTCAATCCCGCCGCGCCGGGCCGCAAGATTCATTTCGGCGCGCACAAGGGCGAGGACGCATGGCAGGAGGTGCCCGGTGAATACCGCGCCAACCTGCGTCGCATCATCGTCACGCAAGGCGACACCGAGCCCGCTTCGGTCGAGCAGCAGCGGCATCTCGGGCTCACCGCGCCGTCGCTCTATGACCTGCGCAATCTCTTCCAGATCAACGTCGAGGAAGGCCGCCATCTCTGGGCGATGGTTTATTTGTTGCACCGCCATTTCGGTCGCGACGGGCGCGAGGAAGCCGAGGCGCTTCTCGAGCGGCGATCCGGCGATCGCGACAATCCGCGCATCCTCGGCGCCTTCAACGAGCGGACGCCCGACTGGCTGTCGTTCTTCATGTTCACCTTTTTCACCGACCGCGACGGCAAGTTCCAGCTCTGCGCGCTGGCCGAGAGCGGGTTCGATCCGCTCGCGCGCACCACTCGCTTCATGCTCACCGAGGAGGCGCACCACATGTTCGTCGGCGAGACGGGCATCGCGCGCATCCTGCAGCGCACGGCGCAGGTCATGGCCGAGCACGGCATCAGCGATCCCGCTGAGGCGCGCCGCTACGGGGTCATCGATCTGCCGACGCTGCAGCGCTATCTCAACTTCCACTACAGCGTGACGCTCGACCTGTTCGGCGCCGAGGTATCTTCGAACGCCGCGACCTTCTACAGCACCGGTCTGAAGGGACGATTCGATGAAGCGCACATCGACGACGATCACGTGCTCCAAGGGGCGACCTACCCGGTGCTCGACTTCGTCGACGGCCGCCTCACCGAGTGCGAGGCCCCCGCGCTCAACGCATTGAACGAACGACTGCGCGATCGCTACATCAAGGATACGATCGGCGGCGTGGGCCGCTGGAACCGCGTGCTGCAGAAGCATGGCGTCGAAGCGCGCATCACGCTGCCGCACAAGGCCTTCAACCGCGCGATCGGAGCGTCCGCCGGCGTACGCATCGCGCTCGACGGGCGCGCTATCGGCGAGGCCGAATGGCGCGCGCACGAAAGCGAATGGCTGCCGACGGCGGAGGATCGGGCGTATGTCGCTTCCTTGATGGGACGCGTCGGCGAGCCGGGCAAGTTTGCGAACTGGATCGCCCCGCCGGCGACCGGGATCAATCGCGAGCCGATCGATTTCGAGTACGTCCGCTTCGGCTGATTTTTCTCATTCGATCATTTCAAGGAATCACGCACCGATGAGCAAGCGAACCCGTCCTCCCTTCCGCGCCGATCATGTCGGCAGCTTCCTGCGTCCCCCCGAGTTGTTGGACGCGCGCGAGCGCTGCAAGAGCGGCGCCATCACCAGGGCCGAGCTGCGCGAGGTCGAGGATCGCGCGATCCGCGACATCGTGCGCATGCAGGAGGACATCGGGCTGGAGGGAATCACCGACGGCGAATTCCGCCGCACCTATTTCCACATCGACTTCCTCGAGCAGCTCGACGGTGTGGAGACCCGCGGCGGCTTGACCGCGCACTTCCACAGCGCGAAGGGCGAAGTCGATTTCGCGCCGCCGGTGCTGCACGTGACCGGCAAGGTGCGCCACTCGCATCCGATCCAGGTGGCAGATTTCGAATTCCTCAAATCCGTCACCAAGCGAACGCCCAAGGTCACGATTCCGTCTCCGACCATGCTGCATTTCCGCGGTGGGCGCGGCGCGATCAGCAAGGAGGCCTATCCCGACCTCGAGCCCTTCTTCGCCGATGTGGCGCAGTGCTATGCGGAAGAATTGCATGCGCTCGCTCGTGCCGGCTGCACCTACGTCCAGCTCGACGACACGAACCTCGCGTACCTCTGCGACCCGAAGATGCGCGAAGGTGCGCACCAGCGCGGCGACGATCCGGACGAGCTGCCGCGGCGCTATGCGCGGCTCATCAACGCGGCAATCGCGAAGCGCCCCCCAGGCATGACCATCTGCACGCACCTGTGCCGTGGCAACTTCAAGAGCGCCTGGGTGGCCGAAGGCGGCTACGAGCCGGTGGCCGAGGTGCTGTTCAACGATCTGAAGGTCGACGGATACTTTCTGGAGTACGACGACGCGCGCTCGGGCGATTTTGCGCCGCTGCGTTTCGTGCCAAAGGGCAAGACTGTCGTTTTGGGGCTCGTTACGACAAAAGTCGGCGAGCTGGAGTCGAAATCGGACCTCACGCGCAGGATCGAACAGGCGGCTAAGGTCGTGCCGCTGGAGCAGCTGTGCCTGTCGCCGCAGTGCGGCTTCTCCAGTACGGTCCACGGCAACGAGATCGCCCGCGAGTCGCAGGCGGCGAAGCTGCGGCTGATCGTCGAGGTCGCGCGGGAAGTGTGGGGTACAACCTGAGTTTTTTCCCTTCGGTTCACTGTCATGCGGCACGGCTTTTGCATCGTGAATGCAGGGGCAGACATCATTGAACGGATGAGCGGGACGATGGCCAAACAAGACGACTTGAAGGGTGTAAAGTACGACCGACCGCCCCGGCTGGGCGAGCTTCTCCTCGCCCAGCGCGCGATAACGAAAGAACAGCTCGCCGCTGCGCTCGAAGGGCAGAAGACGAGCGGACGCAGGTTGGGGGAAGAATTGATTCACGCGGGAGTCGTGAAGCGTTCCGTCGTGAGCCGCGCGTTGCGGATGCAGCGGCGAATCGGCGTGGCCGCGATTTGCACGCTTGCCGTGTCGACGATCCAGCACGACGTCGAGGCCGCTGTCCGCAGTCAGATCCAGGTGACGGCCACCGTGCCGGCGCGGGCGATCTCCCAAGTTCAAACGCAGCTCGGCGAGCTGACGGTCTCTGCGGCTGACATTGCGCGAGGCTACGTCGAGATTCCGATCGCGTCGCGGCTCAAGGTCAGTGCCAACAACCCCGACGGTTACGCGGTCGACTTTTTCCCGCGGCTGCCCATCTTCAAGTCGGTGACGGTCAGCAGCGCTTCGGCCAACGCGCACATCGGTCCGGAAGGCGGCACCATGATCGTGCGCGGGCTGCA
>DATJWL010000137.1:0-4822 GCA_035501215.1 Casimicrobiaceae bacterium
TCGGTCAACGCGGACGTCGCGTGTGCCGGGCTCCGCCCCCGCACCGGGACGCCGGTTAGCTAGTCTCGTCTGCTCGCAGGTGCTGGGTGAGGGTGCTCATGGAGGTTCCCTTGGGCAGGTATTGGCTTAGCAGGCCGTTGAAGTTCTCGTTGCTGCCGCGCTCCCATGAGTGATCGGGCGTGGCGAAATGGATCGCCTCGGGTTAAGTGCCGTCACGGCGCCGAATGCGCTTGCGGAACCGCCCTATTCACCGTATCCGCGTGTCGCCACGAACGCGAGCTCGGGTTCATGGTCGATGTACCGCTTGCCGCGTGCTCAAACGCACTGACGTGGGAGGGTTTCGAATGCTAGAAGGTTCATGCCACTGCGGAGCGGTCCGATGGCAATTCGACGGGATGCCGGAGTCGGCCACGGCATGCAATTGCACGGCCTGCCGACGCTACGCAGCGCTCTGGGCATACGACTATGAAGGCGAAGGCATCCGTGTTTCGGGAGCGACGAAAGCGTACGTGCGAGGAGAGTCGCTCGGCTTCCACTTTTGCCCGGAGTGCGGGTGCATGGCATATTGGCGCTCGCTGGAGCCCAGCGCCGAAGGAAGGCGCCGGATCGCAGTGAACCTTCGTATGACGGAACCCGATCCGATCGCGCGGACTCCGATCGATCACTTCGACGGATTGGACAAGTGGGAAGACCTACCGCGCGACGGACGTTGCATCCGCGACATGTGGTTCTAGTTGTTTCGCGGCCCGAGTCAACTTGCTCATGGCAGCGCAAGTGAGCACGGACGCGCGGCGCTTCGCTTCTACCGGTCGATGGCGGTTCGCGATAGGACCGGAGTTCGACGTATTGAACCGCGACGATTCCATCCAGGCCGCGCACGGGCGCCGTGTCGTATACGTGTCCTCGCATTTGGTAGGCGCCCCTGGCGCAGTCCCGGATGCGGCGCAGCTCAGAGGCTTGCTTGCGAAGCGATTGGGCAGCGGTGAGCGTCTATCCCATGCCGGGAACGGCGTCGAAGGAGACGCTGAAATTGCGCGCGTCGGCGACCAGTGGCGCCTCAGCGGCACCATGTGCTCCGCCGGAGCTGTAGCAACGTGCGTCATCGACTACGCTGCGGCGGATGACCGTGCATGGGCGGAGTCGGTGTGGAAGTCGCTATGGTGTGAAGCCAAGGTCGAATGAAGAGGTGGAGATGTCCGGGAGAAGTGCGGCAGCGAACCGACCGTCACTGCTTGGAGCATCGCGTCGTCGTCGACAACGTGGTTCGGCAAATCCTCATCGACGAGTAGCCCGAGGCGGGTGCCGGCGCGCCGCATCGAGAGCCCGCTTCGGAGGATGCTCCCGATTGTAGGCGACCGCCTCCAGGAAGAGCGCGCGGAAGGCAGCACCGTCGATCCGATCGTGCTCCCGAAAGTCGATGGCGCGCCGGACGTTCCCGTCGAGGCTCGCGTTGAAGAGCTTCTTCGGATCCTTGAGCGAAGCCCCCTTGGCGAATGTCAGCTTCACGACCTCCTTGTAGGATTCTCCCGTGCAGACGATGCCGTCGTGCGACCAGACCGGGGTGCCCATCCACTTCCATTCCTCGACTACATCGGGGTCCGCTTCCCGGATGAGTGCCCGGACCTGGCCCAGTCGCTCCCCGCGCCAATCCGCGAGCTCCCGGATGCGCTGCGTGATGCGCCGAGCGGCCGATTCTGGGGAAGCTTTTGGCGTGGGCTTCATGGCGCTCTCGAGTCGAGGGGCATAGCCGCATCGCTCAAGTTGCAGCGCTGCGAAGCCGGCGGCCTCGGCTTGGCAACCAAGGTCGGCAAGTTGCATGATAGTCGCACCGACCGCGTCGTCGGCACCCGGATCGACCGCCAGGACAATGCTCACCACGGTTGCGCTGCCTCTGCCGCGGATCGGCCCTTCGCATCGGCGCGCTCCTCGCGCCGCCCCATGATCTGGGTTGGATACGCGCCGCCCAAGTCCGCGGCACACGGCCACGGGCCGCGCGCCCGGAACCCGCGACGAGCATGGGAAGCTACGCAGAGCTTCCTTCGACAGCACACCGTCGCGAATCTGCATAGTCCGCTGAAGCTGACCGTGTTCGGACCGAGCCAATGGACCAATCCCTCGATCGTCGAGGCCGTTCGCGCGGAGGCGGCTCGGGCATTCGGTCCTCCGACCGGCATTTCCGGCGACTTCCACAACTGGGAACTGCCTCCGGTGCGGTTGGACGAAGCACTCGAATTCGCGTTCGCCGACGAGGATCGGCCGAAGCAGGCACTCGGGCCGGTCAGCCTCTATCTGTGGTTTTCGTTTTCGTGGCTGAAGATGCCCAATGCCTACCCCGACGGGCGCGAACATCCCCACAGCGCGGGCAGTCTCGGCCTATCCATCGGCGGACGCCGAATGTTCATACAGCCGACGTTCGTCTTCGCGGCCTCGGATCGGGATCGCGAATTCGTCGCGCACCTGCGCGAGCTCGAGGCGGCTATGCCGTTCGTCCCCAACGACACGTATTACTACCGGCTCGAGCCGAAGAAGAGCGGCAAGGGCAGCAAGCTCGTGAAGCTCGCGAAAGGGTGGAAGGATGCCGCCTGAGATCGGCTCCCCGGCCACGGAAGGCGCAAGCACGACGACCTGCGCGCGGCGCACGGTCGACCACTCGGCGTGCGATGCACGCGCGCTGCGCGCGCTGGAGGACTTCGCGGATCGCGTGCTCTCGCTCGCGCAAGGGGCGGAGCGCATTTTGGACGCGCTGCAGGCAGACCCCGACGAGCCGTCGCTGCGGCTCGCTGCGGCGTTCTTTTGGCTCTTCGGACAAACCGCGCAGGCCCAGACCGAGGCAGCCCGCCATCTCGATGTCGCGCGCGCCGGCGCGTCGCGCTTGAATCCGCGCGAGCGGGCGTGGCTGCACGCGCTCGACGCGTGGCACGCGAAGGCCTTCGACGCGGCGGCCACGCGGTTCGAGGCGATCACGGCGGCCTGGGGCGCTGACCTGCTCGCCTTGCGTGCGGCGGAGTTTCTCTACTACGTCCTCGGTCAGCAGCACTGCGGACCGCGCTATGCCGCGCATACGGAACGCCTCGCGGTCGAGCACGGCGCAGACCCGGACTTTCTTGCCATGCACGCCTTCGCCAACGAGCTGTGCGGTCGCATGGACGCCGCGAGAAGGCACGCCGAGCAGGCGATCGGGCTGCGGGCCCGCAACCCGTGGGCGCAGCATGCGTTGGCGCACGTTTTCGCACAGGAGGGCAATGTCGCCGCCGCCGCCGCGCTGATGGAGCGATGGCTCGCCGACTGGCCCCGCTCCGCACGCACGGTCTACTGCCACGACGCATGGCACTTGGCGCTGCTGCATCTCGACCGCCTGGAGGTCGATCGCGCGTTCGCCGTCTACGACGAGCACGTGTGGGGCAGGACGCCGGATTCCGTGGTCGAGCAGCTCGACGCCATCGCGTTCCTGTGGCGAGCCGAGATGGCGGGCGTTGCCGTGGAGGCGGCCCGATGGCGATCTATCCTCCCGCACGTCCGCAGCGCCTGGCCGACACTGTTCATGCCCTTCGTAAGCGCGCACTACGCTTATGCGCTCGCCCGCGCCGGCGACGTCGAAGAGGCCGAGGCGCTGCTGCGCCTCACCGATGCGCGAGCCGCGCAGGACGACGAGGAGGCCCTGCGCGTCTGGCGCCCTGCGGGACGCGGCATCGTCCGCGCGGCCGCCCGGCTAGGATCCGACGACGCCCGGGCCGCCGCCGACGAGCTCGAGCCCGTCATGTCACTCATGACGCGCATCGGGGGCAGCGACGCCCAGGACGACTTGTTCCGCTTCGCCTTTGTCGACAGCCTCTCGAGATGCGGTCGCCGCGCCGACGCGGCGGCCTATCTGCGCGGGCGAATGTCCAGGAAACCCGCGAGCCCGCTCGAGGTGAAGCTCCTCGGCGCGCTGACCTGACGCGGCGGCCGCGATGTTTGCAAGCGCTGCCCTTGCGTTCTGCTTGGCCCTGGGAGTCGGTGGCACCGGCACATCCTTCGCTGCCGACTCGCGGCAGCCCGTGAAGGTCTGGCGCATCGGAATCATCGCGAACTCGCCGCCGACCACGCCGGAGATCAAGCGCATCTGGGACGCCTTTGAGCAGGGGTTGCGCGATCGCGGTTACGCCGAAGGGCGCAACCTCGTCGTCGAGCGGCGGTCATGGTCTCCGTCGCCGACCCCGTGGGCGCGGGCCGCGTCGCCAACCTCGCTCACCCGGACGGGAACGTGACGGGGGTTGCGAGCTTTCCGCAGGACCTCGTTCCGAAGCGCCTGGAGTTGCTCAAGATCGCGCTGCCGGGCGCCTCGCGCATCGCGTTCGTACGATGCCTCAAGTGTGCCGCCCTCGATCCCCCGGCGATGGATGCCGCGCGTATGAACGGCTGGCTCGCCGCCGGGCGGAACCTCGGCCTGACGATGACGTTCGTCGACTTGAGCGACACGCAAGGCCTCGACGCTGCGATGGAGGCGATTCGCCGGGCACACCCCGACGCGGTCTTCCTGGCCCTGAATCCCATCAACGGCGTCCTGCGCAACGAGCTTGGCGGCTCCGCCGCGCGCGAGCGCCTGCCGATGTTCGCGTCCTATCGGGAGCAGGCGGTCGCCGGCGCGCTCATGGCCTACGCCCCCAGCCAGTCCGACATGTGCCGCGAAGCAGCGATGTACGTCGACAAGATTCTGAGAGGCGCCAAGCCCGGCGACCTTCCGGTCGAGCAGCCGACGACCTACGAACTCGTCATCAACGAAAAGGCCGCGAAGGCGCTCGGGATCGCGATCCCGCAATCGCTCCTGCTGCGCGCGGACGAG
>DATJWL010000138.1:0-2206 GCA_035501215.1 Casimicrobiaceae bacterium
CGGGGGCAGCCGCGCTCCGAGCTTCGTCAACTGCTCGCCGAGCGGCACGCCCGACTGCTTCGACATCAGCGTCTGAGCCGCCATCTCCCCGATATTGTCGCAGCTGAGGCTGCCCGTTTCGTACGCGTGCGCCCACCCGAAGGCAACGAGCGAGCTGGCCGCCACTGCGAGATGAACCTTCATCCGTCTCCGTCCTTTCGGCTGGGATCGTCGCTCCCGCGACACCGGGAGATTCGCAGTCTACGGCAGAACCGCCCAACCCGGGCGGATTCGTCCTGGGACCAACTCCGCACCGCCGGCATGGTCGCGACCTGGCATGACGTTCACATGAGCGTGCCGTCGCCGCCCTGCCGCGGTGGACCTGTTCGGCCCGGACTACTCCGAGACCCGATCCGCGCAAAACCTTCACGAGCTTGTCCAGAACTTGTCACCTTCCGGAGTCAAGCTAGGCCGCCATGCACGCGTTGGAAGGCCTCTTGCTCGCGCTCGCCGCGGCTTCGATCGCGCTCTACCTCACGCTGGTCATATCGTTCCTTCTCGCGATGCGCGGCCGGAAGCCGGCACGACCGCCGTCGGCCCGGCCACGCGTGTCGATCCTGAAGCCCCTGGCCGGCCTCGACGACGCGCTGGAGGAGAACCTCTCTTCGTTCGCCGCGCTCGCCTACCCGGACTACGAAATCCTCCTGGGCGTGGCCTCGGTAGAAGATTGCGCGTACCCCGTCGCACGCAAGTTCGCCGAGCGCGTGGGCCATGACAAGGTCCGGCTGATCGTCACCGATCCCGGCGCCGCCGCCAACCCGAAGGTCGCGCAGCTCATCTCGCTCGAGCGCGCCGCTACCGGCGAGGTCATCGTGATCTCCGATTCGAACGTGCGTGTCACGCCCGGGTACCTGGATGCGCTCGTCTCCGAGCTGTCGCTCCCGCGCGTCGGCGCGGTGTCGAACATCGTCGCCGGCACCGGAGAGCGAACGCTCGGTGCGGCGCTGGAGAACCTGCAACTGTGCGCCGTCATTGCACCCGGCATCGTCGCGTCCGCCACGATCATGGGGAGGATCATCACGCTCGGCAAGTCGATGGCGATGTGGCGCGAGCCGCTGCGGCGTATCGGCGGCTTCTCGCGCGTCGCGCATGTCCTGTCCGACGACGATATCTTGGGGCGGGCCTTCGAGCATGCCGGCTACGAGGTGCGCGTGTCGCGCTGGCCGGTGGAGAATCGCAACGTCAATTGCTCGCTCGAGCGAACGCTGGAGCGGCACACGCGCTGGGCAAAGATCAGGCGTGTTGTCGCGCCGATGGAGTTCGCCTTCGAGCCGTTGCTCTCGCCGGTTGCGATCACGACGCTCGCCTGCCTGGCTTCGCCGACGAAGCTGATCTTGTGCGCCTACCTGTCCGCTCTGCTTCTTCAGACGACATGCGCCGCCATCACGGCCCGCGCGCTCCGCGGCACGCTGCGCTGGTACTGGGCGCCTCTCGAGATCGTGCGGGCGTACGTCTTGTTCCTGTGCTGGCTCAGGGCATGCGCGAGCCGGCGCGTCAACTGGCGCGGCCACGACATCGAGCTTGGCCGCGACTCGGCCATCATGTCTGTCCGGCCGGGCGCCGTGCGGTGCGCCCGCGCCACGGCGCGCGCATGAGCGTCATCCCGCCCGCATTCCCGTCCCCGGTCGAGCCCGGACATGGCGACGATCGCGCAGCTCACCGACCTGCACCTCATCGAGGATAGTTATGCGGAGCGGCCGTTCGGGCCTCGCGCCCGCCTCTCGTACTTGAGCTTCGGCAGGCGCCTCGATCCGGGCGAGAGAAGAAAACGCGTTGCCGACGCGCTGGAGGAGGTCAAGGCGAGAAGCGTGGATCACCTGCTTGTCACGGGTGACTTGACCGAGGATGGCCATCTCGAGCAGTTCGAGGTGCTCGCCGAGCTTCTGGCGGAGTCGCGAATCCCGGCCGAACGCATCACTCTCGTTCCGGGCAACCACGATGCCTACATCGACGGCGGCGCCTTCGCGCAAGCCATGGACGGTCCACTCAAAGCCTATGCCGCCACCAGCGCGACCGGCACCGCCCTGTGCTTCTCGGATGTGACGGTCGTTCCCGTGTCGACCGCTTTTCACCAATCGCCGCTGCGCTCCGCCGGCGCGATCGCCCCACGCGAGCTCGCGTCTCTCGGGGACATCGCAACCGATCCGCGCCTCGATGGACGGCCGCT
>DATJWL010000139.1:0-20282 GCA_035501215.1 Casimicrobiaceae bacterium
CCGATTCATCGCCCTTGCCACCGCCGGAGGCGAGGCTTTCCTTGCGGGCGGCTTCGAGGGCGCGGCCCACGAAGGTTTCCAGGCCGCTCGCATCGTAGACGATCTCCATGGCGCGTCCGCCGAGCACGTACGATGGACGCACGACCAGCGGGTAGCCGATCTCTTCCGCGGCCTTGAGCGCATCGGCTTCGGTTCGCGCCGTTCGGTTCGGCGGCTGGCGCAGCTTCAGCTTGTGCAGGAGCTGCTGGAAGCGCTCGCGGTCCTCGGCCATGTCGATCATGTCCGGCGTGGTGCCGATGATCGGAACGCCGTTCTTCTCGAGATCGCGCGCCAGCTTGAGCGGTGTCTGCCCACCGTACTGCACGATCACCCCGAAGGGCTTCTCGACGTGCACGATCTCGAGCACGTCCTCCAGCGTCAGCGGCTCGAAATAGAGGCGGTCGGAGGTGTCGTAGTCGGTCGAGACGGTCTCCGGATTGCAGTTGATCATAATCGTCTCGAAGCCGTCCTCGCGTAGAGCGAGGGCTGCATGCACGCAGCAATAGTCGAACTCGATTCCCTGCCCGATACGGTTCGGGCCGCCGCCAAGCACGATGATTTTTTTGCGGTCGGTCGGCTGCGCTTCGCATTCCTCCTCGTAGGTGGAATACATGTACGCGGTGCGCGCGGCGAACTCCGCGGCGCAGGTGTCGACCCGCTTGTACACCGGGCGGATTCCCAGCGAATGGCGCCGGGCGCGGACTTCCGTCTCGGTCGTTTTCCAGAGATGCGCGAGGCGGCGGTCGGAGAAGCCCATGCGCTTGAGCTCGCGCAGCTCGCGGGCGGGAAAGTCGGCGAGCTTGCGCTTCTCGACCGAGAGCTCCGTGTCGACGATCTCCTTGATCTGGGCGAGAAACCAGCGGTCGATCTTCGTGTGGCGGTGGATTTCCTCGAGCGACATGCCGATGCCGAACGCGTCGGCGACGTACCACAGCCGCTCCGCGCGGGGATAGGCCAGCTCGTCGGCGATCGTGTCGGGGTCGACGGTCTTGAGGTTGAAGCCGTCCACTCCCGTCTCGAGCCCTCGCAGCGCCTTCTGCAGCGATTCCTGGAACGTGCGGCCGATCGCCATCACCTCGCCCACCGATTTCATCTGGGTGGTCAGACGATCGTCGGCGGCGGTGAATTTTTCGAAGGCAAAGCGCGGCACCTTGGTCACTACGTAGTCGATGGTCGGCTCGAACGAAGCCGGCGTGGCGCCTCCGGTGATGTCGTTCTTCAGCTCGTCGAGCGTGTAGCCGACCGCGAGCTTGGCGGCGACCTTGGCGATCGGGAAGCCGGTCGCTTTCGAGGCGAGCGCCGAGGAGCGCGACACCCGAGGATTCATCTCGATCACGATCATGCGCCCGTCGTCCGGGTTGATCGCGAACTGCACGTTCGACCCGCCGGTGTCCACGCCGATCTCGCGCAGGATGGCGATCGAGGCGTCGCGCATGATCTGCCATTCCTTGTCGGTCAGCGTCTGCGCCGGCGCGACCGTGATCGAGTCGCCAGTGTGCACGCCCATCGGGTCGAGGTTCTCGATCGAGCAAACGATGATGCAGTTGTCCTTCTTGTCGCGCACGACCTCGGTCTCGAACTCCTTCCAGCCGAGGAGCGACTGCTCGATCAGAAGCTCGTGTGTCGGCGAGGCGTCGAGCCCGCGCTTGCACATCTCGACGAACTCGTCCTTGTTGTAGGCGATGCCGCCGCCGGTGCCGCCGAGCGTGAACGAAGGACGGATCACGGCAGGGAACCCGATGTCAGCCTGCACTTCGAGCGCCTGCTCGAGGTTGTGCGCGATGCCCGAGCGCGCGGAAGCGAGGCCGATGCGCGTCATCGCCGCCTTGAACTTCTCGCGATCCTCCGCCTTGTCGATCGCCTTCTTCGTCGCGCCGATCATCTCGACGTCGAACTTGTTGAGCACGCCCTCGCGCGCGAGATCGAGCGCGCAATTGAGCGCCGTCTGACCGCCCATCGTGGGCAGCAGCGCGTCGGGACGCTCCCGCTCGATGATCTTGGCCAGCATCGGCCAGGTGATCGGCTCGATGTAGGTGACGTCGGCCATTTCCGGGTCGGTCATGATCGTCGCCGGATTGGAGTTGACCAAGATGACCTTGTAGCCCTCCTCGCGCAGCGCCTTGCACGCCTGCGCGCCCGAGTAGTCGAACTCGCAGGCCTGGCCGATGATGATCGGTCCGGCGCCGATGATGAGGATGCTCTCGATGTCGGTGCGTCTGGGCATCGTCAGCTCGCGCGCTTGTCCATCATCTTCATGAAGCGATCGAAGAGATAGCCGACGTCGTGCGGCCCGGGGCTCGCTTCCGGATGGCCCTGGAACGAGAACGCCGGTTTGTCGGCAAGCGCGAAGCCCTGCAGCGTGCCGTCGAAGAGCGAAACGTGCGTGACGCGAGCGGTCGACGGCAGCGTGGCGGGATCGACCGCGAAGCCGTGGTTCTGGCTCGTGATCAGCACCTGGCCGGTGTCCTTGTCGAGCACCGGGTGGTTCGCGCCGTGATGACCGAATTTCAATTTCATCGTCTTGGCACCGATCGCGAGGCCGAGCAACTGCTGGCCGAGGCAGATACCGAAGGTCGGCACATCCCTGGCGAGGATTTCGCGAATCGCCGAGATCGCGTAGCCACAGGGCTCGGGGTCGCCGGGCCCGTTGGAAAGGAACACCCCGTCCGGCTTGCGCGCGAGCACGTCCTTCGCCGGCGTCTGCGCCGGCACGACGGTAATGCCGCAGCCGCGCTCCGCGAGCCGGCGCAGGATGTTGTGCTTGATGCCGTAATCGTAGGCTACGACGTGATACTTCGGTTTGCCTTGCTGCCGGTAACCGGTGCCCAGCACCCAGGTGCTGCCGGCCCACTCGTACGGTGCGGCGCAGCTCACGGTCCTGGCGAGATCGAGCCCCGCCATCGACGGCGCAGCGCGGCCACGGGCGAGCGCGTCGCGCTCGTCGACCGTCCCGGCGACGATGCAGCCGTTCTGCGCGCCCTTCTCGCGCAGGAGGCGCGTGAGCTTGCGCGTGTCGATGTCGCAGATGCCGACCACGCCCGCACCGCGAAGATATTCGGACAGATCCTGCGTCCGGCGCCAGCTCGAGGCGACGCGCGGCAGATCGCGGATGATGAGGCCGGCCGCGAAGATGCGCCGCGACTCGACGTCCTCGGGATTGACGCCGGTGTTGCCGATGTGCGGATAAGTGAGGGTGACGATCTGGCCGGCATACGAGGGATCGGTGAGGATCTCCTCGTAGCCCGTCATCGCCGTGTTGAACACCACTTCGCCGGCGGAGGCGCCGTCGGCGCCGATCGACCGGCCGCGAAACAGCGTTCCGTCGGCGAGCGCGAGAATCGCAGGGACGGGCGCGATGGACACGGCAAATTCCTATGGCGGCGAGCAGATGTGCGAAGCGGGGAAGGCTTGCGCGCCCTCCCCGCTCCGAAGGCTTTGAATTATACCGCGGCGGGCGCAGCGCTTCAATCTGCCGCGTGTAGAGCACATTCGTCCTTCGACAAGCTCAGGACGAACGGCCACGATCAATAGGCGGCGGAGAAGCCTCCGTCGACAGCGAGCAGGTGTCCGGTGACGTAATCGGCCGCCGACGAGGCGAGGAACACCGCGGCTCCGGCAATCTCGGACGGATCGCCCCAGCGGCCCGCCGGCGTGCGCCGCTCGACCCAGCTCGAGAACTCGCGGTCGGCGACGAGCGCGGCGTTCATCTCGGTGCGGAAGAATCCGGGCGTGATGCCGTTCACCTGGATGTTGGACGGGGCCAGCTCCACCGCGAGAGCGCGCGTCAGCATGCGCACCGCGCCCTTGCTCGCCGCATACGGCACGATGTTCGGGCGGCCGATATCGCTCGCCAGCGAACAGATGTTGATGATCTTGCCGCGCTTGCGCGACTTCATGGCCGGAATGACCGCGCGCGTGACGAAGAACGGGCCGTCGAGGTTCGCGGCCATCAGCGAGCGCCAGTCGGCGTCGCTGAACTTCTCGAGCGGAGCGCGCTGATTGATCGCGGCGTTGTTGACGAGGATGTCGATCGGACCGTCGCGCTCGAGCGCAGCCATCGCCCGGGTGACCGCCGCGGCATCGGTCACGTCGAATGCCGCGACGGCTGGCGTAACGCCGTCGCTCTCGAGTTCCGCCGCCGCGACTTCGAGCTTCGCGCGATTGCGCCCGTTGATGACGACCGCGGCGCCCGCGCGGCCGAGCCCGCGCGCGATGGCCAACCCGAGCCCGGAGCCGCCGCCGGTGACGAGGGCCCGGCGACCGTTGAGATGGAACGGGCTCAAGAACGCAAGCCGAGCACGTCCTGCATGTCGAACACGCCCGTGGCGCCTTGCTCGCGCTTTGTGGCGACAAAGCGTGCCGCGCGCAGCGCGCCCTGCGCGAAGTTCGAGCGCGAACCCGCCTTGTGCGCAAGCTCGATGCGCTCTCCGGCACCGGCGAAAATGACGCTGTGATCGCCGACGACGTCGCCCCCGCGCAGCACCGCGAAGCCGATGCTGCCGGGCTTGCGTGGACCGGTCGCGCCCTCGCGCGCGTACACGGCGCTGGCCTTGAGATCGCGGCCCAGCGCGCGCGCTGCCGCCTCCCCGAGCAGAAGCGCGGTTCCCGACGGCGCGTCCGCCTTGTGACGGTGGTGCATCTCGAGGATCTCCACGTCGTAACCCTCGCCGAGTCGCTGCGCGCACATCTCGACCATCCGCGCGAGCACGTTGACGCCCACGCTCATGTTCGGAGCGAAGACGATCGGGATGGCGCGCGCGTATTCCTCGAGCGCCCGCTTGTCGGGGCTGGTGAGCCCGGTCGTGCCGACGACCGCAGCGACTTTCGCGTGCACGCACGCGCCGAGGTGGGCGAGCGTGCCCTCCGGCCGCGTGAAATCGATGAGCACGTCGGCGCCGGCCACCGCCATCGGGATGTCGGCGGTGATCGTCACGCCGGTGACCGCGCCGATGCGTTCGCCCGCGTCGCGCCCGAGAAGCGCGTTGCCTGGAACTTCGAGCGCGCCGGCGAGCGTGAATCCAGCGTCGGCGAGCACGGCTTCGAGCACGGCCTGCCCCATGCGGCCGCCGCAGCCGGCCACGGTAAGCTTAAGAGCCATCTCAGTGGCTCTCACTCCCACCAGCCGAGCTTTCTCAGCAGGTCCTGCAGCCAGTTCGTCTCGCCGGTCTTGGGCGCGAGCGAGAGCGACTTGTCAAGCATGGCATCGCCGCCGCCCGAACGCGCCACCTCCGCGGGCGGCGGCGGCAGCTCGCCGTTTTCCCAGCGCGCCACACGATCGTTGACGAAATAGACAGTGAGCTGCGTGTGTTCGAGCACCTTCCCCTGGCGCTCGAACTCGTAGATGTAGTCCCAGCGGTCGGCGTGGAACGGATCGGCGAGGAGCGGCGTCCCCAGCACCAGGCGCACCTGCTGGCGGGTCTGCCCCACCTTGAGCCGCTCCACCTGGTCCTGCGTGATGTAGTTGCCCTGATTGATGTCGAGCTTGTACACGCCGAGGCTCGACAGGCTGGGCATGCTCGACCAGGAGAAAGACTGGCAACCGGCGAGCAGAAGAGAGACGATGCCGGCGCAGACGGACAAGCGCATGGATGGAAGGCTGACTGCCACTGAACGATCGAAAACTATATCATAGGCAGCAATGACTACGTCGCATGACCTCAAGAACGCCGGTCTCAAGGCCACGCTGCCGCGCCTGCGCATCATCAACCTATTCGAGCAGAGCAAGGTGCGGCACTTGAGCGCCGAGGACGTCTACAGGCAACTTCTCGCCGACGGCCTCGACATCGGACTCGCCACGGTGTATCGCGTGCTCACGCAGTTCGAGCAGGCCGGATTGCTCGTGCGCCATCATTTCGAGTCGGGCAAGGCGGTGTTCGAGCTGAACCAGGGCGGTCACCACGATCACCTCGTTTGCCTGCAATGCGGGCGCGTCGAGGAATTCTTTGATCCCGAGATCGAGAAGCGCCAGCTCAAGGTCGCGAAGGAACGCGGTTTCGCGATCGCCGAGCACGCCCTGTATCTGTACGCCGAGTGCCTAAAGCCGAACTGTCCGTACCGCAAGACCGGGCAGCACTGACTGTAAAGCTGTCCTTCCTCGCTACGCTTTCCAGCCAGGGCGGGGTCAGGAGGGTTCGCGGCGGTTGAAGTCGGCGAGCCGGAAACCGAGCAACCATAGCGCGCCGAAGTACACGATCGCACCGGCGGCCACGACGAGCGCGAGGCGGCTGACCTTCGTCCACAACCCCGCCGCGATCCACACCTCGTCCGCGCCCGCGCTCCACCACAGCACGACGCCGAGCACGGCGAGCGCCACCGCGACGCGCCCGAGAAACCCGGCCCATCCCGCCATCGGAGCGTAGATGCCGGCGCGCCGCATTGCGTAATAGAGGAGCGCCGCGTTGAGGCACGCGCCGATCGAGGTCGCGAACGTCAACCCCGCGTGAGCGGTCATGCTCGGCAGGCTGAACATCAGCGTGACCGCGAGCGATTGCGCGACGAACAAGGTGATGAAGGCGCAGCGCACCGGCGTGCGCATGTCCTGCCGAGCATAGAAGCCGGGCGCGAGAATCTTCACCGCGATGAGTCCCAGCAATCCGACGCTGTAGCCGAGCAGCGCGACTCGCGTCTGCCACACGTCGGCGACGGTGAAGCGCCCGTACTGATACAGCGTAGCGATCAGCGGCACCGCGAGCACGGCGAGCGCCAGCGCTGCCGGTAGCGCGAGCAGGAAGGTGAGACGCAGTCCCCAGTCGAGCAGCGCCTGGTACTGCGCCGGATTCTGGTCGTGATAGTGCCGCGACAGGTTGGGCAGCAGCACCGTGGCTAGCGCAACGCCGAGAAGTGCGCTCGGGAATTCCATCAGGCGGTCGGCATAGGTGATCCAGGAGATGCGGCCATCGCCCAGGTACGCGGCGAGTTGCGTGTTGATGAGCGCCGAGATCTGCGCCGCGGATACGCCGAGCACGGCCGGGCCCATTGCCTTGAGCACTCGGCGCACGCCCTCGTCGCGCCATACGAGCCGCGGTCGCGGCAGCATGCCGAGCTTCATGAGCGGACGGATCTGCAACGCCAGCTGCGCGGCGCCGCCGATCGCGACTCCCCAGGCGAGCGCGATGATCGGCGGATCGAAGTGCGGCGCGAGGAATATCGCGGCGCCGATGATCGACAGATTGAGCAGCACCGGCGTGAAGGCCGGGATCGCGAAGCGGCGATAGGTGTTGAGGACGCCGCCGGCGAGCGACACGAGGGACACGAACAGGATATAGGGGAACATGATGCGAATCAGCTCCGCCGTCAGCTCGACCTTACCCGGCGTGCGCGCAAAGCCGCTCGCGAGCGCGTATACGAGCCATGGCGCGGCGAGGATGCCGAGCACCGAGATCACGACGAGCGCCACGGCGAGAACGGCACCAACTTTGGCGACGAGGTCGCGCGTGCCCTCGTCGCCTTGCCGCTTCTTGTACTCGGCGAGGATCGGCACGAAGGCCTGGGAAAATGCGCCTTCGGCAAACAGCCGCCGCAGGATGTTCGGCAGACGGAACGCGGCTTCGAAGGCGTCCATCTGCAACCCGGCCCCGAACGCGAACGCCTTCAGACTCTCGCGGGCGAGTCCCGTGATCCGCGACAGCAGCGTCATCGCACTGATCGTGGACAGCGCCTTGAGCAGATTCATCGACGGATTGGCATGGGTTCGGGCGGCGAAGGCGCGGTGCAGGTTGCGGGAACGATCGAAAAAGATTATTATGCACGGTCTTTTTTCCCCACTCCAGGAAGAGAAGGTTTCTGCAAATGGCCAACACTGCGCAGGCTCGCAAGCGCGCCCGTCAGGGCGAAGCGCGGCGCAAGCACAACACGAGCCTCAAATCGGCGCTGCGCAGCGCGATCAAGAACGTGAAGAAGGCGGTCGCTGCGGGCGACAAGGCGGCGGCGCTCAAGGAATTCCAGCTCCAGCAGTCGGTGATCGACCGCGTCGCGGACAAGAAGATCGTGCACAAGAATCTCGCGTCGCGAAGCAAGCACCGACTGGCCCAGTCCATCAAGGCCATGGCCTAGAACTCCTCCCGGGCTTGGTGCAAAGAGCGCCCGCAAGGCGCTCTTTTCATTCATCCGCCCGGATCACGCATGGCGCCAAAGCACTTTCTGCAGCTCAGGGATTTCAGCCGCGAAGAGCTGGAGTATCTCTTCGAGCGCACGCGCTGGATCAAGGAGAAGTTCAAGCGCTACGAGTTGTACCAGCCACTTCGCGATCGCACGCTCGCAATGGTGTTCGAGAAGGCGTCCACGCGAACGCGGGTGTCGTTCGAGGCGGGAATGAACCAGCTTGGCGGCATCGCCATCAATCTGAACCGCGGCGACACGCAGCTCTCGCGCGGCGAGCCGATCGAGGACGTGGCCCGGGTGATATCGCGGATGGTCGACGTGGTGATGATCCGGACCTTCGAGCAGGCGATCCTCGAGCGCTTCGCCGCGCATTCGCGGGTGCCGGTGATCAACGGCCTGACCAACGAGTATCATCCCTGCCAGATCCTCGCCGACATCTACACCTGGGTCGAGCAGCGCGGATCCATTTCCGGCCGCACCGTGGCCTGGATCGGGGATTCCAACAACGTGTGCAAGACATGGCTGCAGGCCGCGTCGATCTTCGATTTCATGCTGCATGTCTCCACGCCTCCGGGATACGAGCTCAAGCTCGAGGGCGCCGATGCGAATTGGACTCGCCGCGTCGAAACCTTCGCCGACCCGCGGGCGGCGTGCCGCGGCGCGGACCTCGTCACAACCGACGTGTGGACCAGCATGGGCTTCGAAGCCGAGAACGACGAGCGCAAGCGCGATTTCGCCCGGTGGATGGTCGACGCGGAGATGATGGGGCAGGCGAAGCCGGAGGCGCTCTTCATGCATTGCCTGCCGGCGCATCGCGGCGAGGAAGTCGCCGCGGAGGTCATCGACGGCCCGCAGAGCGTCGTCTGGGACGAGGCAGAGAATCGATTGCATGCACAAAAGGCGCTGCTCGAATACGTGGTTTGCGGGCGCGTCAATCCTTGAGCACGGGGACGCCATGATCGATCACACCGGAGTGAGCGTCAGCGACATCGCAAAGAGCAAGGCATTCTATCGGGCGGCACTGGCCCCGCTTGGTTACGCGATGATCATGGAGTTCGACGATGCAGTTGGCTTCGGCATCCCTCCCAAGCCCGACTTCTGGATCGGGAAGGCTGCCCACGGCGGAACCCCGATCCACGTCGCGTTTCGCGCCGAGACGCGCAAAGAGGTCGATGCATTTTACAGGGCAGCGATGGCGGCGGGAGGCAAAGACAACGGCGCGCCCGGTCTGCGGCCACATTACCACGCGAACTATTACGGCGCGTTCGTACTCGATCCGGACGGACACAACATCGAGGCGGTATGTCATTCTGCGTCATGAGGTTGCGCAATCGGGACGGCAGAACGAACGTCACCCTGCGGCTTCTCGGGGTGGTCGTGCTTGCGTGCGTAGTGTCGAGCGCGGCATTCGCGCAAAGCTGGCCCGACCGCCCGATCAAGTTCGTGGTTGCGGCACCCGCCGGCAGCTCGATCGACGTGCTCGCGCGCCTGATCGGCGAGAAGCTCAAGGACAAGCTCGGCCAGCCGGTGATCGTCGACAATCGTCCCGCCGCCGGCGGCACCGCGGCAACCGACTTCGTCGCCAAGTCCGCGCCAGACGGGTACACGATGCTCATGTCGTTCAACGGCCCGCTTGCTTTCGCGCCGCATCTGTATTCGAAGCTGCCGTACGATCCGCAGAAGGACCTCGTGCCGGTCGTGATCACCTCGAGCCAGCCGAACGTGCTGGCGGTGACCGCTTCGTTGCCGGTTCGCTCGGTGCGTGAGCTGGTCGACTACGCGAAAGCCAATCCCGGGAAGTTGAGCTACGCATCTGTGGGAAACGGCAGCTCGTCGCATCTGACCATGGAGCTCCTCAAAACGACCGCGGGGATCGACATCGTTCACGTGCCGTTCAACGGCTCGCCTCCCGCAGTAACGGCAACCGTGCAGGGCGAGACTCAGCTCATGTTCGCGGTCATGCAACCACTGCAGGCACAGGTGCAAGCCGGCAAGCTGCGCGCGCTGGCGGTCACCACGGCCAGGCGGTTTCCGCTGTTGCCCGAGTTGCCGACCATCGCCGAGGCCGGCTATCCCGGGTTCGAAGCGCTGGCGTGGAACGGCGTGCTTGTCGCCGCGGGAACGCCGCGTCCGATCGTCGAGCGGCTCAACGCCGAGATCAACGCGACCCTGAAGGATGCCTCGGTCAAGTCCACCCTGAACGCGCAGGGCTTTGAGCTGATCGGCGGCACGCCCGACGAGTTCGCGCATCTCATCCGCAGCGAATCCGACAAGTGGGCGCCGGTGATCAAGCGCACCGGCGCCAAGGTCGATTAGGGGCTGCTAACAGGCCCTAGGAAAGACATCATGCCCGACGCCAGCAAGGTGGTCCTCGCCTACTCCGGTGGGCTCGACACGTCGGTCATCCTGAAGTGGCTGCAGGACACTTACCGCTGCCAAGTCGTGACTTTCACCGCCGACATCGGGCAGGGCGAAGAGCTGGAGCCGGCGCGTGCGAAAGCCAAGGCTGCGGGCGTCAGGGAGATCTACGTCGACGATCTGCGCGAGGAGTTCGTGCGCGACTTCGTGTTCCCGATGTTCCGCGCCAACGCGATCTACGAGGGCGAGTATCTGCTCGGCACGTCGATCGCGCGGCCGCTGATCGCCAAGCGGCAGATCGAGATTGCGCGCGAGACGGGCGCTGGCACGGTGGCGCACGGTGCGACCGGCAAGGGCAACGACCAGGTGCGCTTCGAGCTCGGCTATTACGCGCTCGAGCCGGGCATCAAGGTCATCGCGCCCTGGCGCGAATGGGATCTCGGCTCGCGCGAGAAGCTCCTCGCATACGCCGAGGCGCACGGCATTCCGATCGACATGAAACATCGCGGCGGCGGCGCGCCGTACTCGATGGATGCCAACCTGCTGCACATCAGCTACGAAGGCCGCGCGCTCGAGGATCCAGCGAAGGAGCCGGAAGAGGACATGTGGCTCTGGACGGTCTCGCCCGAGCGCGCGCCTGACCGCGCCGAATATCTCGAGCTCGATTACGACAGGGGCGACATCGCGGCGATCGACGGCAAGGCGATGACGCCGGCGCAGGTGCTGACCGAGCTCAACCGCCTCGGCGGCAAGCACAGCATCGGTCGGCTCGACCTGGTCGAAAACCGCTACGTCGGCATGAAATCGCGCGGCTGCTACGAGACGCCGGGCGGCACGATCATGCTGAAGGCGCACCGCGCGATCGAATCATTGTGTCTCGACCGCGAGGTTGCGCATTTGAAGGACGACCTGATGCCACGCTACGCGAGCCTCATCTACAATGGTTACTGGTGGTCGCCCGAGCGCAAGCTCATGCAGACGATGGTCGACGCGTCGCAGGCGAACGTGAACGGACGCGTGCGCCTGAAGCTCTACAAAGGCAACGTCACCGTCGTCGGACGCGAGTCGAAGCGCGATTCGCTGTTCGATCCCGCGATTGCCACCTTCGAGGATGATGCCGGCGCCTACGACCAGAAGGACGCCGGCGGGTTCATCAAGCTCAATGCGCTGCGTATGCGCATCGCGGCGATGCTCGCGCGTGAGCGTTCCTGAGGTTCCAGCCCATGCCCTCGTTCGACATCGTCTCCGAAGTGAATCAGGTCGAGGTGCGCAACGCGCTCGACCAAGCCAACAAGGAAATCTCCACGCGCTTCGACTTCAAGGGCTCCGACGCCCGCATCGAGCACAAGGACAAGCTCCTCACTCTGTTCGCCGACGACGACTTCAAGCTGAAGCAGGTCACCGACGTGATGCTCGGCAAGCTCGCCAAGCGCGGCGTGGACGTGCGCGCGCTCGAGTTCGGCACGGTGGAGAAGATGAGCGGCGACAAGGTCAAGCAGGCGGTAACGATCCGGGTCGGCGTCGAGCAGGAGCGTGCCAAGAGGATCGTGCGGCTCATCAAGGACAGCAAGTTGAAGCTTCAGGCCAGCATTCAGGGCGACGCCGTGCGCGTTTCGGGCGCGAAGAGAGACGAGCTGCAGGCCGCGATCGCGCTGGTCAAGAAGACCATCAGCGATTTTCCGCTGCAGTTCGGAAACTTTCGCGATTGAATCCGCGGAGGCGCGCGCAGGCCTTGTTGCCCCATCGCGTCCTGGCTTGGCCCATCGCGCTGCGACCGATCGCGGCCGGCGATGCGCCGCGCGTGCAGCTCCTCGCGGGGGAGCGAAACGTGGCGGAAACGACTGCGTTGATCCCGCACCCGTATCCCGATGGCGCTGCGGAAGCCTGGATCGCGACGCAGGCGGGCGACTGGAGCGCAGGCCGGGAATACACCTACGCTATCGAAGCCGAATCGGACCTCGTCGGCGTCATCAGCTTGCGGCCCGTCGCGGGCGAGCAGGACAACCTCGGCTACTGGATCGGCCGTCCATACTGGGGCAGCGGCTACGCGACGGCGGCCGCGAGTGCCGTGATCGCGCTTGCGTTCAGCTGCCTCGAGCTCGACGTGGTGACCGCGTCGCATCTCAGCCGCAATGCGCCCTCCGCGCGAGTGCTGGAGAAATGCGGCATGAGCCTGCTGCGGACCGGCACGCGCGAGCACCGCGGCGCGCAAGAGGCGTTCTGCGTGCGCGGGATCAGCCGCGAGGAGTGGGAGGCCCGACTCGCCGGATGACTCGATCCGGCCCTCGGAACAGACTCTCGACCTAGGGCCTGTTACTGTAACAGGCCCTAAGCGAGATCCCCCAACAGCGCCGCGCGCGTCGCTTGCGACACCGCTCGCAGGGTAGCCGTGTATTCCGGGTGATCGACGCCGATCGACAGCGCGGCATCCTTCCTGAGCGCCGCGATCATCGGCGGCTTCAGCTCGAAGCGAAGGAAATGCACCGAAGAGGTCTTCTCGTCGTTCTCGCGCTCGAGGTCTTCGTCGGCGATCGCGTAGACGCGCGGATGACCCTCGATCTGCACCCAGACGCGGTCCTCGATGCCCTTGAGCCGGGCCAGCATGCGCCGGCGCTCGTCGACGTCCTCGTACTCCACCAGCATCGTCGCCTTCCAGTTCTCCCCGTCGGGGATCAGCGGGTTGTAGGCGTCCAGCTCGTCCTGGATGCCGGCATCCTCGAACGTCTTTTCGATGCGCAGCATCTCCTGGACCTGGTAGCGAATGGTCAGCTCGTCTTCGAAAAGCAGCGTCACGTCCTCGCCGAGATGCACCGTCCTCGGCTTCTTGTGCGCGAGCACGCGCCTGCGGAACTCTTCGCGAGCTCTGGCGTAGCTCTCGAGCGTGAGGAGGCTGTTGCGGGTGATGCGCGTGGATCGGGTATCTGTGGTTCGGGTCATGGTTTCATTCCTTCAGGCCATAGGCGATGCGAACGAGCGTGAGCGGGTGCGCCTTCTTCGCACGGCTCGTCCCTAAAGTCTCTTCGATCCCCTGCTGGATGGCCCGGCCGGCGATCGGGCAGTCGGAGCTGATGTAGTCGGGATCCCCCTCACCCATCCGGCGAAACACCGGTTTGCCGATCTTCATCGACGCGGCGTAGAACTCGCTCTTCACGCCCCAGGTTCCATCGTGCCCCGAGCAGCGCTCGACCGTATTCACCGTCGTGCCCGGCACCCATTCGATCACCTCGCGCGTCTTCTGGCCGGTCATCTGCACGCGCGAGTGGCAGGGAATGTGATACGAAACCTTGCCGAGCGGCGTCTTGAAGTCCTTCCTGAGCAGCCCGTCCTTGTCACGCAGCACCAGGTACTCGAAGGGATCGAACATCGCGTTCGCAATCGCCTCGACATCGGCATCCTCGGGGAAGAGCAGCGGCATCTCGTTCTTGAGCATCAGCGTGCACGAAGGCACCGCGGTGAGGATGGCATAACCCTGCCGGGCCAGCTTCGCCAGTTTCGGCGCGTTGAGCTCCTTGAGCTTGAGCACCGACTCGATATCGCCCAGCTCGAGCTTGGGCATGCCGCAGCAAGACTCCTTCTCGATGCGCATGTAGGGGATCTCGTTGTGCTCCAGAATGCGGATCAGGTCGAGGCCGATGCCGGGCTCGTTGTAATTCACGTAGCAGGTCGAGAAGATCGCGACCTTGCCCGGCGTCCGCGCTCCGTTCCGTACCGGCCAGGCTACGCTTCTCGGTGCGATCGCATTGAAGGGCTTCGCCGCGAACGGAGGCAGCCGGCGTTCGGCGTGCACGCCGAACGCTGCGTCCATCGCCTTGCGCGCGAGCGGCGTCTCGGTCGCCTTGTTGACGACCTGGACCACGACGGGAATCGTCGCCAGCTTGCCGAGCCGGTCGGTGCTGGTGAGCACCCGGTCGCGCAGCGTCGTCTCGCCGCGCAGAAACTTCTGCGCCTTCGCGCGCAGCATCTGGTGCGGGAAGTCCACGTTCCACGGATGCGGCGGCACGTACGGGCATTTCGTCATGTAGCAGAGGTCGCACAGATAGCACTGGTCGACCACCTTGCCGAAGTCCGACCTGGCGACCCCGTCGATCTCGCCGGTGCTGCTCGCATCGACGAGATCGAACAGCGTCGGGAACGCGTTGCAGAGGCTGACGCAGCGTCGGCATCCGTGGCAGATCTCGAAGATGCGGAAAAGCTCCTTCTCGCTCGAAGCCTGGTCGTAGTAGTCCGCATCGCGCCAGTCGATCGGATGGCGGATCGGCGCTTCGAGGCTGCCTTCGCGGTTGCTCATGGGCTGAAAAAGCAAGGGCGCCGCGATGTGCGCGGCGCCCCTTCTCTCTCGCACTGCTAATCGCTCAGCGCGTCGAGCGCCTTCTGGAAGCGGTTGGCGTGCGAACGCTCCGCCTTGGCGAGCGTCTCGAACCAGTCCGCGATTTCCTCGAAGCCTTCGCCGCGCGCGGTCTTGGCCATGCCGGGATACATGTCCGTGTATTCGTGCGTTTCGCCGGCGATCGCGGACTTGAGATTGTGCCGCGAAGCGCCGATCGGCAGATCGGTGACCGGATCGCCCACCAAGGCGAGGTAGTCGAGGTGGCCGTGCGCGTGCCCGGTCTCCCCCTCCGCCGTCGAGCGAAATACAGCCGCCACGTCGTTTTGTCCTTCGACGTCGGCCTTGCTCGCGAAATAGAGATAGCGCCGATTCGCCTGCGACTCGCCGGCGAAAGCGGCCTTCAGATTGTCGTGCGTCTTGGTGCCCTTCAGCTTCATGCTTTGGATCTCCTCTCGATCGATCGGGGACGGGCGCGCGGGCGCGAACCCGGAAGCGCGCTCATCACACCCGCATACTACTCATTGTGCGCATCGGCCAGCGATATGTCCAATTGATTGTTACAATAGGTTTGATAATCCTTATATATGACTGCCGGAGGGAACCCTCGGCGCGGCCCGGCGTCAGTCGATCCGCTCATACGCGGGAAGCGTCAGGAACTCCACGAAGGTGTCGTTGTTGACGAGCCCGGCGAAGATTTCCGCCGCCTCGGTGTAGCGCCCCTCCCCGAACGCGGTTCCGAGCAGGTCCCGAATCTTCTGCACTTCCTCGGCAATCATCGCCGCGACCATCTCCCGGGTCACCTTGCGCCCGTCGTCGAGCTTACCCTTGGCCGAGCGTATCCACTGCCATACCTGCGAGCGCGATATTTCGGCGGTCGCCGCGTCTTCCATCAGATTGAAGATCGGCACGGCGCCCTGCCCCGCCAGCCACGCTCCGATGTACTGGATCGCCACGTTGATGTTGAGCCGCAGCCCCTTCTCGGTGATCGGCGCTTCCGGCTCGAACTTGAGGAGATCGGCTGCGCTCACGCGCACCTCGTCGCGCCTCCTGCTCGCGATCTGGTTCGGCGATGGCATCAGCCTGTCGAAAGCGTCCCGCGCAACCGCCACCAGCCCCGGGTGCGCGACCCAGGTGCCGTCGTGCCCGATCGTCGCCTCGCGCTCCTTGTCGGCCTTCACCTTCGCGAAAGCCTCGGCGTTGGCAGCTTCGTCGTTCTTGACCGGTATCTGCGCCGCCATGCCTCCCATCGCGTGGATGTTGCGTCGATGGCAGGTCTTGACCAGCAGCTCGGCGTAGCTCTTCATGAACGGCGTGGTCATCGTCACCAGCGCCCGGTCGGCAAGGCAGAACTCCCGGTTCAGGCGGAATTTCTTGATGCACGAAAAAATGTAGTCCCAGCGTCCGGCGTTGAGCCCCGCCGAGTGCTCGCGCAGCTCATGGAGAATCTCGTCCATCTCGAACGCTGCGAGGATCGTCTCGATCAGCACAGTCGCCTTGATCGTGCCGCGCGGCAACCCCAGATCGTCCTGCGCCATCACGAAGATGTCGTTCCACAGACGCGCTTCGAGGTGGCTCTCGAGCTTGGGAAGATAGAAGTAGGGGCCGCTGCCGCGCGCGACGAGTTCCTTCGCGTTGTGGAAGAAGTAGAGCGCGAAATCGAAGATGCCGCCGGAGATCGGCGCGCCATCGACCGAGACGTGCTTCTCGGGCAGATGCCAGCCGCGCGGGCGGACGAAGAGCGTGGCGACCTTCTCGTTGAGCCGGTATTCCTTGCCTTCGGCGCTCACGTAATCGATGCGCCGCCGGATCGCGTCGCGCAGATTGATGTGCCCCTGGATGTTGTTGTCCCACTTCGGCGTGTTGGCGTCCTCGAAGTCGGCCATGAAGACCTGGGCGCCGGAGTTGAGCGCGTTGATGATCATCTTGCGATCGACCGGTCCGGTGATCTCGACACGGCGGTCCTGGATGTCGGCGGGCACGGGAGCGCAGATCCAGTCGGCCTCGCGCACGGCGCGCGTTTCCGGCAGGAAACGGGGTAGTTTGCCGGCGTCGAACTCGCGCTGCTTTGCAGCACGGCGCTCAAGAAGCTCGGCGCGTCGGCCGCCGAAGGCGCGCTGCAGCTTCGCCGCAAACGCGATGGCTTCAGGGGCCAGGATTTCCGCATATTCGGGCGTGACGCTGCCAGAGATATCGATTCCCGGCCCGTACTGGGGGGTCATCAAGGGGCGTGCGGTCATGAGCGGTCTTTCTTCTCGGCGTCGAGCCGTCAGCCTGCAAGCGACAGCGGTCGGCGTGAAGCGCGTTCGAGCGCGGGCCGACCGTGCCGGGCGGCGGGCCGGGTGGGCCCGGCGAAATCCGGACTCAGCCGGTATTGCTGCGGTGCGATAATGATAGCAGGAAAACGGGAGTAGATACTTGACCGACCGCGGGGCGCGGTCAGGCGTTCCAGCCCTCTCCGGCCCGTCCGGAAAGCCGTTCGAGGGTGATGTTCCACGACAGCGTGATACGCGGCCGGCGGCCCTGATACGGGTTGACGCTGTGCAGATAATCGCTGGCGAAAATCAGCATGGTGCCCGGCGCGAGATTCGGCATCAGGTGCTGCGTGACGCGCCCGGGTTCGTCGGGGCAGCAGGCGTCGATGCGCGGATCGGCGAAGCAGAAGCGTCCCGCCATGCGGTCCTCCGGATCGCCGTCGCCCGGATCGAGCATATAGACGATGCTCACGTTGGAGCGCAGGTGGCTGTGCGGCATGCAATAGTCGCCGGCGCGGTAGACGCTGGCCCAGGTATCGTCCGCGAAGACCGCGCGGCGCGAGAGCGTGCGATGCGCAAGCATGAGCGCCCGCGCGTGGATCAGCGCCGCCGCGGCCGCGTTCCATTCCGGAATCTTGCGCACCTTGACGCCGCAGCCGCCGCGAAAGATGGCATCGCGCAGGCGCTGATCCTTTTCGGCAGCGAGCGTGGCTTCGATCAGCGCCGGATGGTAGGACTCCCAGTCGGCGAACACGGTGAGCGCGGCAAGCGGAGCCGACAGCGCCTCCGTCTTCTGCCCGTCAGGCCAGACAGGCAGGCTTGCGCCGGCGACCTCGATTGCCGGCGGCAGCGCCGCTTGTTCGCCAGCGTGCGTTTCGCCTGTCATTGCGAGAAGCGCAGCGACGAGGAATCTGCTGTTCGGGACGCTTTGCCGGCGCAACAGCAGATCCCTCGCTCCGCTCGGGATGACATTTGCTAGGCGGCGAGCTGCGGATTCAGCCGCCGCTCCTTGCTGTGCAGCTTGTTGAGCGCGTTGATGTACGCCTTCGCCGAGGCGACCAGGATGTCGGTGTCTGCGCCGAGCCCGTTCACGATGCGTCCGGCGCGCTCGAGTCGCACGGTCACCTCGCCCTGCGCATCGGTGCCGGTCGTGATCGCATTCACCGAGTACAGCAGCATCTTGGCCTTCGAGTGCGCCATCAGCTCGATCGCGCGGAAGGCGGCGTCGATCGGACCGTCGCCGCGCGTCTGCACGCTGTGCTCGGCATCGCCAACGATGAGCGTGACGGCAGCGTGCGGCACTTCGCCGGTTTCGGAGACGACCTTGAGCGCGACCAGCTTGTAGTGCTCGCGCTCCGGCGTCACCTGCTCGTCGGACGCGAGCGCGTGCAGGTCTTCGTCGAACACCTCGCCCTTCTTGTCGGCGAGGTCCTTGAAGCGGGCGAAAGCGTGATTGAGCGCTTCCTCGCTGCCGAGATCGATGCCCAGCTCGGCGAGCCGCGTCTTGAATGCGTTGCGGCCGGAGAGCTTGCCGAGCACCAGCTTGTTCGCGTTCCAGCCCACGTCCTCGGCGCGCATGATCTCGTAGGTTTCGCGGTGCTTGAGCACGCCGTCCTGATGAATACCCGACTCGTGCGCGAAAGCGTTGGCGCCGACGATCGCCTTGTTCGGCTGCACGGGAAAGCCGGTGATCCCGGAGACGAGCTTCGAAGCCGGCACGATCTGCGTGGTGTCGATGCGCGTCGCGCAGGGAAACACGTCCTTGCGCGTCCGCACCGCCATCACGATTTCTTCCAGCGAAGCATTGCCGGCGCGCTCGCCGAGGCCGTTGATCGTGCACTCGACCTGCCGCGCACCATGCATCACCGCCGAGAGCGAATTGGCGACCGCCATGCCGAGATCGTTGTGGCAATGCACCGACCATACCGCCTTGTCCGAATTCGACACGCGCTCGCGCAGCGTCTTGATAAGCACGCCGAACTGCCACGGCATCGTGTAGCCGACCGTATCCGGAATGTTGACGGTCGTGGCGCCGGCGGCGATCGCCGCTTCGAGCAGGCGGCAGAGAAAGTCCGGTTCCGAGCGGCCTGCGTCCTCAGGCGAGAACTCGACGTCCTCGGTGTACTCGCGCGCCCACTTCACCGCCTTCACTGCCTGCACCAGCACTTCCTCAGGCGTCATCCGGAGCTTCATCTGCATGTGGATCGGGGAGCTCGCGATGAAAGTGTGAATCCGGCCAGACGCCGCGCCCTTCAGCGCATCGCCCGCACGACGCACGTCGGCCTCGTTGGCGCGGGCGAGTCCGCACACGGTGCTGTCCTTGATGGCCTGCGCGATCGCGTGCACCGCTTCGAAATCGCCGTTCGACGACGCGGGAAATCCCGCTTCGATGACGTCGACCTTCAGCCGCTCGAGCTGCTTGGCGATGCGCATCTTCTCCTCGCGCGTCATCGACGCGCCGGGACTCTGCTCGCCGTCGCGCAAGGTGGTATCGAATATCATCAATCGGTCTGACATGATCGGCTCCTGCAAGCTCTACCGCACGGAACGTTCTTCTCCTGCCTTGGCTTCGGGCAGGACCGGATACTGCAAGATGGGGTATGAGTTATCTGCGCGCGGGGCGCAGCAGCAGCCCGCCGAGAAGGGCGGACAGGGAGAGGCGCGGAAGAAGGCGCTTGCTGCTCATCGAAGCCACTATAATGAGTTTCGCCGCCCCGCGCAACAGCGTCCTTGCACCTCATTCTCCCCGGCCAACCGTGACGGACGTGCGCACCTCAGTTTCGCGCGCCTTCGTCATCGTACTCGTTGCCGCGATCCTGCTGCACGCGGCGCTGCTGGTTCCGGCCATACTCCGGGCGCTTGCCGCGACGCCGCCCCCGGACTACGACATCCTCGATGCGGCCAAGGTGGCAGCAGCGGGGCTCGCCACTTCCGCGATCCTCTTCATCGGTTGGCGGCAACATCTGCGCGGCGCGACGGTGCTGGTCCTGGTCCTCGTTGCGTCGGCTCTCCTCACGCCGGGAGCGGTTCTGCTTGTTGCATTGATGCTGGCCAATGCCTATCTCGTGGGCAGGGCCGTCTTGCGCTGGCTCACGCCCGAAGCGACGGGCGATGGTGTCGTGCCGTGGACCGCCGCGCTCCTCACGGGCTACAGCCTATGGATCGGAGTGATGGCGGCCACTGCCGGCCTCAGGGTGCATTTCCTT
>DATJWL010000140.1:0-3721 GCA_035501215.1 Casimicrobiaceae bacterium
CGATGTCTTCGCGGGACGCGAGCATCAGCACCGTGCCGACCCCTGCGAATGCGTCAACCGGCAATTCACGCCATTGTCCGAACCGAGCAGACGGACGCGCAACGAGGTACTCGACGCGTCGCTCCTCGAGTTCTCCGCGGATACGCAGAAGCGGCACGGATTCCGCCGAATCGGAGTCTCCAGGGGTCAGTTGCAGTTCCGCCCGAGCATCGGACGTGAGCACGGCGGTCGTCTCCACGCGCGTGCCGAGCGTTTCCACGATCGCCCGAGCATCGATGAAACGCTCGGGTAGATCGCCGCAATCGAGCAGCGTGAGGGAGCCGAACAGCCCCTTGCGCAACTCCGACAACTCTTGGGCCACGCTGCGGGGCAGCGATCGGATCGCCTGCAACGAGGAGAGCTCGGCCTCGGTGACGCCGCTGCGACGCAGCTGCCGAACGAACCACGGCCGTACGAGCGCTATGCCTTGGAGAGTGAGCGCGTCGCTGATCGCCGCCGTCACTTGCAGCAACGAGTACGACGGACCGAGCGAGATGATCGTGACCGCGCGCTCGATCGTATTCAAGTACGCGCCGGCCGGGTTGCGCTCGGACAGGAAGAACAGCAGCGGCCAGCGCAACTTGGCGCCCCCAAAGAAGTCCGCGAACACATGGTTCGGTTCACCGTAACTCTTCAGCTTCTCGTCGGATTCGAATCCCGCGAGCCCGCCTTCGGATACGGACAGCATCGCCGGACCACGGCTCCGCTGGACGATGACGTCGGAGCGTTCCTCCAGACCCAAGCGGAGCAGTGCACGCCTCAGCGCTTGCGGTGCGCGCCAGTGCGCGATCGTCAGCGCGCGTTCGATTGCTCCTTCTGCACGTTCGTGCGAATCAAGCAAGGCGGGTTGCGCGGTCGCGTCTTGCGCTGAGTCCGGCATCTCTCGGTCGAGTGCACCGAGCCGGGCAAGGATCCGATCATGAATCTCATTAGGATCGCCAAAGCGCTCGATCTCGTCCGCGAGGACCCTTTCCTCGAAGTTCCGGCGCCGCTCGCCGCCGGGTTCGCTCAAGCTGATAATGTTGAGCAAGTTTCCAATCTGCCGCGACGCAATGATCACGCAGGCCGCGCCGTTCGCATGCGCCTCGTCGTACCATCGGTCGAACGACAACGCCTCGGGCGACTGGCTAGCCCCGCCGATCACGAATACGCAGACGTCGTAATCGGACAAGTTGCCGTATGCCCGTGACGCGTCCTCCGTTGCGCCCACGATCCACACGGCGGCGCGCTTGTCTCGATACTCGTCGAAAGCATCCAGCACCGTGGATCGGACCTGAGCGATGTCGGGCGTGAGCGCGATGAGCACCGAAACGATGCCTTCCTCGGCCGCCGACGGCGGGGTTTCGGCGCGCGGCTCGGGTGCGGGCTGGGGCGAAGGCGTGGCTGCTGGCTTTAGCGTCGCCGCCGTGGTCGGTACGTCGGCACTGGCCGATATCAGCGGCGCAAAGCGACCTTCGACGATCTGCTGCGCGAGCGATTCCGCCGACGCCTCAATCGCGCCGCTCACGGGCAACCGGATCTCTCCAGCGTAAGATGCCGCCGGCAGCGTGAGCGGCGTGGTTCGTCCTTGCTCCGGTGAGCGCAGCGCAATCACGCGTGCAAAGGCTCCGGCGTCCACGAGCGGTCGAACGAACGCGATCAAGCCGGCGAGCTCGCTCCGCTCGTTCCCGCGTTCCAGCACGAGCAGGTCGTAAGTTCCCGTCCAGGACCGGAACGCTCCGGCGATCAGCTTCCGCACGATGCGGTCGCGCATGGCATCGCCCAGGCGCTTGGCCAGCGTGCGCATCAGTGGTCCGACATGACCCAACAGCGCGAGCCATTGCGGCCGTTGCGGACCATCGATGGCTATCGCCCATGCGCGTACGACGCTTCGATCGACGTTGTGCCGGCCATCCAATAGGGTCGCCAGGCGCGCTGCGAACGCGCTGTCGGTAGCACGGTAGAGGATCACCAGGCGATCTTCCGGAGCGCTCGCCTCGCGCGTCTGCCGCAGGCGCTCATCGCGCTCGAGTTGCGTGTCGAGGCCTGCGATGCCGAGCTCACGCGCTTCGCGTACCGGCGCGACATGCGGCAGGCTTTGCGCTTCGGTAAGGCTCACGAAGCGGTTGAATCCGGCGCCGACGACGTATACCGCCGGGTCGGCGATAGGCTGGCGCTGCAGCGCCTGAGACCAGAGCTCTCGCGGCGCATACAGCTCGCGCGCGGGCAGTGCGCACCAGAACCGTTCGGGCGGCATCGCGTCCAGCCAATCGGCGAGATGGCCCGAATGCAGCGGGAAGAGCGACTCGAGATTGCCCGTGGCGTCGCACGCTCGAAGGTGAGGTCCGCCGGTGTCACGCGCGACTTGCGGTGCGCCGAGCAGCGTAATCGATCCGGCGCGCCAGAGCGACGCGAGGCGCGCAGCCAGGCGGCGCGCAGCGGCGTCAGGGCGCTGCAGAAATGCGATCCAAAGCGGCGTATCGGGACGAGCCAGGGGCGAGAAGAGACCCACGCGCACCGTCATGAAGCCGATGGCGGCCGTCAGCGCGACCCACGCGGCGCGTCCGGGCATCGGAGCGGGCTGGGAGAACTCGTACCCCATCGCAGCGACCGCGGCGAAGCACGCGAACCACGCCGACTCGCTTACGCCGGCAGGGGTGAAGCGTCCGGACAGTTGTCCGGCCGCGGCGATGCGCGGCCAGCGCCACGCAGCCCAGACGAGGGGTATGACGAGAGCGGCGGCCGCCAGCCAGCCCACGCCGGCGGCGATGCCTTCGAGGGCCGAACCGAACGTGGCGAAGCCAACGATCCGCTCGACGCGGTCCCCGACCCACAACGCCGCCCAACAAACGATGACGATCGCCACGATGCGAAAGATGCCGTCGCGCAGCGCCGCAATGCGGCGAGCACGCCACAACGCGCTTGGGGCATCGGCGCGTGCGACGAACGCGCATATCGTTGCAAGGAGCAGCGCTGCAGGCAGGAGCGCGGCTGGCGAGTACCCGGGTCGGTCCGGCATCATGTCGGCGGATGTTCCGATGCCGGCGAGGACGAGGATCGCACCGGTAGCGACCGCGAGGACGCTGGTGCTCGCGAGGCCTAGTGCACGCCGGGGCAGCCGTCGACTTCGCGACATGGCAACGGAGATGGCCATCCAGCCCACGAAGAACAGCACCGCGCTTACCGAGGAGTAAACGAGGAATGCTGCCGCCAGCACCGATGTCACGATGCCGGTCAGCACCACCGTCGCCAAGCGCAGCCCCATTAGTTCCGGCACAACGAACAGCAGCGCGCCGGTCAGCATGGCCAGCATGCCCGCAAACGGTGTGGCGGCATGAACGGAAAGCAGTTGCGCGACGGACGCAGCTGCAGTCGCGGCGATCGCGGCAACCACGCGGGCCGCGCGGGCGGAAAGCACGATCGGACGGTGCGCGGGCCCCGACCGGATGGCATCTTCCGTAGTGGCGCTCATGCGAGCACCGTCTTCGATTCAATATAATCCACGTCGTTGGTCCGAATCACGGCACGATCTTGACAAGTCGCTCGCCCCGGAGCGGGCGGGCTCCCTTGTCGTCCTTAAGACGACCGGTGATCTGCAACGTCGACGAGGGCAGGAGCTTGTTCGCGGAGCTCTTGAGATCGGCGATTCGGTAGTCCAGCTTCAGATCGTCGATGCCGTCGTTGTTTTCGTCGTACCCTTCGC
>DATJWL010000141.1:0-2650 GCA_035501215.1 Casimicrobiaceae bacterium
GGGGTCGCGCAGGAAGTTGCTCTCCTCCTCGAGGACGAAGCCTGCCTGCCGGACCTCCGTCAACACGACCGCCTCGTCGATCCGGTGCAGCGACTTGCCCACCGAGATGTCGGAGCCGGCCTTGGCGGAGTGATCGATTACGACGTAGGGTCCGCCGGGCTTCAGCGCGGCGAAGATGCGCTGGTTCATCTTCGCGCGGTCGACCGGCAGATACGTGATGTCGTGATAGTTGAGCACGAGCGTGACGAGATCGAGTTTCGGCGCTCCCTCAGGCACCGGGTCCTCGAACGGCCGGATGATCACGATCAGATTGCTCTGCGGGTGGTCGGTCATCCGCTTGGTGAGCGCCTCGCCGGGTTGCTGGCGTTGCGCCCACACCGTGCCGGTCGGACCCACGGCCAGCGCCAGGAGCTGCGAGGTGTAGCCCGCGCCCGCGGAAATGTCCAGCACCTGCATGCCGGGCTTCACCTTCGTGAAGGGCAGGAACTCGGCGGGATGGCGCGCGGCGTCCATGCGCCGATCCTGATCGGTGCGCACCGGGCTGTCGATGATCGCCTGGTTGCCGGCGCCGGGCTTCGCGGGCTCGTCGGCGACAGCGGCCGAATAGCTGCCCAGCGCTAGAAGCGACGAGGCGGCAAGCGCAGCCATCTTCAGGACGCTGCTCGTGCGACTGGTCGATCCCGACATCGTCTGCTCCACGCGGTGGAGGTGGGACGTGATCATACACGCCCCTACTTGTCGTACTCGTCGTGCCGACGGACCCAGAACGGCCCCCGCCCTCCCTCGTCGCGCCCCTTCGGCACGAGGTCGAGATACTGGTAGTCGACGTTCATCATGTCGATGCCGCGCGCATAGGTCGAGTAGGTGTGGAAGATCCTTCCGCGCTTGTCCCTGTAGAAGACGCTGACACCCTCGCGCTCCGGCGCGTCAGGATCCTGCAGCACGAAGTTGTACACCGCCTTGCCGTTCTTCATCTCCTCCGGAGTAAACGACACGCCGTAATCGAAGTTGAAGTCGCTGCCGAAGGAGGAAAGCCATTTGAAGCTCCACCCCATGCGTTTTTCGTAAGCGGCGAGCTTGGCGTACGGCGCGCGCGACACCGCAATCATGGTGACATCGCGGTGATTGAGGTGCGTGACCACCCCGTTGAAGTTGTCGGCCCAGCGAGAGCAGTGGGGGCAGCCGGCGCTCCAGTCCGGATGGAACATGAAGTGATAGACGACGAGCTGGCTCCTCCCGTCGAAGAGCTCGGACAGGGTCTGCCGCCCGTCGGGACCTTCGAACGCGTAGTCCTTCTCGACCCTCTCCCAGGGCAGTGCGCGCCGGGCGCTGCTCAATCGGTCGCGCAGGCGCGTGAACTCCTTCTCCCTCGCAAGCAGCCGCTTGCGGGCGCCGATCCATTCCTTGTGCGAGACGACTCTGTGCGCCTGCGTCATGGAACCTCCTTTTGGCTCGCGCTTTCGCCGTTGGCTTGCGCCTCGTCCTCCCAACTGTAGCGGCGGCGCGGCGGAGTGTCGAGGCGCCGCAGCGCGATCGCCATCAGCACTCCGATGAGCGCCGCGGCGAGGTGCGTCTCCCACGAGACGCCACGCTCGATCGGCAGCACGCCCCAGACCGACGCGCCGTACAGGAAGGCGACCAGCAGCGAGGCGGCGATCGGCCGCCGGTCGCGGCGAATGAGCCCGGCCACGAAGACGTAGCTCGACAAGCCGTAGATGAGGCCGCTCGCACCGATGTGCACGCCACCGCGCGCGAGCAGCCACACGGCCACGCCCGGGCCCAGATAGACGGCCAGGAGCACGCGCGGCGCTGCCGCGGGATAGAGGTAGAGCATTGCCGTCCCGAGCACCACGAGCGGCAGCGTGTTGGCGATGAGGTGCGCGAAGCCGCTGTGCACCAGCGGCGCGAAGAAAATTCCGAGCAGCCCGCCCCATTGGCGCGGGCGCACGCCGAATTCCGTTGCCTGCAGATCGAGGCCCCAGTTGAGCAGCTCGACCACCCAGATCAGAGCGACGAAGCCGAGCGCGAGCTTGACTGCCAGGCGGAAGTTGGCGCGAGCGCGCGCTGAGTCGGTAAGTGCGGGATCGCGGTGGCGGATCTCCATCGAAGGCACAGGTTAACCGGCGTTGCCCGACAAGGCGATCATCGAAGGCTCAAGGCGCGCGGGTTGCGCTGCTCCAGGCCCAGGCGAGCTGTGTCGATGTTGCCGCGAAAGACGGCGCGTGCAAGCGCCCGCACCAGCTTGATGTCACGGTGCTTCTAGCTGAATGCATCGGCTTTGAAGCCCGGCACGGAGACGGCGCCGTCGCGGTCGAGCGTCACGAGCTGCTTCGTAACCACCGACAGGGCCGACCGAGCCGTAATAGCGGACGACCGCCTGCGGGTTCACTTCAGCCCAGCGGGCAATTCTTGGCGAGGATGCAGGGCGGGGTCGGCTCGTGGTTCTTGCGGCGCACGATCTCGTCGCGCAGCTCGGTGTACTGGCGCCGGGTGTTCGCTTCGACCGCCCCGGGGTTCGCCGCTGCGGCCGCGAGCCCCATGGGAACGAAGCTTCCGCGCACCGTCACCTTGATGAGCCCGCCCTCTTCCGCGAGTCGCGTCGTGAAATCGGAAGACTTTAGATCGTTGCTCTTAAGTATATGGGACTTGA
>DATJWL010000142.1:0-12016 GCA_035501215.1 Casimicrobiaceae bacterium
CCCGCGGCTGGTCGCTGCCGCGCTCGCGCGGACGCTACACTCTAGCCACAACTTCCTCGCGCCAACCTTCCCATGAGCTCGATCGCGACACCGTCCACCGACGCCGCCGGCGCGCCGCGCCTCGACATGCCGCCCGTTCCGCTGTCGCGCCCAGGTCGCCGGGTCGCGGCCGTGGGGGTGGGGCTCGTCCTCGCCTGGTTCGTCTACATCGTCGTCGTCAATCCCAACTTCCAGTGGCCGGTCGTCGGGAAGTACCTCTTCAGCAAGGAGATCCTCGACGGCGTCAGGCTCACGATCGAGCTCACGGTGTCGGCGATGGCGATCGGGGTGACGCTCGGCATCACCGCGGCGCTGATGCGCCTGTCGGAGAACCGGCTGCTGTCGGGGACCGCCGCGCTCTACATCGCCGCGTTCCGCGGAACGCCCGCGCTGGTGCAGCTCATCTTCTGGTTCAACCTGGCGGCGCTGTTTCCCAAGATCACGCTTGGGGTCCCCTTCTTCGGGCCCGATTGGATCGCGATCAACGCCAACGTGATCATCACGCCGGTCGTGGCGGCGAACCTGGGACTCGGGTTGTGCGAAGGCGCGTACATGGCCGAGATCGTGCGCGCGGGCATCCTGAGCGTCGACCCGGGGCAGCGCGAAGCCGGCGTGGCGCTCGGGCTCACGCGCGCGCAGACCATGCGCCGCATCATCCTGCCGCAGGCCCTGCGCGTGATCGTGCCGCCGACCGGCAACCAAATCATCGGCATGCTCAAGCTGTCTTCGCTCGCGAGCGTCATCTCCGTGACGGAGCTGCTGTCCGCGGCGGGACTGATCTACACGCGCACCTACGAGACGATTCCGCTCCTGATCGTGGCATCGATCTGGTATGTGTCGCTCACGGGGCTGCTCACGCTCGGGCAACGATTCATCGAGCGGCGGCTCGCGCGCAGCGTGCTCGAGTCCGCGGACGAGCAGGGCATGTGGGCGCGGCGACGCGCGAGCGGGCGGCCGGCACCCGGGCCGGATTGACGCCATGGCGGCGATGATCGAGGTCCGCGACCTGCACAAGCGCTTCGGCAGCGTGGAGGTGCTGAAGGGCATCGACCTCGACGTCGAGGCGGGCAAGGTCGTCTGCGTGATCGGCCCGTCCGGTTCCGGCAAGTCCACGCTCCTTCGCTGCATCAACCACCTCGAGCGTCCCGACGCCGGGTACGTTCTGGTCGGCGGCCAGTTCGTCGGCTATAGGCTGGCGGGCGGGAGGTTGCACGAGGTGCGCGAGCGCGATCTTTGCGCCTCGCGCGCGTCGATCGGGATGGTGTTCCAGCGCTTCAACCTGTTCCAGAACATGACGGTGCTCGACAACGTCACGCTCGCGCCGAGGCTCGCGCGCAGCGTCGCCGCGGCGCAGGCCGAGCGTAAGGCGCTCGCGCTTCTCGAGCGCGTGGGCCTTGCGGGCAAGAAGGATCGTTACCCGAATCGCCTCTCGGGCGGCGAGCAGCAGCGCGTCGCGATCGCCCGCGCCCTGGCCATGGAGCCGCGCGTCATGCTGTTCGACGAGGCCACCTCCGCGCTGGATCCGGAGCTCGTCGCGGAGGTGCTCGACGTCATGCGCGCGCTCGCCCGGGACGGCATGACGATGGTCGTCGTCACGCACGAGATCGGCTTCGCACGGGAAGTCGCCGACGAAGTCGTCTTCATGGACCGGGGCGTGGTCGCCGAGCGCGGTGCGCCGTCGCAGTTGCTGCAGGCGCCGAAGGAGGCGAGGACGCAGGAGTTCCTGAGGCGGCTGCTGTGACACGCGCTCGCGCGCGGCGCTCATGACCCCTCGCCGCGCGCGCAAGCCGCCCACGCTCGGGCTTCTCGTGTGGATCGCGGTCTCCGGCACGCTGCCGATGCACGTCTTCGTCCCGGCGCTGCCCGCGGTGGCCGCGTATTTCGATACCTCCGCCGGCGCGGCGCAGCTCACGATCACGCTCTACATCATCGGGCTTTCGATCGGGCAGCTTCTCTACGGTCCGCTGTCCGACCGCTTCGGGCGCCGCCCGGTCCTCCTGCTCGGGCTTTCGCTCTACGCGCTCGCGACGATCGCCGCGGCGCTTGCCGCCTCGCTGACGACGCTCGTCGCCGCGCGCATCGCCCAGGCGCTGGGCGGCTGCGCCGGGCTCGTCCTCGGGCGCGCCATCGCGCGCGACAACCTGTCGGGTCACGACGCGCTGCGCCGCCTCGCCACGCTGCAGGCCACGATGATGTTCGCGCCCGCGCTCGCGCCGATCGTCGGTGCGCAGCTCGCCGTCCACTTCGGCTGGCGCTCCATCCTGTACGTCCTCGCCGTGGCCGCCGTGCTGCTCGTCGCGGTCGCCTACCTCGCGCTGGGCGAGACGCACCACACGCGCGGATCGCGCACGGCTCGCGAATACGCGTTGAGCTACTGGCACCTCGCGCGCTCGCCCACGTTCCTCGCCTTCGCCATCGGCGGCGCCGCCGGCACGACGAGCTTCTTCGCCTTCGTGGCCGCGTCGCCGTTCGTGCTGATCCAGCAGTTCGGCCTTTCCACGCAGGCGTTCTCGTTCGTCTACGTCACGATCATCTGCGGTGCCTGCGTCGGCACGATCCTCGCCGGCGTGCTCGTGCGGCGGGTGAGCGAGAAGCTCGTGTTCCGCGCCGCGGGCGCGATGCTCGTCGGGTCGGCGGTGCTGCTCGTGCTCGCGTACCTGACCCACGCGGTGTCGCTCGGCGTGCTCACGGTCCTCACGATGTGCTACGTGCTGGGCGCCGGTCTCACGAGTCCGAACGCGATCGTCGGCGCGATCGGCGTCGAGCCCGAGCACGCGGGCGCGGCGTCCGGGCTGTACGGCTTCGCGCAGATGACGTATGGCGCCTTGTGCACGGCGGTCATCGCGCTCGGGCACGACAATCCGCTACGCGCGCTCATCGCGGCCCTGTTCACGTCGAGCCTGATCTCGATGCTCGCGCTCGAGTTCGCGCGCGACCGGCGGGCGAGGGCGGCGGCGGCGGGCTAGCCGCTCTTCCTGTCGCAGTGTTTCTGCTGCCCGAGCTGCAGCAGGTGCTGCAGGCGGTCGCTCGATTGCATCTGCCTGCCCTGCGCCGCGAGCTGCTCCATCTGCGCCTTGTTCTCCTTGGCGAGCGGAGAGTTGGCGTAGGCCTCGTTTTCCGCACGCTCCTTGGCCTGCTGCGCGAGGAGGGCCATCTCGTAAGCGCGCTTGGAAGCGCCCGTCGGGTCGAGAGCGCCGGGCGTGGCCATCGCCGACAGCATCGCGTTCTCGACATTGCGCTGCTGCTCCATCGCCTTTCCCTGCGCGTAGAGCTGCTGCGTCGTTGCGCCGAGCGCCTGGAGATTCGGCACCATCTGCTGCGCGTACGGCGCGAGCTCCGCGGCGATCTGCTCGCAGGTCATCGCGTCGTCGCTCGGTGGCGCGGGCGCCGCGGGGGGCATCGTGCATTGCTTCTGCGACCACAGCGCCTTGACGCGCTGCATGCGCGGATTGGTTTGCGGCCCGCTCAACATCGCCATCGAGTTGTCGGCTTGCGTCTCCACGGCCGCCTGCGCGGCGGGGCCGAGCGCGCCGCCGGTCGCCATCGCGCCCGCCACCAGCGCGCCCGTGGCGGCGCTCTGGGCCTTCATCTGCGCGTTGCGCTGGGCCCGCGCCTGCTGGTCGCGCTGCGACTCCGCCATGCCCTGCGCGTAGAGCTGGTCGCAGGTCAATGCTTCGTCGCCCGGCAAGCTGCCGGGCGGCGCGTCGGAGGCAGGCGCCGCCGTGATCCAAAGCGCGGCGACGGCCAGGCCGAAACGGCGCGCCATCGACATGGGCTTCACCCGGATGCGAAGGGGTCTACTTGCTCACCACTTCCCACTTGCCGCTCTTGACCTGGAAGATGGTGAGCAGCCCCTTGGTGAGGTCCCCGTTGTTGTCGAACTCGAAGTCGGCCGTGACTCCTGGGTACTTGATCTTGGCGAGCGCGGACAGGTACTTGGCAGGATCGGTCGAGTTGGCCGCCTTCATCGCGGCGGCGATCACCATCACGCCGTCGTAGAAGTAGGGCGTGTACAGGCCGATGTCCTGGTTGTAGCGCGCCTTGTACTTGGCCGCGAACGCCTTCCCGCCCGGGCGCGACTCAAGCGCTGCGCCGGGTGTGGAAGCGATGTTGCCCTCCGCCGCCGGGCCGGCCAGCTCGATGAACTTGGCGGAGTTCATCGTCTCGCCTCCCATGAGAGGGATGTTCATGCCCAGGAGCTTCATCTGCTTCGCCATCGGCCCGGCCTGGGCGTCGTAGCCGCCGAAGAAGATCGCATCCGGCCGAGTGGCCTTGATCGACGTGAGCAGCGTATTGAAGTCGACAGCCTTGTCGTTCGTGTGCTCGCGCTTTACGACTTCGCCGCCCGAAGCCTTGACCGCGGTTTCGAAGGAGTCGGCCAAGCCTTGGCCGTAGGCAGTCGCATCGTCGATGACCGCGAGTCGCTTGAGCTTCAGGTTCTTCACCGCGTATTCCCCGAGCGCCGTGCCCTGCTTGTCGTCGTCCGCCATCAGGCGGAACGCGGTCTTGAATCCCTGGTGCGTGTACTTGACGTTGGTCGACACCGACAGCTCCGGGATGCCGGCCTCGTTGTAGACGCGCGACGCCGGGATCGTCACGCCCGAGTTGAAGTGACCGACCACGCCCGCGACCTTGGCGTCGGCCAGCTTCTGCGCGATCAACGGTCCTTGCTTCGGCTCGGCCTGGTCGTCCTCGGCGAGCAGCTGAAACTTGACCGGCTTGCCGCCGATGGTCACGCCTTGCGCGTTGAGCTCGTCGATGGCCATCTGGGCGCCGTTCTGGTTGTCCTTGCCGTAGTTGGCTTGCGATCCCGTGAGCGGCGACGCGAAGCCGATCTTGACGATCTCTTGTGCCCGGGCCGAGCCCGCGGCCAGGGCGATTGCGAGCCCAAGCGAGCACGTCACCACGCTCATCAAGCTGCCATGTCTCATGGTCATTCCTTCTCGATTCGGACGCCAGGCGCCCGGGCCGCGCCCGTCGCGCCTGGCCGTTCTCGAGTCTACACCGCGCCGCCGTTCTTCAACCCCAGCACTCCGATCGGATCGATCTTCATCGGGCTCGCGAACAATTCCGGTCCCTTGGTCGCGAGCGCCTGCGCGATCGGTCCGGCAAGAGGGGCCTGGCGGCCGGCTTCGTCGTGGAAGGCGTCGAGCACGCCGAAGGTCGTCGGCGACAGGCGCAGCGCGAACCAGATCGGCGTGGTGGGTTCCTCGCGCGCGAGGGCAAGGCCGGTGGCGAGCAGATCGGCGACCCCGCGGCTTCTCCCTCGACGATGCCGCCGATGCGCTTGCTACCAGCAAGCGGACGCTGGCGCGCCGCCTGAAGCACACGCTCGGCAAGACGCCGCTCTCCTAGTTTCAGGACCTGCGCGTGGAGCGCGCCGTGACTTGCTCAAGACCACCGACCACAGCATCGAGCGCATCGCCGCCATGGTCGGCTACGCCGACGGCGTTACGCTGCGCGCGCTGCTGCGACAGCGGCTCGGGCGCGGCGTTCGCGAGCTGCGCGCCACGGGATGATCCGGCCGGATGACGCGTGCCGGCAACAACAGTAATATCCACCGGGCACAATCCGGCGGTTCAACCGGCTCACCCCCACGGAGGTCCCATGTCGCCCTACATCGACGCCATCGTCATTCCCGTTCCCCGCGCGAATCTCGACACGTATAAGCGCCTGTCAGAGGAATGGGGCAGGGCGCACCTGCGCCACGGCGCGCTGTATTACTCCGACTCGATCAGCGACGATGCACAGCCCGGCAAGCTCACGTCGTTTCCCCAGGCCGTGCAGCTCAAGGACGGCGAGGTGATCGCGCTGGCGTGGGTGGTGTATCGCAGCAAGGAGGACCGCGATCGTATCGGCAAGGCCGTCATGGACGATCCGCAGCTCAAGGAGCACATGGACCCGTCAAAGATGCCCTTCGACGGCAAGCGCATGTTCTGGGGCGGCTTCCAGAGCATCATCGGGCTCTCGGGCGGTCACTGAGTCCGGGCCGCGGAATGGCTATCGAAGCTCGCTGCTTTCCGGTCGGGGCCCTCGACCGCTGCCAAAGTCGGGCGGCAACTCGGCGAGCGGATGCGCGCGCGGACGCCCGATCTCGCCCGGGTGCTCGATGACCGCCGAGGCGGTTCTTTTGACGACCGCGCTATGTCGGCCCGGCGCAGGCTTTTCGTCCGTCAGCCAACGCCGGTCATCGGTGCACGCCGACCGCGAACATCCAGAAGAAGAGCACTACGGCGACCACGACCAACGGCAGGCCGTACGAGATGATTCGCCGATTCATGACCAGCAGGTCCATCGCGCGATCCTGCAGCAGCGTGGTGCGATCCTGCAGCAACGTCGTACGTTCCATTATTCGCTTGGACGCCTCATCGCTGCGGGCGTATTGCGCGACGACCGTGTCGAGGAGCTTGCGCTGCACTTCCAAATTCGCGGCCTGTATTTCGTGGATCTGCCCGAGAAGTCGAATCGCAGTCTGTGCATCTTCGTTTTCCATGGAGTTCCCCTGGGGTCTATCGCGCGACCGGAGAAACCGGACCCGGGAGGCCATTTTTCCCCAGCGTCCGCCAACTCTTCCCGTGGTCATCGCTGCGATGGATGTCGTACCGATCCAGCACGAACAACTCTTCCGCGGGACCGATGAGTAGATTAGCACCGACGACCCCCCTGAGCTTCGAGCCGTCGACCTTTTCCAAGGATCGGGCATCGGTGCTCCGGCAAAGCGCGGGCTGCGTCCAGCGCTTGGCTGTGTAGAACCGAGAGCTGAAGTAGAGCGCATTGCTTCGAACGGCCCGCATCGCGAATTGAGGCGGCTTGGCGCCCGAGATGCCGAAGTCGATCTCCACCCAGGTCACGCCGGCGTCGGGACTCGCGTAGATGCGCTCCTCGCTTTCGAGTAGCTTGGGAAGCAGCCTGATCGTGTTCGCGTACAGCGTTCCACGGGCGTCGACGTACAGGTCGGCGATTTGGCGATACGGCGGAATGGCCTGATCGGTCCGGTAGATGCCGTCGGAATGGGTGGCGATCAGCACGTCGCCTTTGACGACCAGCAGATCGTAGAAGAAATGCGTGGACTTCGGAGGCGTCATGGCGAAGGCCTCGAAGGCGCTCGCGAGCGCCACGAAGAGGCATACGCGGACTCTCATGCTCATGGATGGCGCTCGGTCTCGCGCGGCGGAATCGCGGCCGCATCGGACGCCGAGGCTGGCCGGCCGAAAAAGAAAACGGCAATGGCGCTCGCCACGGCCGCAATCGTGAACGAGGCGATGACGACCATGAAGAACTGGAACGCGCCGCCCATGCTGTCCGCCGGGTACAGCAGTCCCAAGCGGAAGAACGAGCCGCTCCTGTACGAGGTCGCGCTGGCGCCCGCTGCCAAGAGCCCGAGAAGCAGGCCGATCGACGCGGGTCCGCGCAGCCGCCTGACGAACACGCCCACGAGCAGGCCCACGAGCACGAGCGGAGCGAGCAGCGTCGCTCCCACCAGACCGATGTCGATCGCCAGACGATGCTTGTCGTAGAAGGTGTCGACATGTCCTCCGCCGCGCGGCGCCGCCGCACTCGGAAAACGGGCGCCCGGCGGCGGATCCGACTTCCACTGGCCCAGGGCCTTCAGCTCGGCCTGGAGCCTGGCCTCATGCGAGCGCCAGTCTCGATCGAACCAGCCTTGACGAAGCCCGAAGACAAGGAGCGCCAGAGCGGCCAGCAGGGCCAATGCCGTGGGAAACACGAAGCTCGTCCGCCCGGGGTCACGGCGGCTCGGAAACAGGTAGTCGTCGTCCGGGCTGTTTCTCTCGGCCCGTCGCCGCCAATACCAGTCGCGATCCATCAGTCCCACGATGTCTCCCCGTGCGCAAGAACGTTGTCGACTTCGAGCAGGCTACTCCGAAGGCCTATTCTGCGACACCTTGTCATCCGACAGCGCGGTCTGTAACCTCCTGGGTATCGCATTTTGATACCTTGTCATGTCCGAAGTCGAGCAACTCCTCGCGGCTCTGAAACGAGAATTGCGCCTGCGGGGGGTTACCTACCGGGACGTCGCCAAGGCCCTCGCGATTTCCGAGCCAACGGTCAAGCGGCTGTTCTCGACGGGACGGTTCACGCTGCACCGCTTGGCCCAGCTGACGTCGGTTCTCGGCCTGACGCTGGCGGAGGTCGTGCAGGGCCTCAAGCCGACCGAACCCCAATTGAGTGCGCTCACGATGGCGCAGGAGGCGGAGCTCGTCTCCGACCCCAAGCTGCTGCTGGTGGCCGTGTGCGCTCTCAACAACTGGACCGTTGCCGAGATCGTCGCGACCTATCGGTTGAGCGAGCCGGAATGCGTGCAGAGGCTGCTCCGCCTCGATCGGATGCGGCTGATCGACCTGTTGCCCGGCAACCGGGTTCGACTCAACGTCGCGCGAAATTTCGACTGGCTGTCCGAAGGCCCGATCAGGCGGCTCTTCATGGAGCAGGGCCAGGGCGATTTCCTGGACGCGAGATTCGACGGCGTGGGTGAGATGCACGCCTTCGCGCACGGGATGCTGACGCGCGCCGCCGCCGACGAGTTGCACGTGATGCTTCGCCGCCTGCGCGCCCAATTCGACGAACTGCACCGTGAAAGCCTCGCCCAACCCCTCGCGCAGCGTCACGGAACGGGACTTCTCCTGGCCGTCCGGGAATGGGAGCTCGAGCGCTTCTCCGACCTGCGACGTTCGACGGCGCGGGGGAAGTGAGGGTTCTGGATTCAGCCAGGCCGCGGTCGCTCGTGATTATCCGTTCCCGGGCCAACTGCGGTCATTCGTGGTCACCGCGGAATTTGCCGTGAGCAGTCCTTCACGGCGGCGAACCGCAGTAGGGATGGCGGTGAACGCGCGGTTGCGGGACGGCGGCGAGCGAGCGCATCGTTCCGACCCCGCGACCGGCTACACGGCGTCCGGCTGTGCCGCTGGTTGTGCGATTTCGAAGGCGGTCAGCTTCATGCATTCGTCGGTGATGCGTACAACGTTGGGAAACGGTGCCAAATCGCACCCGTATCGCCGGGCGTTGAATACTTGCGGCACTAGGCAACAGTCTGCGATCGTGACCATGTCGCCAAGGCAATAATTGCCGGCGCGGTGTTCGACGGTAAGATATCGCTCGATCATGGCAAAGCCTTCGGCGATCCAGTGGTGATACCAGACCGCCACCGCGGCATCATCCAGTCCGAATTTGTTCCTGAGGAACTTCAACGTTCGCAGATTGTTCAATGGTTGCACTTCACAGGCAACCATCTGCGCTACCGCGCGAACATAGGCGCGGTCCGCCAAGTTGCCCGGAAGCAGTGGCGGCTCGGGATACCGCTCATCCAGATATTCCATGATCGCAAGCGACTGGGCGAACAAGCGGCCCTCATCGATCAGCGCAGGCACCAAACCCTGCGTATTGATTGCGCGATACTCGGGCTTTGCGTGCTCCCCTTTTACGAGGCTCACATAGCTCGGATCGTGCGCGAGTCCCTTCAATGCCAGCACAATGCGGACTCGAAAGGACGCCGAGGATCGCGCCGCGCCGTAGAGCTTCAAAGAATGCCCTCCCTATGCCATTTCTAGCTAGCGGTCATTGCTCCAGCTTGACGCCCGACAACTTGACGCGTTGCTCTTGTTTCGCCCGATCCTTTGCAAGATAGGCCGCGAAGCGTTCCGGCGTGTCCACGAAGAGATCGAACGCCACGCTATCCAGATACTTCTCGCGAAACGCGGGCTCCCGTACCGCATCGCCGACGTCGTGCGCGATCTTTGCGACCAGGTCCGGCGGCATACCGTGCGGACCGAGCAACCCGATCACCAATGTCGCGTCAATATTTTCGAAGCCGGCTTCGGTAAAGGTCGGCGTGTCCGGAAGTAGCTTGGCGCGCCGGGACCCGGAAATGGCCAACGCCTTCAACTTCCCCGCTTTCACTTGGGATGCGACCGCGGAAGCGGCGCCGAAGGCAGCCTGCAGCTGTCCGGCGAGCATATCCTGGATCACCGGAGCCAGGCCCTTGTACGAAACGTGGATGAGAGTGATACCCGTGCGCGCCTCGAACCAAACCATCGCGAGGTGGGTGGACGTCCCGATACCCGACGTGCCGTAGGCGAGTTTCTTGGGCTGCTTTTTCGCGAGTTCGACGAATTCGCGCAGTGTGTTCACGGGAAGCGCCGCCGGCACGAAGAACGTCAGGTTGCTCACTGCCACGCCGGTCACGGGAGTGAAGGCGGTAAGCGGATCGTACGGAAGCTTTGCATAGAGGAATTGATTGAGTGAAAGCGTAGCGTCCGATGCCATCAACAGGGTATATCCGTCGGGCGGTGCGGCCGCCACACTCTGGGCCGCGATGATCTCATTGGCCCCGGGCTTGTTATCGACGATGACAGCTTGCCCCCACAGTTCGCTCAATCGGCGGGCAAGCCCCCGTGTCAATACGTCGACTGGGCCTCCCGCAGAGTAAGGCACGACGATTCGCACCGTCCTCGCCGGGTATTGCTGGCCATGCGCGAATGGGCATGCGAGCATGGAAACGAGCAACGGCAATACGTACGCTAGCGACCTTCGCATGACTTCCTCCTGGTCGATGAACGGCGAACCCTCGTTCGCCCTCGCGTCACTTGCCGATTGACTCGGCTCGGTCAGTCGAATGCGTGCAGTCTAGACCGCACGGTCGGTTTAGAAACGCGCATTCGCGCATAGCAGCTATACGGCGAGCTTGGCCCTGTCGATCGGGCCGTAACCCCTCGGCGGCAGGCCACCGACAACGAGGACACCGCCGCGCACGGTGTGGCAGCGGCGCACGCGCAGCGTTGGCCGAGCATTCGAGCGACGGCCATCGCCTTGGCAATGCATGAATAGCTGGTTTGCGCTTTGTCCCCATCTGTTCACAGCCTCGGCCGCATAGATTGGCGCCTCAGAAGCCGCAGAGGAAGTAAACGTGGGCAACCTCGATGCCGATTGGGTCGTAAGCTCGGCGGTCCGGCCGTGATCCTGATTCCGATCGCGGCGTCGCGTGTGCCCGGCTCGGCGCGATCTCTTCCTCCATCTGTAGGCACAATCTGAGAAGGTAGGGACGCCTCGTTGCCGTAACTTGAACGGCGCCTTCAATCGTTTTCTATGTCCGGTTCGGAGCACCCTGCCCGACGGCTTCGGGGTCGGTTTCCGACTCCCGCTGTCTAAGGACTCGGTGCCGCTGGATCATTCCAACTCGGCTTCCGGCGACTGCCCGCGTACAATAGCGGGTGCCATGCCGACTTCGCCCAAGCTAGGCAACATTGATGTTCGCCTCGGAGGGCACTTCGAGCCGGAAATGCTCCGACTCCGTCCTTTCGCCATGTCGCCGGGGGCCGCGTGATCGCGCGCCTTCCGATGAGTGCGATGGTCTTTCCACGCAAAGGAAACATCATGAAAGCGCTGTTATCAGCGGCGACGCTTGCTCTCGGATTGACCGTGACGACTGCAGACGCGCAACTCTTGCAGAAACTCGAGGACGCCGTTACCGGCCCTCCGACGCAGGCGCAAGTCGCGGCCGCAAGGCAAGAGGTGCAGGACGCGGCTGCGCAAGCACTGGTGGCGCTCTATGCGGTCGCGCCGAACGCTCGCCGCGCCGTCGAAAGCGCCGCCGGTTATGCCGCGTTTAGCACGTTCGGCATGAAGCTCATGGTAGCCGGTGGCACGAGCGGGAAGGGGCTCGCGGTCAACCAGCGGACGCGTGCGCAGACGTACATGAAGATGCTGCAAGTGCAGGGCGGCCTCGGCTTCGGCATCAACAAGAACCAGATGATCTTCGTATTCACGAGCGATCAGGCGCTCGCGGACTTCATCAATCAGGGTTGGGAGTTCGGCGCCCAAGCCAATGTGTCTGCCATGGCCGGTGGGGAGGGCGAGATGTTCAGCGGCGCGGCCGCGATCTCGCCGGGCGTTTACTTGTATCAGATCACGGAAACCGGCCTGTCGGCGACGCTGACCGTGTCGGGAACCAGGTTCTTCGTCG
>DATJWL010000143.1:0-21824 GCA_035501215.1 Casimicrobiaceae bacterium
TTCGGCTCGTTCATCGGCCTGGCAGCCGGCTTCCCGATGCTGGTCAACACCGAGTTCCCGGCCGTGGATGCGTTCAAGTTTGCATTCATCGGGCCGCTGCTCGGAGCCCTCGTGCGCCCGATCGGCGGCTGGCTCGCCGACCGCCTCGGCGGGGCCATGATCACGGTGTGGGCGTTCGTCGTGATGACGATCGCGCCGCTCGCCGCTGCACTCTTCCTGCCGGGAGGGAGCCAGGGCGGCCACCTGGTCGGTTTCGTGCTCGCGTTCATCGCAATGTTCATCGCGGCGGGCGTGGGCAACGGCTCGACGTTCCGCATGATCCCGATCATCTTTCGCACGCTGCGCGAGCGCGAGGTCAAGGACCCGAGCGACAAGGAGGCTCTGGAGGCCGCGCGTCGCCTCGGCGCGACCGAGGGCGCGGCGACGCTGGGCTTCAGCTCGGCCGTCGCGGCGCTCGGCCTCGCCTTCATCCCGATCGCCTACGGCACGTCGATCAAGCTGACGGGCAGCCCGGTCGCTGCGCTCATCTTCTTCAGCGTGTTCTACCTCTCCTGTTTGCTCGGCACCTGGCGCTGGTACGCGCGCCGGGGCGCGCACGTGGCGTGCTAAGGCATCTGCAAGGATGACTGCAAAGCAGCGGACGCCCGCTACGTCGCGCGCACAGCCCGATTACACGACCTTGACGTTGATCTCGTAGATCCCGTCGATGTGCCCGGTCATCACGTCGCCTGGAACGACCGGCCCCACGTTCTCCGGGGTGCCGCAGTAGATGATGTCGCCGGGGAAGAGCTCGTAGTAGCGCGACAGGTTCGCCACCTGCTCGGCGACGCTCCAGATCATGTTGGCAAGATCGCTGGACTGCTTGGTCTGGCCGTTGACCTTGAGCCAGATCGCGCCCTTGGTCGGGTGGCCGAGCTTTATCGCCGGATAGAGGTAGCTGATGACCGCGGCGTGATCGAACGACTTCCCGACTTCCCACGGTTTCTTCTCGTCGCCCATTTGCCGCTGCAAGTCGCGCCGCGTCATGTCGAGGCCGACCGCGTAGCCGTAAACGTAGTCGAGCGCACTGGCGGCCGGGATGTCCTTGCCGCGCTTGCCGAGGGCAGCCACCAGCTCCACCTCGTAGTGATAGTTCTTGGTGACGGTTGGGTACGGATGATCGATCGTCGCGCCCTCGGGGACGAGCTGGATCGCATCGGTCGGCTTCTGGAAGAAGAACGGCGGCTCGCGCGTCGGGTCGGAGCCCATCTCGCGCGCGTGCGCCGCGTAGTTGCGGCCAACGCAGTAGATTCGTCGCACGTGGAAGCGCTGATTCGAGCCGACGACCGGTATGTAGCTCCCTTCATGCGCGAAAAGCACCTCGCCCGTCTGCGCGTCGGCTGTCGGCGAAGCGCCCGCGAGCGCGGCAGCGCCCACCGCGGCCGTGCCCTGCAGCAGCTTGCGGCGTTGTTCGTCCATGGATATCTCCTCCATCTGATTTGCGCCGGTCAGGCCCGGCGGTAGATTTCGCCGCCGCCCTTCACGAACTCGACGGCTTTCGTCTGCATACCTTTCGCGAGCGCTTCTGTCTCGGAAACGCCCTGCGACTTCGCGTATTCCCGCACGTCCTGCGTGATCTTCATCGAGCAGAAGTGCGGGCCGCACATCGAGCAGAAGTGCGCGAGCTTGGCGCCCTCCTGCGGCAGCGTCTCGTCGTGGAACTCGCGTGCCTTGTCGGGATCGAGCCCGAGATTGAACTGGTCCTCCCAGCGGAACTCGAAGCGCGCCTTCGACAATGCGTTGTCGCGAATCTGCGCCCCGGGATGGCCCTTGGCGAGATCGGCCGCGTGCGCGGCGATCTTGTACGCCATGATGCCGTCCTTGACGTCGACCTTGTTCGGCAATCCGAGATGCTCCTTTGGCGTCACGTAGCAGAGCATCGCCGTGCCGTACCAGCCGATCATCGCCGCGCCGATCGCGCTGGTGATGTGGTCGTAGCCCGGTGCGATGTCGGTGGTGAGCGGACCCAGCGTGTAGAACGGCGCCTCTCCGCACAGACGCAGCTGCTCGTCCATGTTGTGCTTGATCAGATGCATCGGCACGTGCCCGGGACCTTCGATCATGGTCTGCACGTCGTGCTTCCAGGCGATCTGCGTGAGCTCGCCGAGCGTGGCGAGCTCGGCCATCTGCGCCTCGTCGTTGGCGTCATAACCGGAACCTGGACGCAGCCCGTCGCCGAGGCTGAACGCGACGTCGTAGGCCTTCATGATCTCGCAGATGTCCTCGAAGCGCGTGTACAGGAACGATTCCTCGTGGTGCGCGAGACACCACTTGGCCATGATCGATCCGCCGCGACTGACGATGCCTGTCATGCGCTTCGCGGTGAGCGGGATGTAGCGCAGCAGAACGCCGGCGTGGATGGTGAAGTAGTCCACGCCCTGCTCGGCCTGCTCGATCAGCGTGTCGCGGTAGATCTCCCAGGTCAGTTCCTCGGCCTTGCCGTCGACCTTCTCCAGCGCCTGGTAGATGGGCACGGTGCCGATGGGCACGGGAGAGTTGCGGATGATCCACTCGCGCGTCTCGTGGATGTTCTTGCCGGTCGAGAGGTCCATGACCGTGTCGGCGCCCCAGCGCGTGGCCCAGGTCATCTTCTCTACTTCTTCGCCGATCGACGATGAGACCGCCGAGTTGCCGATGTTGGCGTTGATCTTGACCAGGAAGTTGCGCCCGATCGCCATCGGCTCGGTTTCCGGGTGATTGATGTTGGCTGGAATGATCGCGCGGCCGCGGGCGACTTCGTCGCGGACGAACTCCGGCGTAATCGTCGCGGGGATCGCGGCGCCGAAGCTCTGCCCGGCATGCTGCGCAGTGACGAGCGCGGGGAGCGTCGCCAGTATTTCCTCGCGTTTCAGGTTTTCGCGGATGGCGACGAATTCCATCTCCGGAGTGACGATGCCGTGGCGCGCGTAGTGCATCTGCGAGACATTGACGCCAGTGACCGCGCGCCGTGGGCGGCGCTTGAGCTCGAAGCGCATGCCGGCGAGCGCGGCATCGGCGAGTCGATCGCGGCCATAAGCCGACGTGGGTCCCGAGAGCTCGATGGTGTCGCCGCGCTCCTCGATCCAGGAGAGGCGCAGCGGCGGCAATCCGCGCTTAACGTCGATCTTCGCGCTCGGATCGGTGTACGGGCCGGAGGTGTCGTAGACGACGATCGGTGGATTCTTCTCCACGCCGAACGAAGCCGGCGTGTCGGATTGCTCGATCTCGCGCATCGGTACGCGGATGTCCGGCCGCGAGCCTTCGACGAAAATCTTCCGCGAGTTCGGAAGCGGCTGCACCGCCGCGTCGTCGACGTGTGCGTCGCGGGCGAAGAACTTGTCGTTGGCGTTCATGAAACTCCTCTGCGACAGCGGAAGGGAGGGGCAGGGAGCGGGAAGGTCAATGCACGCTTCCCTGCGCCGGCATTATCCGCACAGGTACCAAGGGTCTGATCTCACCCGCCGCGCGGCGCGCGGCAGGACCCCTAGCGTCAGCAGGAAGTTACGCCAATCCCATGCGTCGGGCAAGGTCCGCGATCCTGGTGCGGCGCGGGATGTCCAGATACTGGGCGAACTCGGGATGAGGGGCGGCGGGTGAGGCGCGAGACCGGATGGCCTATCTGGCGCAACCCGCACCCGCGGCGGCGATTCTCTGCTCGGAAGTCCTCTTGAGATCCCACGCCAGACCGACCTTCGACATGAGATAGATGCACCATTTCGTCGGGTCCCAGTCGTACCAGCGGATGCCGTTGCGGTAATCCGCAGGGAAACGGTGGTGGAAACTGTGGAACCCTTCGCCGTTGGTGAGCAGTGCGCCGATCCAGTTGTCGCGCGCCGACGTGTCGTGATCGTACGGCCTTGCTCCGAACGTATGCGCGAAGGAATTGACGAAAAATGCCGGGTGGAAAACGATGACCATCCGCAGGCATACCGCCATGATGAATCCACCCAGCGGATGTCCGATCCAGAAGGCGATGAGCATGGGCAAGACGATGCCGCCGCCGATCGACCACCATTCGTGATGGTCGTGCTGATGCGCCACGAGTCGCGACCGTCGCAGATCCTTCACGTTGTCGTAGTTGACCTTGTGGCGCCAGAACAGGATCCAGCCGATGTGGGCATGCCAGAAGCCCTGGTTGACACCATACGGATCGTGCTCGGTATCGGTGAAGAGGTGATGCTGGCGGTGTTGCGACGCCCATTTCAGAGCCGATTCCTCGAACGTGGCCGCGCCGAAGAGCAGCAGAAGGAAGCGCACCGGCGTTGATGTCTCGAACGTGCGATGCGCGAACAGGCGGTGATAACCGAGTGTCGTCGACATGCCTGTTGCGACGACGAAGAAGAAGAACAAGGCAAGCTCGGGAGCGGTGACCCCGTAGTAGTAGAGGTAAAGCGGCGTTCCAATGATGCCGACGATGTGAATGACGAGGAAAAAGACAATGCCGACCCATCTGACCCTGCGCTTTGGCAAGGGATAGTCGTCGGCCATCGGTATCGCGCTAGTGGACATGCAGTGCTGTCGGTTTCCTGTCGGCTCGCGTAAACGCGGTGCGCATTATGCGCTCATTCGGCGGGAGATTCCGAAATTCTATCTCCGGAGCCAGTCAGGATGCGAGCCGCCGCCGCGGTGCGTACGCGCAGGGGCGCGTTTCGTCCGCGGATTGTCACCTCGCGTGAGGAGAGTGTGGCAGCGCCGACGCCGGAGCGCTGACAGACGTCCTCGGAGAGAACGACTTCGCACCCGAATTCTTTGGCCATGTCCTGCAGGCGCGCCGCGACGTTGACCGCATCGCCGAGCGCGGTGAACACGTTGCGCGTCCCGTAGCCGATCTCGCCGAGGACGACTTCGCCGCCGTTCACGCCGATCCCGTAGCAGATCGGCTCCCGGAGATCATGGGCGAGGTCCTTGTTCAATTGGTCGATGTTGGCGGCGATGCCTTCGATGGCCGCAAGCGCCTGACGGCACGCGAGATCGGGACTGGCGCTCACGCCGAAGAGCGCCAGCACCCCGTCGCCGACGAACTGGTTGGGCTCGCCGCCGGCCGCCTCGACCGCGCTCGACACGGCGGCGACGAAGCGGTTGATGAGGAACATCGTGTCGAACGGCAGACGCTTCTCGGCTACGCTGGTCGAGCGGCGCATGTCGACGAACATGCTCACCACGTAACGCTCCTCGCCGGCGTGAACGCGCGTGACCGCGGGAAGCGATCCCGCAGAGATTTGCGGCCGGAAGATGGGAAAGAAAGCGATGTCGCATTCCGGCCGCAACTGGCACGCGAGACGCACCGCGGGATCGACGCTGGCGCCGACGCGAGCGAGCACGAATGACTCGCGCGGCGACGCGCTCGGCAGGGCGGTGATGTCGCCGACGACGCGGATGCGGCAGGTCGAGCAGCGCGCTCTTCCACCGCAGACGCTCGCGTGCGGAATGTGGTGGCGCAGGCTCGCTTCGAGGACGCTCCATCCGCGCGGCACCTGAACGATCCTGCCGCCCGGATAGGAGAGACGGATGACGCCGCCACTGCGCTCCCGCAGCGTGCGCACGCCGCGCGCGGCGAGGATGAGCGCGAGCACCACGACATAACCCGCCGCGGACCACGCGACGATGTCGTCGAGCGTCTGGCGCTGCGCCGCCTCGAATCCCGGCCCGAGATTGTTGGCGCGCCACTCCGGGCTGGCGCTGAGCGCGACGACTTCGCGCGCGCCCTGGGCCAGTCCGAGCAGCGCGAGCGTGGGAATCAACACGGCGGCGGCGAGCAGATAGGGGGCAAGCCGCCGGAAGAAGCCCTTCAGCCGCAGCCAGAAATAGAGTCCGATGCAACCGTGCGTCCAGGCAACGAGCAGCAGCGCGAACTGCACCCAATGCATGGTCGGCCGGTTGACCCAGAATGAGTAGAGCACGCCCGCGTAATAGGTGTCGCGCTCGAAGAGCGTCGCGGGAAGCCGGACAAAGACCAGATGGATGACGATGAGAAAAGGGATCGACAGTCCGAGAAGCAACTGGGTGATCTCGGGACCTTTGTAGCGGAACTGCCGCCGCTGGTAGAGCGCCCACAACCCCAGCATCCAGTGAACGATGGCGGCCGTGTAGAACACCGCCGCAACGAGAGGCTGCCGCCAGAACTGCAGGTGATAATCGAGCCCTTCCTCCATCGCGGCATACGAAACGTTGCCGAGCGCGTGGTTCGCGAAATGCGACAGGAGATACGAGAAGAGGATCAGGCCGCAGGCGAGCCGGATCTGCCGCACGCCGATCCCGGTAAGGAAGTTGGGTCGGAGGGGGGCCGTGGCTTGGCTCATTGCAGGGGTCGCCGGAGTCAGGAGCGAAGCGCTACCGGAGCAATTTCTCAGTGGCCGGAAAACCGGCACAGCGAAACCACCGGATAGCCGAGCTTCTCCAGCCTCTCGCGGCCGCCCAGGTCGGGCAACTCGACGATGAAAACGCAGCCGACGACCGACCCCCCGGCCAACCCGATCAGCTTGAGCCCTGCTTCCGCGGTGCCGCCGGTGGCGATCAAGTCGTCGACGAGCAGCACGCGCTCGCCGGGCCGAATGGCATCGGTGTGCATCTCGAGCCGATCGGTTCCGTACTCGAGCTCGTAGTCGTGCCCGAAGTTCTCTGCCGGCAGCTTGCCGTGCTTGCGGATCGGCACGAAGCCGACGTTCAGCGCATAGGCGACCGCCGCACCGACAATGAAGCCGCGCGACTCGATCGCCGCGAGCTTGTCGATCGGGTGGCCGCGATGCGGCGCCGCCAGTCCCTCGACCACGGCGTGAAAGCCGTCACCGCGCTTGAGGAGCGTCGTGATGTCGCGAAACTGCACGCCCGGCCGCGGGAAATCCGGAATCGTGCGGATCAGCGCCTTGATGTCGACCGCGTCCACCGACCGCTCGAACCGGCGCCGCGGCCGTCAGTCCGCAGCGGCGTCCGCCGGAGCGGGGGCCGGCGCGCGCGCGGCACGGCGCTGCGCCAGCCACTGCTGGAAGTGCTCGAAGTAAAGATAGATCACCGGCGTCAGATAGAGCGTCAGCAGCTGTGACACGAGCAAGCCCCCCACCACCGCCAGACCGAGCGGCCGGCGCGCCTGGCCGCCGGCGCCCAGTGCGAGAGCGATGGGAAGACTCCCCATCAGCGCCGCCATGGTCGTCATCATGATCGGCCGGAAGCGGATGATGCACGCCTGGAAGATCGCTTCCTCGGGCGGCTTGTTGTCTTTGCGCTGCGCCTCGATCGCGAAGTCGATCATTATGATCGCGTTCTTCTTGACGATGCCCACCAGCATGATGATGCCCACGAAGGCATACATGTTGAGGTCGAGCCCGAAGAGCCACAGGGTCACCAGCGCGCCGAAGCCCGCGGTCGGCAGCCCCGAGAGGATCGTCACGGGATGGATGAAGCTTTCGTAGAGGATTCCGAGCACGAGATAGATCACGAAGATGGCGAGGATGAGGAGGACCCCCATGCCCGCCAGCGAGGCCTGGAAAGCCTGTGCCGCGCCCTGGAACGAAGTGCTGATCGTCGCCGGCATCCGCATCTCGGCCGCCGCCTGCCTGATTTGCGCGAGCGCCTGCGAAAGCGAAACGCCGGGCTTCAGATCGAAAGAGATGGTTACCGCCGGAAGCTGCCCGAGGTGGTTCACAGCCAGGGGTCCGATCGTCGGCTTGAGCGTGGCGACCGCATTGAGCGGCACCAGCGCGCCCGTGTCCGACCGCACGTAGAGCATCGACAGCACCGAAGGATCGGTCTGGTAACGCGGCTCGAGCTCCATCACCACCCAGTACTGGTTGGTCGGCGCGTAGATCGTCGACACCTGCCGCGAGCCATACGCGTCGTAGAGCGTGTTCTCGATCGCCTGCGCCGACACGCCGAGCGAAGAGGCCTTGTTGCGGTCGATCTCGACGGTGACCTGCGGTTGCGTGATCTGCAGATCGCTCGTGACGTCGACGAGCCCGGGCAGCGCCTTGAGCTTCTCCTCCAGGCGCGGCGCCCACTGGTACAGCTCGGCCGTGTCGGTGTCCTGCAGCGTGTACTGGTACGCGCTCTTGGTGAGCGTGCCGATGCGGATCGCAGGAATGTTCTGGACGTACGCCCTGATCCCGGGCACGCGCATCACCGCGGGCCGCAGCTCCTGCACGATCTCGTCAGCCGGCGGGCGATCGTGACGCGGCTTGAGCGTGACGAAGATGCGACCCTGGTTGAGCGCCGCACTCGGGCCGCCGATGCCCACGAACGACATCGCACCTTCGACGTGCGGGTTCTGGCGCACGATCGCTGCAACCTGCTGCTGAAGGTTGGACATCGCGTCGAACGAAATATCCTGTGCCGCTTCGGTGATGATGAAGACCTGCCCCACGTCGTCGCTCGGCAGGAAGCCCTTGGGCATGTAATAGAAGAGTGCTCCGGTCCCTGCGAAGATCGCGAAGAAGGCCGCGATGGTGGACCTGCGATGCCGGAGAACCCAGACGAGGCCGCCGCGATAAAGCGCGAGCATGCCATCGAACATCCGCTCGGACAGCGCGTAGATACGCCCGTGCTGCTGCTCGCGCTCGACCTTGAGCATGCGGCTGCACAAGAGCGGCGTCAGCGTGAGCGACACGAATCCGGAAATCAGCACCGCGACGATGATCGTCACCGCGAACTCGTGCAGGAGGCGGCCGAGGATGCCGCCCATGAAAAACACCGGGATGAATACCGCGGCAAGCGAAATGGTCATCGACACGATGGTGAAGCCGATCTCCTTCGCTGCCTCCAGCGTCGCCTGCATCCGCGACTTGCCCATCTCCATGTGCCGCGTGATGTTCTCCAGCATGACGATCGCGTCGTCGACGACGAACCCAACGCACAGGGTGAGCGCCATCAGTGAAAGATTGTCGAGGCTGTAGTTGAACACGTACATCACCGAGAACGTGCCGATGATCGACAGCGGCAACGCAAGGGCCGGGATGAAAGTTGCGGAAGCGCTGCGCAGAAACACGAAGATCACGCCGACCACCAGCGCGAGCGCGAGGAGCAGCGTGAGCTGGACGTCGCGCACCGATTCGCGGATGGATTGCGAGCGGTCATAGAGAATGGACAGTTTGATCGAGGGCGGGAGTTGCGTCTCGAACGTCGGCAGGATCTTCCGGACGGCGTCGACGATCTCGATCGTGTTGGTGCCGGGCTGCCGCTGCACGGCGAGCACGACGCCGCGCGTGCCGTTGTACCAGGCGGCGACCTTGTCGTTCTGGACGCTGTCGAACACTCGCCCGAGTTGCGACAGGCGCACGGGCGCGCCGTTGCGGTAGGCAACGATGATCGGCTCGTAACCCCGCGCGTTGTTGAGCTGCCCGGTCGCCTGCACCGCGGTGGCCTTGTCGCGGCCGTAGAGCGTTCCCGTGGGGATATTGACGTTGGCGTTGCCGATCGCCTGCTCGACGTCGGTGAGCGCGATGCCTCGCGTGGCGAGCTGGTTGGGGTCGAGCTGGACGCGCACTGCGTATTGCTGCGATCCGTAGACCTGTACCTGAGCCACGCCGTTGACGGTCGAGATGCGCTGCGCGAGCAGGTTCTCGCCGTAATCGTCGACGACCGAGAGCGGCTGGGTCTCCGAGGTCAGGGCGAGCAGCAGAATCGCGAAGTCCGCGGGGTTGACCTTGCGCTGCGTCGGCGGATTAGGCAGCGTCGAGGGCAGCGACCGTGCCGCTGCGGCGATCGCCGACTGCACGTCCTGCGCCGCGCCATCGATGTTGCGGTCGAGGGCGAACTGGAGAGCGATCGTGGTCTGTCCCGATGTCGACACCGAGGTCATCGTGTCGATGCCGGCGATCGTCGAAAACTGCTTCTCGAGCGGGATGGCGACCGCCGACGCCATCGTCTCCGGATTCGCGCCCGGCAGCTGGGCCTGCACCTGGATCGACGGGAAGTCGACGTTCGGGAGAGCGTTGACCGGAAGCAGGCGGTAGGCGACGAGCCCGAAGGCCAGAATGCCGAGCATGACCAGCAGGGTCATCACCGGCCGGCGGACGAATAGCGCCGCGATGTTCACGATGCCTGCGCGGGTTTGCTCAAGCTCACCCGGGTGCCGGGGGCGAGACGCACCTGTCCGACCGTGACCACCTGCTCTCCGGGCTTCAGCCCGCTTGCGACGACCGTATCGTCGCCCTCGGCGCGCGCGATCTTGATGCTGCGAAGCTCTGCGGTGAGGTCCGGCTTAATCACGAACACGTACTGGCCGTTGGGGCCATTCTGCACGGCCGCCGACGGCGTGACGATCGCATCCTTCTGGTCGTAGAGGGTGAGCACGATGTTGACGAATTGACCCGGCCAGAGGGCCTTGTCGGCGTTGGCAAACTCCGCCTTGAGCTTGATCGTTCCCGTGGTCATATCGGCGCTGTTGTCGAGAAACGAGAGCCTGCCCGCGATCGGCGCGTGCGCGGCATTGGTGAAGGTTGCCTGCACCTTGAGCTCGCCGTTCGCCTGGTACTTGCGGATGTCGGCGATGTTCTGCTCGGGGATCGAAAACGAAGCGTAGACCGGCACGATCTGGTTGATCGTCACCAGTGGATTCGTGTCATTCGCCTTGACCAGGTTGCCCTGCTGGATCTGGATGCGGCCCGCGTATCCGGTCACGGGGGCGCGGATCGTGCAGTACTCGAGCGAAAGCTTCGAGTTCTCGATGGCAGCTTGGTCCCCCGCGACCGTCGCCTTCGCAGTCTCGGCGTTGGTGCGGACCTGCTCGTAGGCATCCGCGGAAATGAAGTTCTTCGCGAGTAGATCCTTGTATCGCGCCTCCTGCTGGTTGGCGCGGTCGAGCAGCGCCTGGTCCTTGAGCAGGTTCGCCTGCGACTGCTTGAGCGCTGCGGCGAAGGGGCGGGGATCGATCTCGAAGAGCACGGCGCCCTGCCGCACTTCCTCGCCCTCCTTGAAGCGGACGGAAACGATCTGACCGTCGACCCGCGCTTTCAGGGCAACCGTGGTATAGGGCTCCACGTTGCCGATGGCGGTAAGCCGGACCGGAACCGTCTTCATCACGACGGGCACCGCCGTCACCGGCACCGCGGGCGGTCCCTTTTGCGTATCGGCGCGGGTGCCGCGGTTCGCCTGAAAGACGATGAAGGCCACGACGGCCAGCACCGCCACCAGGAAAATCCCGGAAAAGACCTTCTTTTGCGTCGACATGAGCTCTCGGCGGCGCCTTCGCTAGCGCCGGCAAACAGGAGATTATCGCGCAATCGCCACGGGGCTGGGAGTCAAGTTACACCCTGTAACATGCGCCGGCGCCCGGGAAATCGGCCGTTTTCCGTTTGCTACAATGCGTTCGAGCCGCGGGTGTAGCTCAATGGCAGAGCAGAAGCTTCCCAAGCTTACGACGAGGGTTCGATTCCCTTCACCCGCTCCAGCTCCCCGAGATACACCGCCTCCGGCTGCGCGAAGTACGCATGCAGGACGTGATAGACGGTGAGATAGTTCTTCTGCTGGAAGCTCGCGTGTGAGATCCCGGCCATCACCGTAAACTGCTTGTCAGGATTCGGCAGCCGGCGGAAGAACCCGAGCACGTCGTCGAACGCCGCGATGCCGTCGTACTGCCCGCGCATGACGAGCGTGGGCACGGTGATCTTTTCCGGATCGACGATCGGCAGCTTGCTGCACATGTCGATGTAGGTGCCGTTCGGCATCGAGTCGTCGAGCGCGAGGATCGCATCGGCGAAAGCTTCGACCACGCGCGGCTCCGCGCACTCAGGATGATCGCGCGCGAAGATCGAGCGCACGAAGGCGCGATCGATCGGCCGGCGCTTGCTCGCCAGGAACTGCGGCAGCTTCTTGCGGCGCTCCACGAGCGTCGGCGCACCTTCACCGGTCCAGACGAACGCGTCGAGCGCGAGCCGCGCCACGCGCTCGGGATGTCGTTGCGCGAAGAGCGCGGCGCGCAGCGCACCGGACGAGATACCGTACGCGGAGAGCTTGCGCGCGCCGCGGGTGGAAAGAATGTAGTTGGTCGCCGCTTCGAGATCGTCGGCCCCGTTGGCGATGTCGCAGAAGACGCCGCGCGTCTTGTCCGAGCGTCCGTAGCCTTCCATGTCGACCGTCCAGCAGTCGAAGCCGCGCTTCGCAAACCAGTCCATCACGGACGAATCGGCGCGGCCGGGCACGGCGAGGTCGAACGTCGGCTGCGAGGCCATCGACGAGCCGTGCACGAAGAGCACGATCGGCTTGCCGTCGGGCGAGTCCGTGTACTTTTCCCAGAGGAAGAGGCGCACGTCGCCGTCGGGCGTTTTCTTCTGCGTCCCGTGCTCGACGCCGGCGACGTTCCGGGCTGCGCTCGTGTCGTTCATGAGCGTTTTTCTCTCAATCGATCTTCGCACCGGTATCGCGAATGACCTTCGCCCAAAGCGCTTTCTCGGCGCGGTAGAACGCGCCGAACTGAGCCGGCGTCGAGCCGACGATCTCGATCCCGGCGCCATCCATGTAGCGCTTCACGTCGTCGGTCGCGAGAACGCCGGTGAGCTCGCGATGGAGCCGCTCGACGATCCCCGGCGGCGTGCCCTTCGGCGCGAGGAGTCCCATCCAGATGTAAGCCTCATAGCCCGGGACGCCGGCTTCGGCGGCCGTGGGCACGTCGGGGAGCTGCGGCGAGCGCTTCGCGCCCGTCACGGCGAGCGCGCGGAGCTTCCCCACGCGAATGTGTCCAACCATGCCCGCGGTTCCCGGGATCGCGACCTTCACCTGCCCGGCGAGAAGGTCGGTGGTGGCCTGTCCGCTGCCGCGATAGGGGACGTGGTTCATCTTCATCCCCGTCATCGAGCACAGCAGCGCCGCGAACAGGTGTTGTCCGCTGCCGTTGCCCGACGAGGCGTAGTCGACTTCGCCGGGGTGCGCCTTCACGTACGCGATGAGTTCCTGCAGCGCGTGCACCGGGAGGGAGGGATGCACGACGACGACGCCCGGCTCGCGACCGATGAGCGAGATCGGCGTGAAGTCCTCGATCGGGTCGTAGGGAAGTTTGGAATACAGCGTGGCGCTGATCGCGTTGGTCTGCGAGGCGAGCAGCAACGTGTAGCCGTCGGGGGTCGCCTTGGCGACCAACTCGGTGCCGATCGTCGCGCCCGCGCCGGGCTTGTTCTCGACGAAAACCCCCTGGCCAAGCCGCATGCTGAGCGCCTCGGCGAGGAATCGCATCGGTCCGTCGACGGCGCCGCCGGGAGAGAAAGGGACGACCACGCGCACTGGCCGTGTCGGGTAGTCCGGGGTCTGGGTCTGCGCGGCGGCGACGCCGGCCAGCGCGAACCCGGCGGTGAGCAGCGCGTGCCTAAAAAGCATGGACGATCCTCCGCCGGCGATGGTACCAGCGCCGGCCAGTCCGTGGCGGATGGCGCGGGAGGAGGTGCCTGCCGTATGCTTTGCCCATGGCGGAAGCGCTCGCATCCGATCGTCTGACGCGACTGGTCGAGGTCTCGCGGCTCCTCGCGAGCGAGGTCGAGACTGCGCCGCTCCTCGAGCGCATCCTCCTCGTCGCCAGGGACGCGGCGCAAGCCGACGGCGGCTCGATCTATCTCGTCGAGGAGGGACCCGCGGTTCGCTTCGCCGTCGCGGTCAGCGAGAGGCTCGGGCTGCACCTCGGGGGCACGTCCGGACGCGCGGTCAACATCGAACCGCCTCCTCTCTTTACCGAGGACGGCGCGCCCAATCACCGCGCGGTCATTGCGCACTGCGTGCACGAGCGGCGCACGCTCAACGTCGCCGATGCCTACCACGAGGAAGGACGCGACTATGCGGCGGCGCGTGCTTTCGACGAGCGCTACGGTTACCGCACGCGATCGGTGCTGACCGTCCCGATGATCGATCACGAAGGCGCCGTGATCGGCGTGCTGCAGCTCCTGAATGCCGGCGCCGCAGGCGGCGTGGTCCGCGCGTTCGCGACCGAGGAGGAGCACTACATCGAGGCGCTTGCGGCGCAGGCCGGCATCGCGCTCGAAAAGCAGCACCTGATCGAGCGGCTCCAGGTGCTGTTCGAGAGCCTGGTGCGGCTCGTCAACGATGCGATCGACGAGAAGAGCCCGTACACCGGCGCGCATTGCCGCCGAGTTCCCGAGCTGGCGATGATGCTCGCCGAAGCTGCGCATCGCACCGAAGAGGGGGCGCTTGCGGCGTTCCGCATGAGCGAGTCCGACCGACGCGAGCTCAGGCTCGCGGCGCTGCTGCACGACTGCGGCAAGATCGCCACGCCCGTGCATGTCGTCGACAAGGCGACCAAGCTCTCGACGCTGTTCGATCGCATCGCGCTCGTCGAGGCGCGCTTCGATCTCGCGGAGAGCGAGGCGAAGATCGCGCTGTTCGAAGCGCTGGCCGGCGGCGAGCCGCGTGCGGCGGCAGAATCGCGCTATCGCGATACGATCGCGGCGCTCGCCGCCGATCGCGCCTTTCTGCGCGAGGCGAACCGCGGAGTCGAGCGCATGCGCGACGAGCACGTCGAGCGCGTGCGGGTGATCGCGAAGCGGAGGATCGGCGGCGGGCGTCCGCTGCTGACCGATGACGAAGTCGCCAACCTGACGATCCAATCGGGGACGTTGAACGCAGAAGAGCGCCAGATCATCAACCGGCACGTCACGACGACGATCCGCATGCTCGAATCGCTGCCATGGCCGCGGCAACTCGCGCGCGTGCCCGAATACGCGGGCGCGCACCACGAGCGCGTCGACGGCAAGGGTTACCCGCGCGGGCTCACGCGAAGCGAGATGTCATGGCCGGCGCGGATCGTCGCGCTGGCGGACGTGTTCGAAGCGCTCACCGCGGGCGATCGACCTTACAAGCCCGCCCGCTCGATCGCCGAATCGCTGGCGATCCTCGAGCGGATGAAGCTTTCAGGCCACGTCGACCCGGACCTCTTCGACCTGTTCGTGCGCGAGCGCGTGTACTCAGATTACGCTCGCAAGTTCCTCGATCCGGCGCAACTTGGGGACGTCGACCCCGGCAAGCTGCTCGTGTCGCCGCAGTAGCGGCCGCGCTAAGGCCGGATGTATGCCCATCCCTGTTGCTGCCGCTCCATGATCTCGACCACTCCCGCACCGACGTAGCTGATCGACGGCAGCATGTCGGGCTGGGTCAGCTTCTGCGCGCGCATCGTGTTCTCGCAGGCGACGATCTTCACGCCGGAGGTCAGCGCTTCGTCGACTCGCGTGGCGACCGCGGAGTCGCGCTTGAGCATTCCGAGCCCGGGGCCGTACGCAACGATCTCGATCTCGACGTTCGCTGCGCCGAGATCGGCCTGCAGGTTGCGCGCGTTGTTGAGCGCGAGGTTCCATTTGGCCGGCTCACCGTCGCTCATCTGGATCACGACGCGGTTCTTCGGCGCGACGCTCGATTGTGCGCCCGCCTCTGGAGTGGCGATCAGGGCAGCAACAATTGCCCACGCGGACAGCGCGGTGATGCGACGCAGCGTTTCTCTTGCACTCATGGTTGCCCCCTCGACGCCATTACTTGCCTTCCGGGTACTGGAAGGGATCTAACACAAATTATCGGCTAAGATGCGCGCCTTGGGGCCGCCTTCCGTCGCTCGTTCCGGGCGACATTCCGTCGTGAAGCACCACACGCACATTCCGCTCTCGGCGATCGCGCTGATCGTGTTCTCGTGCGCCTGCTTCACCACGGTCGATGTGACGGTGAAGGTGCTCGGCCAGCGCTATCCGGTGCCGCTCATCGTGTGGTCTCGCTGGGCGGTGCAGACGCTGATCATCGTGGCCTTGCTGGCGCCGAGGATGGGCTTAAGGATGTTCCGCACGAGGCGGCTGCCGATGCACATCGTCCGCGGCGTGGTGCTCATCGCCTCGTCGGTTTGCTTCTTCTCGGCGCTGCGCTTCCTGCCACTCGCCGAGGCGACGGCGTTGAACTACACCTCGCCGATCCTCGTCACCCTGATGGCAGCCGCGTTCCTGCGCGAGCGGCTGACGCGTCCGCGCTGGGCTTTCATCATCGCCGGCTTCGTCGGCATGCTGCTGATCGTGCGTCCGGGCACGGAGATGCTCACGCCCGCGGCTTTCTTCGCGCTCGGTGCCGCGCTTCTTTATGCGACGTTTCAGATTCTCACGCGCAAGCTTTCCGGCGAGGACCTGATGGTGCTGCTCGTCTATCCGAGCGTGGTGGGCACCGCACTTCTTTCGGTGATCGTTCCCTTCTTCTTTCGCGACAACACCTGGTACCCGATGGTCGACACGGTCGCGTTCCTGAGTATCGGCACGATCGGATTCATCGGGCATTATCTGTTCATCCGCGCGTTCCAGCGCGCCTCGGCTTCCGCGATCGCGCCGTTCACCTACGTGCAGCTTCTGTGGTCGACGCTTGCCGGCTGGATCGTCTTCGGCACGTTTCCGGACCGCTGGACGCTCGCCGGCATCATCGTCATCGCCAGCAGCGGCGTCGTGCTGACATGGTACGAGCGCTGGCGCGCGAGCCTGCCGCAGTCGGAGCCGGTGGCGGTGGATTAGCGCTGCGAGACTTTGCGGTACACTTCACCGGACCGCCCGACGGTCGCCATTGGGTCGTCATTGCAGCGACATCCCCGGAGAGACGACATGAGCAACGACAAGCCGCGCATCGGCTTCATCGGTCTGGGCCTGATGGGCCACGGCATCGCGAAGAATCTCGCCGCCAAGGGCTTCCCGCTGACGATCCGCGTCCACCGCAACCGCAAGCCCGCCGAGGACATCCTCGCCGCGGGAGCAAAGGAAGCGAAGACCAACGCCGAGCTCGCGCGAGCCTCCGACGTGGTGATCCTGTGCGTCACCGGCTCGCCGCAGATCGAGGAGATCATCTACGGCGAGAACGGCATTCTCGGAGCCGCGCGCGACGGGCTCACCGTCGTCGACACTTCGACCGCGGAGCCGGCGTCGACGGCGAAGATTCGCGGCGACCTCGCGCCGAAGGGCACGCTCTACGTGGACGCGCCGCTCGCGCGCACGCCGAAGGAAGCGGAGGAGGGCCGTCTCAACACGATGGTCGGCGCCGACGAAGCGGTCTTCGCGCGCCTGAAGCCCGTCTTCTCCGCCTACTGCGAGAACATCGTGCACGCCGGCCCTCCGGGTCACGGGCACATGCTCAAACTGGTCAACAACTTCATCGCGATGTCGATCGCGACCGCGGTGGCCGAAGCCTGTGCTACCTGCGCCAAGGCCGGCGTTTCGATCGCCAAGCTGCACGAACTCGTGTCCGCCGGCGCGGTCAACTCGGGCATCTTCCAGCTCACGGTCGGCAAGATGCTGGAAGGCGATCTCTCCGGACTGAAGTTCACGCTCGTCAACGCTATGAAGGACCTTCGCTATTACACGCACTTCGCCGAGTCGCTGCCCACGCCGGCGATCGTCGGCGAAGCGGTGCATCAGAGCCTCGTCAACGCCAACCTGCTCGGCTTCGGCGACAGGTTCGTCGCCTCGCTCATCGAGGCGCAGGAGAAGCTCGGCGGCGTGAAGATCGTGCCGCGCTGAACCTCGCTGAAAAATGCGATGACCGCTTCGCAGCCACGCTTAGGGCTCTCCTGTGCGTTGACCACGCCGTTTCTTCCCGATGGGAGCGTCGACCTTGCGCGCTTCACCGCGCACGCGCGATCGCGCCTGGAGGCGGGCTGCACCAGCGTGACAATCTGCGGCACGACCGGCGAGGGCGCATCGCTCGGCCTGCCGAGCCGCGAACGCATGCTCGGGGCGTTGCGCGACGCGGGACTGGATCTCCGGCACTCGGTCGTCGTCGGCATGGCCGCGAGCTCGGTCGAGGAAGCATTGGCGCAGGTGAAGCAGGCGGCCGCCTTCGACTGCCGCACTCTACTTCTGCCGCCGCCGTTCTATTTCAAGGATGCGACCGAGGACGGCCTCGCGGCCTGGTTCGGCCTCGTGCTCGATCGCGTCGCCGGGGAGAACCTGCGGGCGATCCTGTATCACATCCCGTCCGTGACCGCCGTGCCGCTCTCCATCGCGCTCATCGGCAGGCTCAAGGAACGTTTCCCTTCCACCGTGCAGGGCGTGAAGGACTCGTCCGGCGACCGGGACTATGCGCGCTCGCTGCTGGTCTACCATCGCGACCTCATGATCATCGTCGGCGACGAGCGGCGTCTCGCCGACGCGGTGCGGATGGGTGCGAGCGGCGCCATCTCCGGGCTCGCGAACATCGTCCCCGACCTGATGCTCCCGCTCGCCAACGACGGCCGCGACGATTCGCGCATCTCGGCGCTCGTCGACGAGGTGCTCAAGTATCCGGTCACGCCTGCGGTGAAGGAGCTCGTCGCGCATGAGACCGGCGACGCGGCGTGGCGCAACGTCGCGCCTCCGCTCAGTCCGCTCACGAACGACGAGGCGACGCGGCTCACCGCCGCGTTCGACGCGATCGTGCAGCGCGCGGCGGCGTGAGTTGGGAAACCATCTTCTACCGTTCGCACGCTGACGGTATGCTTTGACGCTGGGACCGCGTCTCGCGCAACCCGGAGGCAAACATGGCCACCGCCACCCCCTCACTCTGGGACAACCCGCTCGGCACCGACGGGTTCGAATTCGTCGAGTACGCGGCGCCGGATCCGGCGGCGCTCGGACGCCTGTTCGAGCAGATGGGCTTCAGCGCGATCGCCAAGCACCGTTCGAAGAACGTGCTGCTGTACCGCCAGGGCGAGATCAACTTCATCGTCAATGCCGAGCCCGGCAGCTTCGCTCAGGCCTTCGCGCGCGTGCACGGGCCGTCGATCTGCGCCATCGCGTTCCGCGTGGAGGACGCGGCGTACGCGTATCGCAAGGCGTCCGAGCAGGGGGCGTGGGGCGTGGAGTCGCATCCGGGACCGATGGAATTAAACATTCCCGCCATCAAGGGCATCGGCGATTCGCTCATCTACCTCGTCGATCGCTATGCGGGAAACGGCTCGGGTGTCTCGATCTACGACGTCGACTTCGTGCCGCTGGCGGGTGTCGAGCAGCATCCGCGGGGCGCGGGGCTGACCTACATCGACCACCTTACCCACAACGTGCATCGCGGCCGCATGGAGGAATGGGCGAGCTTCTACGAGCGGCTGTTCAACTTCCGAGAGATCCGCTACTTCGACATCGAAGGGAAGCTCACCGGCCTCAAGAGCAAGGCGATGACGAGCCCCTGCGGGAAGATCCGCATCCCGGTCAACGAGAGCGCCGACGACAAGAGCCAGATCCAGGAATACCTGGTCGCCTACCACGGCGAGGGCATCCAGCACGTCGCGCTCGGCACCGACGACATCTACGCGACGGTCGATATGCTGCGCGGAAAGAAGGTGGCGTTCCAGGACACGCCGGACACCTATTACGATCTGCTGCCCACGCGGCTGCCCGGACACAAGGAAGACGCCGCGCGCCTCAAGAAGAACCGCATCCTGATCGACGGTGCGCCGGCGTCCGACGAGATGCTGCTGCAGATTTTCACCACCACCGTCGTCGGACCGATCTTCTTCGAAATCATCCAGCGCAAGGGCAACCAGGGCTTCGGCGAGGGCAACTTCCAGGCGCTCTTCGAGTCGATCGAGCTGGACCAGATCCGGCGCGGCGTTCTCAAGGAGTAGCCTCAACCTGCATTCGCTCGGCTCTCTCGTGGCGCTTTCCTCCCGCATCGAGACGTTGCAACGCGACGCGATCGTGGCCGCCCTCGGCCGGACGGCGAAGCTCACGGTCGAAGTCGTCGACACGATCGACTCCACGAACAGCGAGCTCTCGCGCCGCGCCGCGCGGCAGGACATCCATCGGCACGTGCTCGCCGCGGAAGCGCAGACGGCTGGTCGCGGGCGGCGCGGCCGCGCGTGGACCACGATCGCCGGCGGCAGCATCACCTTCTCACTCGGCTGGCGCTTCGAGCAGGGCGCGGGCCATCTCTCCGGCCTGACCCTTGCCGTAGGGCTCGCCGTGGCTCGCACGCTCGAAGCGCAGGGCTTCGCCGGCATCGAGCTCAAATGGCCGAACGATCTCGTGCATCGCCGCGCGAAGCTCGGCGGAATCCTGGTCGAGCTCACCGGAGACGCGCTCGGACCTTCGCTCGCGATCATCGGCATCGGCCTCAACGCCCTTCTTCCTGCGAAGGCGCGCCGCGGCATCGACCAGCCATCGACCGATCTCGCGACGGTCGCGCGGCGCCGCTCGATCGATCGCAGTCTCCTGCTCGGGCGCATCCTCGGCGAGCTTGCGGCGGTGCTCGAGGAATTCGCCGCCCAGGGATTCGCGCCGCTGCGCGCCGACTGGCAGCGCCGCCACGCGCTGCAGCGCAAGCCGGTGGAGGTGCTTCTGCCCGACGGCGGCAGCGCGCGCGGTGAAGTCATCGGCGTGGACGCAGAGGGCGCCCTCGTCGTCGACAACAGCGGGCAGCGATTGCGCTTCCTCAGCGGCGAGGTTTCGCTCGTTCGCGCTGAGCGATGATTCTCTGTCTCGACTGCGGCAACAGCCGGTTCAAATGGGGACTCGCCGGTCCGCACGGCTGGGTCTCGCAGGGCAACATCCCCAATCAGGAGATCGGCACGCTCGCGCTGCGCGACTGGCAGAACCTGCCGCGCCCCGCGCGCGTGATCGGCGTCAACGTCGCGGGCGAGGCGCTGCGTGTGCGCGTCGAAGCGCAGCTCGTTCGCTGGCGGCTCGCTCCCGAATGGATCGTTGCGCGCGAGGAAGCCTGCGGCGTGGTCAACCGCTACGCGCGTCCTTCGCAACTCGGCCCCGATCGCTGGGCCGCGCTGATCGCGGTGCGCGCGCGCGTGGCCGAGGAGCTGTTTCCCTCGTCGTGCATCGTCGTGAACGCGGGCACCGCGCTCACCGCGGACGCGTTGGACGCAAGCGGCGTCTTTCGCGGCGGGATCATCCTGCCGGGAATGAACATGATGCTGCAGGCGCTGGCGGAGAACACGGCTGCGCTCAAGGTCCCGCGGGGGCGTTATCACGATTTCCCGATCAATACGGCCGACGCGTTGTACTCAGGCGTCATACAGGCGCTATGCGGCGCGATCGAGCAGTTGCGTCTGCACTTGGGCGGCGACGAGGCGAAGCCGCGGGTGATCCTGTCCGGGGGCGCGGCGGCCGAGATTGCGCCGCACCTTACCGCGCCGGTGGAGGTCGTGGATAATCTCGTGCTCGAAGGCGTGCTCGCCCTCGCGGAGTCGTCTGCCAAGGCATGAGAATCTTTGTCGCGCTGCTCTTCCTCACGAACCTCGCTGCGTTCGGCTGGTTCTGGATCGACAACCGCATGGGCGGAGGCGAGGGCGTGCGCCTCGCGCAACAGGTGCAACCCAGCAAGATTTCGCTCCTGACGCCGCAGGAGGTCGCGGCGCTCGGCCCCGCGAAAGCCGCTTCGCTCGCCGACGTGTGCGTGGAATGGGGACCGCTGTCCGACGCCGAGAAGGTGCGCGCGCTGGCAGCGCTCGAGCCGCTCGACCTCGCGCGGCTGATGAGCCAGAAGAAGGTCGAAGTCATCGCCAACTACTGGGTTTTCATTCCGCCCGCTGCCAACAAGACTGCGGCCGATCGCCGGATCGCCGAGCTCAAGACGCAGGGCGTGAAGGATGCGCTGCTGCTCGACGGGGGACCGCAGCGCTTCGCGATCCAGCTTGGTGTGTTCCGCACAGAGGAAGGCGCGCGGGCGCAGCTTGCAGACCTGCAGGAGAAAGGCGTCAAGGGCGCGAAGATGGAGGCGCGCGCACAGTCCGTGCTCCAGACCGCGCTCGTGGTGCGCGATCCGCCGGCGCCCGCCATGACGCGGTTGAAGGAGATGCAGGGGAGCTTCCCCGGGAGCGAGATCAAGGTCGGGACGTGCGACAAGACGACCTGATCGCCGCACCGCGCGCCGCGGTGATTCGTCAG
>DATJWL010000144.1:0-32394 GCA_035501215.1 Casimicrobiaceae bacterium
CGTTGAAGGGGCGCGCGGCGCGCGCCCCTTCAACGCGGCATACTCCGTCGCCAATGACCACCCCGTTACCCGCGAACGTCGACGCCGTCCTCGCGCTCCTCGAGCAGCACGACTACTTCGCCGACCGGCGGCTCGCCACCAGCGTCTTTCTCGCGCTGAAGATGGGACGGCCGCTCTTTCTCGAAGGCGAGGCGGGGGTCGGCAAGACCGAGATCGCCAAGGTGCTCGCGCGTGCGCTCGGGCGCTTGCTCGTCCGCCTGCAGTGCTACGAGGGGCTCGACACGGCCTCCGCGGTGTATGAATGGAATTACCCGCGGCAGATGATCGAGATTCGCCTCGCCGAGGCGCAGGGCAAAGTCGATCGCGAGGCGCTCGCGAGCAACATCTTCACCGAGCGCTTCCTCATTCGACGTCCAATCCTGCAGGCCCTCGAGCGGAATAATGGTTTTGCGCCGGTGCTCCTGATCGACGAGCTCGACCGCACCGACGAGCCCTTCGAGGCGTACCTGCTCGAAGTGCTGGCCGAGTACCAGGTGACGATCCCCGAGCTGGGTGCGATCAAGGCAATCGAGCCGCCGATCGTGGTGATCACCTCGAACCGCACGCGCGAGATCCACGACGCGATCAAGCGACGCTGCCTTTACCACTGGGTCGATTTTCCGAGTGCGCAGCGCGAGCTGGCGATCGTGCGGCGCAAGGTGCCGGGCGCCGACGCGCGGCTGTCGCGCGAGGTCGTCGCATTCACGCAGCGGCTGCGCGCGATGGATCTCTTCAAGTCTCCCGGGATCGCCGAAACGCTCGACTGGGCGGAGGCGCTGGTGGCGCTCGACCGCCTCGCGCTCGATCCGGAAACGGTGGCCAACACGCTGGGTGCGCTCCTCAAGTATCAGGACGACATCGGCGCGATCACGCCGCAGGTCGCGACCCAGCTCGTGGCCGAAGCGCGCGCGGAGGCCGAAGCCGTCGGGACGCCGTGAGCGCTTCCGCGACGCGTTTGTTCCAGCGCGAGCGCCTTGCGGAGAATATCCTGCACTTCTGCCGCGTGCTGCGTGCCGCCGGGCTTCCGGTCGGGCCCGCGAAGGTCATCGCGGCGCTCGAGGCGGTCGAGACGGTCGGCATCGAGCAGCGCGAGGATTTCCGCGCGGCGCTGGAATCGGTGCTGATCGAACGCCACGATCAGCAGACGCTGTTCGCCCAGGCCTTCGAGTTGTTCTGGCGCAACCCCAGGCTCATCGAACGCATGATGGAGCTGCTGCTGCCGAAAGTGTACGGTCGCACGCCGCGCACCGAGGCCGAAGCGCCGCTGCCGGCGCGCCTCGCCGAAGCGCTCGCGCCGCCGCGTGATGCCGACCGCGAAGCCTGCGATCAGGAGACGACGCTCGACGCCGCGTTCACGTTCTCGCCGCGCGAGGTGCTGCAGAGCAAGGACTTCGAATCGATGACCACGGCGGAGCTGGCCGAGGTCAAGGCGATGATCGCGCGACTGCGCCTGCCGCTGCCCGAGCTGCCAATCCGCCGCAGTATGGCGGCCAATCGGGGCACCGAGGTCGATCTGCGCGCGACGCTCCGCGCGATGGCCTCCGCGCGCGGTGCGGTCGTTCCACTCGCCTGGCGCCGGCGTCGGCGGCGCCCGCCGCCGCTCGTCGTGCTGTGCGACATCTCCGGTTCGATGGACCGCTACGCGCGCATGCTGCTCTTCTTTCTGCATGCGATCACCAACGACCGCGACCGCGTGCATACGCTGCTCTTCGGCACGCGGCTCACCAACATCACGCGGCATCTTCGGCGGCGCGACGTTGACGTAGCGCTGGAGCGCGTGAGCGCCGCAGTGTCGGACTGGGCGGGCGGGACGCGCATCGGCGCATGTCTGGCGGAATTCAACAGGCGCTGGTCGCGGCGGCTGCTCGCGCAGGGTGCGGTGGTGCTCCTCATCAGCGACGGGCTCGACAGCGACGTGGGCCACGGGCTATCGGCGGAGATGGAGCGCCTCGCCAAGTCGTGCCGGCGCCTCATCTGGCTCAACCCGCTGCTGCGCTACGATCGATTCGAGGCGCGGCCAGCGGGCATTCGCGCGATGCTTCCCTACGTCGACGATTTCCTGCCGGTGCACAATCTGGAAAGCCTAAAGCAGGTCGCGGCGGTGTTTGCGCAGCCGCGGAGCCTGCGCCGGCGTGCCGAGATGGATTTCGAGCTTGGCCGCCGCGCGGCATGAGGGCCGCGACGAGGAACCGACCATGGAGATGACCGGCACGCGCACGGTCCCGGCGACGGTGGACGCCACCTGGGCCGCTCTCAACGACCCCGAAGCGTTGAAGGCCTGCATTCCCGGCTGCGAATCGCTCGAGCGCACAGGGGAGAACGAGTTGCGCGCGGCGATGACGGCGCGCGTGGGGCCGGTCAGCGCGCGCTTTTCGGGGTTGATTCGCCTGAGCGACATCGTGCCCGCCAGCTCGTACACGATTCGCTTTGAAGGGCAGGGCGGCGCAGCCGGCTTCGCGAACGGCGAAGCGCACGTGGCCCTTGCCGCGCAGGACGGCGGGACGCAAATCGACTACACGGTAAAAGCGCAGGTGGGGGGTAAGCTCGCCCAGATCGGTTCGCGGCTGATCGACGGCGCGGCCGCGAAGATCGCCGATGATTTCTTCGCGCGCTTCGCGGAGCGCCTGACGCCGCCCGAGGCGAGAGTCGCACAGCCACCTGCAGCGCCGCCGGCGCGCAGCCTGTGGATCCGCCTCGCACTGGCGATCGCGATCATCGTCGCCATCGTGCTCTATTGGCTCATGCAGTCCGGCGCGAAGTAGAATGACGCCGAACGGATCACTCCGTCGCTTGTCCCATCCTTAGCTACCGGCCCCCTCGCCATGGACAGTGTCGATCTCGAAGTTCTGCGCAAGAGCGTCGAATGGCTCGACGCGGGCAAGCGCGTGCTGCTGGTCACGGTCGTGAAAACCTGGGGCAGCTCGCCACGGCCGCCCGGCGCGCTGCTCGCCGTGCGCGAGGACGGGCAGGTCGTCGGCTCGGTGTCCGGAGGTTGCATCGAGGACGACATCGTCGAACGCTCCCGCCGCGAGGGCGCGTACGTGAAGCGTCCGCAAGCGGTCACCTACGGAGTCAGTGCCGACGATGCGCGCAAGTTCGGCCTGCCTTGCGGCGGCACCATCCAGCTCGTGCTCGAACCGCTGACGCGGGAGAGCCGTCTCGGCGAACTGTTGGAAGAAGTCCAGCGCGGCCGGCTCATCGCGCGCACCCTCGACCTCGAGCGCGCCCGCGTCACGCTAGCGCCGGCGCGCGCAAGCGACGGCCTCGCTTTCGACGGCGAGACGCTCGTCACCGTGCACGGCCCGCGCTACCGGATGCTGGTGATCGGCGCGGGACAGCTGTCCAAGTATCTCGCGCAGATCGCCGTCGGTCTCGACTACCAGGTCACGGTGTGCGATCCGCGCGTCGAGTACACCGATACCTGGGACATTCCCGGCGTCACGCTGGTGAAGACGATGCCGGACGACACGGTGGTGCAGATGCGGCTCGACGAGCGCTGCGCGGTCGTGGCGCTCACGCACGACCCGAAGCTCGACGATCTGGCACTCATGGAAGCGCTCAAGTCGCCGGCGTTCTACGTCGGTGCGCTCGGTTCGCGCGCCAACAATACGAAGCGGCGCAAGCGCCTCGAGGAATTCGAGCTGACGCAAGAACAGATCGCACGGCTGCACGGCCCGATAGGTCTCTTCATCGGGAGCCGCACGCCCCCGGAGATCGCGATCTCCATTCTGGCCGAGATCACCGCGATCAAGAACGGCATTTCGCTGCCCGAGATCACGCAGGTCGCGACCGCGAAGGAGAAGCTGGGACCTTCCGTCGCGTGCGCGACTACCGACAGCTGAGCGGCGCCGTTTTCCGGCAGTGATCCCGCACCGGCGGCGTTACGCGCGCCTGGATCGCCATTGCCGCATGAACACGGGGACCAGAGCGAACAGGCCCAGCAGAGCGAGTGCGATCAGCGCTTCCGGCGCGAAGAGTTGCTGCACCGAATCGATGCGGCCGAACGTCTGGCCGATGTTGGCGAGAATGAACATGCCCGGGAAGATGCCGACGAGGGTGGCGGCGACATAGGTGCGCACCGGGATGTCGGTGAGCGCCGGCGCGAGATTGACCAGAAAATACGGAAAGATCGGGGTCAACCGCAGGAACAGCAGCCAGTGAAAGGCATCGCGCGTGAAGCCCTCGTTCACGCGGTCTCCGAGCGCGCCCAGGCGCGTCCGGAGCGGACGCGCGAAGAGGTTGCGCGCCCCAAGGAAAAGCAACGTGGCTCCCAGCGTCCCGGCCGTCACCAGCAGCGCGGTCGCGACCCAGCGACCGAAGAGCAGTCCTAACGCGAGGGAGAACACCGTGCCGGCAGGCAGACATAGGAGCGTCGCCACGACGAAGGCGGCAAAGCCGATGAGCGCTGCCTGCGCATAGTGCGCTTCGGTGTAAGCGAGCAGCGCTGCACGGTGCTCGCGGATCGCGTCGAGCGACAGGTAGTGCGATCCGCCGAGCGCGAAGAAAGCGGCGAGGCCGCCGGCCAGCGACGCCATCACGCCGAGCCGCAACCAGCGGTGGATGCGAGGCTCTTCGGCGTCAACCCGGCTCGCGCGACTCATCGGCTCGCGCGCCGCGGCGGCGCGCTCATCGCTGCTCGATCTTCGGGTCGAGCGCGTCGCGCAGACCGTCGCCAAGCAGGTTGAAGGCGAGCACCGTCAGGAAAATCGCCAGGCTCGGGAAGAGCGCCACATGGGGCGAGGTCATCATGTCGGCGCGGGCTTCGTTCAGCATCGCACCCCACTCGGGCGTCGGAGGCTGCGCGCCCATGCCGATGAACGACAGGCTGGCGGCGGTGATGATCGAGGTGCCGATGCGAAGCGAGAAATAGACGACCACCGCGGCGATCGTTCCGGGGAAGATGTGACGCACGACGATCGTCCAGTCGGACGCGCCAACGCTGCGCGCGGCTTCGACATAGGTCAGGTGCTTGAGCGCCAGCGTGTTGCCGCGCACGAGCCGCGCGAAGGTCGGGATGCTGAAGATCGCCACGGCGATGATCACGTTGACCATGCCGCCGCCCAGAATGGCGACGATGCCGATCGCAAGCAGGATCCCGGGAAAAGCGAACAGGACGTCGCAGACGCGCATGATGATGCGGTCGGCCCAGCCCTCGTAGTAGCCGGCAATGAGCCCTAGCGCAGTCCCGACGATCGCGCCGACTGCCACCGACAGGAACCCCGCCGTGAGCGAGATGCGCGAGCCCATCAGGATGCGGCTGAAGATGTCGCGGCCAAGCGGATCGACGCCGAACCAGTGCTTGAGCGAGGGCAGCGCGTTCAGGCTGTCGTAATCGAAGAAGTTCTCGGCGTCGTAGGGGACGAGCCACGGCGCGGCGATCGCCAGGATGACCAGCGCGACGACGAACCAGCCTGCGGCCGCGGCGACGTGCTGCTTCCTGAACTTCCGCCAGAACTCGCTCCACGGCGTGCGCACCGCGGTGGCAACGGCCGCCGCGCTGTCCGCCGCGATTGAAGCCGCGTCGGCGCCCGTGCTGTCGGCGATCTCCCCCTGAGCGATATCGTCGTTCAGCGCTTCGGGGCGGACGTCTTCCGGACTCATGAGCTCAACGGTAGCGAATCGTTGGATTGATCACCGCGTAGAGCACGTCGACGGCGAGGTTGATCAGCACGAACTCGAGCGAGAACAGCAGCACCAGCCCCTGGATGACCGGGTAGTCGCGCATGTCGACCGCGTCGACGAGGAGCCGTCCCATCCCCGGCCAGTTGAACACGACCTCGACCACGATCGAGCCGCCGAGCAGGAAGCCGAACTGCAAACCCATCATTGTCACGACGGGAATGAGCGCGTTGCGCAGCCCGTGCTTGACGATCACTCGCGACTCGGGCAGGCCCTTGGCACGCGCGGTGCGCACATAATCCTCGTGCAGGATGTCGACGAAGGACGAGCGCGTGAAGCGCGCCATGATGGCCGCGACCGCGGCGCCGAGCGTAAGCGAGGGCAGGATGTAGTGGCGCCAGGTGTCGGCGCCAACCGTCGGCAGCCATCCCAGCTGCACCGAGAAAATCTGCATGAGCAGCATGCCGAGTGCGAACGCGGGAAACGAAATGCCGGACACGGCGAGTGCCATGCCGACGCGATCCGGCCAGCGGTTCCGCCACACCGCGGAGAACACGCCGATCGTCATCCCGATCGCGACCGACCAGGCCATGCTCCACACGGTGAGCCAGAAGGTCGGAGCGAAGCGCTCGGCGATCTCGGTCGCCACCGGACGCTTCGTGCGCAGCGAGCGGCCGAAGTCGCCGCGCACGACGCCGCTCGCGAAGCGCACGAACTGCTCCGGGAGCGACTTGTCGAGCCCGAGGTCCTGGCGCACCAGCTCGACGGTCTGCGGCGTCGCATCGGGGCCGGCGGCGAGCCGCGCCGGATCGCCGGGCAGGAGGTGCACGAACATGAACACCAGCAGGCCGACCAGCGCCAGCGTGGGGATCAGCCCGAGCAGGCGTTTGAGGAGGTACTGGAGCACAATCGAGATCCCGGCCTTCGCCGGGATGACGCGGCTGTTTCCAATCGCGGCCCGTCCTGCGGCGGGCCGCTCTTGGACATCCGCGTCACTTCAGATCAATTTCCGTGAAGTTGAACGACGCATCGGGGATCACGTACACGCCGGTCAGCTTCTTGCTGTGCGCGGAAAGAAGCTTCTCGACCACGAGCGGCGCCCACGGTGCATCCTTGTAGGCTGTTTCCTGAGCGTCCTTGTACAACTCGGCCTTCTTCTTGCTGTCGGTCGCAAGCTGCGCATTCTTGATGTCGGCGTCGAACTTTTCGTTCTTGTAGTAGGCGGTGTTGAAAAGCTTCGGCGGCCACGACTCGCCGTCGAGCAGCGGCCGCAGCGCCCAGTCCGCCTCGCCGGTCGAGGTCGACCAGCCCACGTAATACAGGCGCACCGGCGCGGTCGCCGGATCCTGCCAGCTCTCCACTTTCTCGACGCGCTGGCCGGCTTCGAGCAGCGTGATCTTGGTCTTGATGCCTATCTGCTGGAGCTGCTGCTGAATGAACTGCGTGACTTTCGCCGCCGTGCTGTGGTTGTACGCGGACCAGAGCTCGGTCTCGAAGCCGTCAGGATAGCCGGCTTCTTTCATCAGCTGCTTCGCCTTGGCGAGGTCGTAGGGCCATTCGCCGATCTTGACCGCGTATTCCACGCCCTGCGGCGCCACGCCCTGCGCCGGTGTCGCATAGCCTGCGAAAGCGACCTTGGCAAGCGCTTCCTTGTTGATGGCGTAGGCGATTGCCTGCCGGACCTTCGGATTATCGAAAGGCTTCTTTTGCGTGTTCATCGACAGGTATCGCAATACGATCGACGGCGCGGCGACAAGCTCCAGGTCGGGCTTCGCTTTGAGCACGTCGGCCAGTTCGTAGGAGACGGGATAAGTGAAATGCGCCTCTCCGGTCTGCATCAGCGCGGCGCGCGAGTTGTTGTCGACGACCGGCTTCCAGGTGATCGTATCGACCTTGGGATAGCCTTTCTTCCAATAACCGTCGAACTTGGCAACCTTCAGATAATCAGGTTGTTTCCACTCGACGAACTTGAACGGCCCTGTTCCGACCGGATGGAACGCGATGTCCTTGTTACCCCACTGCTTGAGTGCCGTGGGGCTGATCATCACCGTCGAGGGATGCGCGAGCTGGGCGATGAACGGCGAGAACGGCGTCTTCAGCGTGATGCGCGCGGTGTAGTCGTCGACGACCTCGACCTTGGCGATGTTGTTGTTGTACAGCCCGTATCGCTTCAGATGGTTGTCGGGATTGGTCACGCGGTCGAGATTGACCTTGACGGCGTCCGCCTTGAAATCGGTCCCGTCCTGGAACTTGATGCCCTTCTTCAGCTTGATCGTATAGACGAGCCCGTCCTTGCTGACCTCGTAACCTTCGGCCAGCACCGGGATCATCTTCATGTCCTTGTCGAACCCGTACAGCCCTTCGTAGAAGGACTTGGCCATCGCCTGCGACAGCGTATCGTTGGCGTCGTAGGGATCGGTCGTCGTGAAGGTCGACGCGACTGCAAAGACCACGTCCTTCGAGGCGAACGCGGGGCCGGCCGCGGCGACCGCAAGCGCGAGCGCCGGAACCAGCAACGAGCGAAGCAAGACTTTCATACGTTTCCTCCGTGGAAAAGCCGTGTTGAACTCAATAGGGGCCGCCGACGTGGTGGGTGGCCACATAATGACCGGGCGCGACCTCCTGCAGGGGCTGCACCACCGGCTCGTCGCCCACGGCGCGGATCGGGCTCGGTATTTCGTCGGATGATAGCTCCCTTTTGCGCCGCCGTCGCGCCGGGTCGGCGACCGGCACCGCAGCGAGGAGCTTGCGGGTATAGGGATGACGAGGATCGTCGAACACGGCGCGCCGCGGGCCGATCTCGACGATCTGGCCGAGGTACATCACCGCGACGCGATGGCTGACGCGCTCGACGACCGCCATGTCGTGCGAGATGAAAAGATAGGACAGGCCGAATTGCGCCTGCAGGTCCAGCATGAGATTGACGATCTGCGCGCGGATGGACACGTCGAGCGCGGACACCGCCTCGTCGGCAACGATGATCTTGGGTTGCAGCGACAGCGCCCGCGCGATGGCGATGCGCTGCCGCTGTCCGCCGGAGAACTCGTGCGGGTAGCGCTGCGCATGGTCGGGCGAGAGCCCGACTTGCCGGAGCAGGGTCGCGACGCGCTCCTCGGCCTCGCTGCCGCTCGCCACCCCGTGAATATAAAGCGGCTCGGCGACCGAGAAGCCGACGGTCAGCCGCGGGTCGAGCGAGGCGAAGGGATCCTGGAACACCATCTGAATCTCGCGCCGCAGCGAGCGCAACTGATTCGGCGGCAGCGCGACGAGATCGCGGCCGCCGAACTCGATGCTCCCGCCATCGATGGCGACCAGGCGCAGAAGCGAGCGGCCGGTGGTCGACTTGCCGCAGCCTGACTCCCCGACGAGCGCGAGCGTTTCCCCGGGGTAAAGATCGAAGCTCACCTGCTCGACCGCGTGCACGCGGCGGCGCGTGCGGCCGAGCAGCCCGGAAGTCAGGTTGAAGCGAGTCTTGAGCCCACGCACGCTCAACAGCGGAGCGGTTCGCGATAGCGGGCGAGGAGCGCGCGCGGGTGCCGATCCTGCCACGCCGTCGACCTGCAGCAGCGGAAAGGGCGCCGGCGCGTCGCTATCCCGCATCGAGCCGAGCGTCGGGACGGCGGAGAGCAGTGCTCGCGTATAAGGATGTCTCGGCGCGTGGAACACCGCTTCGGCGCTGCCTTCCTCCACCTTCTCGCCGCGGTACATGACCACGACGCGATCGGCGACTTCCGCGACCACACCCATGTCGTGCGTGATGAACATCACCGCCATGTGCATCTCTTCCTGCAGGAGGCGGACGAGGGCGAGAATCTGCGCCTGAATGGTAACGTCGAGTGCCGTGGTCGGCTCGTCGGCGATGAGAAGGCGCGGCTTGCAGGAAAGCGCCATCGCGATCATCACCCGCTGCCGCATGCCGCCCGAGAGTTGGTGCGGGTAGCGCGTCAGCACCTGCCTCGCTTCGGGAATGCGCACCTGCTCCAGCATTCGGAGCGCCTCGGCTCGCGCGGCCGCGCGGTCCTGGCCCTGGTGCAGCCGGATCGCTTCGGCGATCTGCTCGCCGACCGTATACACCGGATTGAGCGAGGTCATCGGCTCCTGGAAAATCATCGCGATCTCGGCGCCGCGGATCTCGCGCATCGTCGCCGCACGGGCTCGGGCGAGGTCGAGCGAGGCGCCGTTCGGTCGCGTGAACTCCAGGCGACCCGAAACGATGCGCCCGCCGCCGTGCTCGATCAGCCGCATGATCGACAGGGCGGTCACCGATTTGCCCGATCCCGATTCACCGACGATCGCGATCGTTTCGCCCCGGCTGAGCGTGAAGGAAACGTCGCGCACCGCTCGAACGGTGCGCTCGGTGGTGCGAAACTCGACCGAGAGCCCGGAGACGTCGAGCGTGGTCGGACCGGAGACAGTATCGGTCATCGGTGCGAAGCGGCAGCGCGGATTTCGTCGATCGTGGCGTTCATGGTGATCGCCTGCGGATCGACGCGCAAGTGGAGGAGCGCAGGGCGGCCCGCGGCGAGCGCTCGCTCGAGGGCGGGGGAGAATTCCGCGGTGCGCGCCACGGTCTCGCCGAGCGCGCCGTATGCCCGAGCGAGGGCGGCGAAATCGGGATTGAGGAGCTCGGTGGCGTAGACGCGTCCGGGGTACTCGCGCTCCTGGTGCATGCGGATCGTCCCGTACATGCCGTTGTCGATCACGATGAAAACGATCGCGAGCTTGTATTGCACCGCTGTCGCCAGCTCCTGACCGTTCATTAGAAAGCAGCCGTCGCCGTTCCAGGAGAGCACCACGCGGTCGGGATAGACGGCCTTCGCAGCGATCGCGGCAGGAACGCCGTAGCCCATCGATCCATCGTAGGGAGCGAGCTGGGTGCGATAGCGCGGATAGCGGTACAGGCGGCTCAACCAGCTGACGTAGTTGCCCGCGCCGTTGGCGAGAATGGCGTCTTCCGGCAACCGCTCGCGCAGCGTCGCCACGACCTGCCACAGATCGAGCTCGCCGGGCATGCCGCGCGGCGCTTGCCATGCGAGGTAATCGGCGTGGGCCTGCTCGGCGCTGCCGACCCACGGGGCCGGACGAATCGGCTCCATGGCGGCAACTGCGGCGCAGAACGGGACGATCGAGGACTGGATCGCCAGCGCCGGCTGATACACGCGTCCCAGTTCCTCGGCGCCCGGGTGCACGTGGATCAGAAGCTGCGTCGGCTGCGGTACGGCGAGGAGCGCATATCCGGAGGTCACCATCTCGCCGAGGCGCTCGCCGACCACGAGCAGCGCGTCGGTCTCGCGAACGCGCGCGGCGAGTTTCGGGTTGATCGCGATGCCGACATCCCCGGCGTAGTTCGGATGCCGGTTGTCGAATAGGTCCTGGTTTCGAAACGCGCAGGCGACCGGCAGCGCGTTGGCTTGCGCGAAGCGCGCGAGATCGGCGCACGCCTGCGCCGTCCAGCCGCTTCCCCCGGCGACGACGAGAGGACGCTTCGCCTTCGCGAGCAGGCCGCGCAGCGCCGCGATCTGCGCCGTCGAGGGTGCGGCGGCGGGAGGCTCCGCGCGCGCAACGTCGGCTGCACTCACTCGCGCCGAGAGCATGTCTTCGGGTAGCGCGAGCACCACCGGTCCCGGCCGTCCGGAAAGCGCAACGCGAAACGCGCGGGCGATGTATTCAGGAATGCGTTCTGCCCGGTCGATCTGCGCCGCCCACTTCGCGATGCCGCCGTACATGCGCCGATAATCGATTTCCTGGAACGCCTCGCGGTCCGCAAAGTCGCTGCCGACCTGGCCGACGAACGCAATGAGCGGCGTAGAGTCCTGCTGCGCGGTGTGAATGCCGATCGCTGCGTTGGAAGCGCCGGGTCCGCGCGTGACGAAGACGATGCCGGGCCTTCCGGTGAGCTTGCCGTAGGCTTCGGCCATGTACGCGGCTCCCCCCTCCTGCCGGCAGACGATGAGCCGCAGCCGGTCACGTACTTCGTAGAGCGCGTCGAGGACCGGCAGATAGCTCTCGCCGGGAACGCAGAACGCGAGGTCGACACCCTGCGCAAGTAAATTGTCGACGAGTATCCGGCCGCCGGTGCGCACGAAATCGAGAGAAAGTGCAGATTAGGGCGAGGCCATTCTACACGCGAGCGCCGGGCCGCGACTGCGCGCCCAGCCACGGGGCCGTATAATCGGCCCGGTCCGACGCACCGCGGCGGACGGGGAGGAATGTCGACGGATGGTCGAGCAGATCACTCTGCAGGAAGCGCTCGCGGTCAGCGCGGTCACGCTGCTGCTCGCGCTCATCACAATGCGTTGGCAGCCGTCGTTGCGGCGCTCGATTCTGGTGAAGTTGCTGCTGATCGTTTTGGGCCTCGGCGGCCTCGCCCTGCTCACGCGCTACCAGCTCATCCCGGGGCGCCTCGCGGTTGCCGTCATCCCGCGCGAAATCTTCCTCCTGATTGTCGCCCTTGGCACCATCCAGGTGTGGATCACGTTCCTCGCCAACGTGCTGCTCGCCAGACGGACGGTGCCGCGGATCCTCGGCGAAGTGATCATGGCGGTAGCGCTGGTGATCTATACGCTGTTCCGCTTGGACGCCGTCGGGGTGAACCTCACCGCCATCAACATTTCCCTGACCGCGGTGCTCGGAGCAGTGGCCTTTGCCGCGCAAGCAACGCTGAACAATCTTCTCGGTGGCGTCTCACTTCAACTCGACAACACCTACCGCATTGGCGACTGGATCGAGCTCGACGGCGGTCTCACCGGCGAAGTGGTCAGCATCCGATGGCGTTACACGGCGCTCGCCACCGTGAACAACGTCACCATTGTCATTCCGAACGCGCAGCTCATGGCCGGCCGGGTGACCATCCTCGGCCGCCGCGGAGATCACCGTATTCCATGGCGCAGACCCATCGAGTTCGGCGTCGGCTACGAGTGGACTCCAGGGCAGGTGCTCGACGTCGTCAACAACGCGATGCGGAGGGCGGAGATCCCGTTCGTGGCGTCCGACCCCGCGCCGGAGTGCGTCTGCGCCGGCTTCGAGACGAGCGCCGTGAAGTACGTCGTCTATTACTGGCTCACCGATATCAAATCCTATCTCGCCACCGACTCCAGGGTTCGCGTACAGATCTTCGCCGCACTGGGGCGCGCCGGGATGGAGATTCCGATCCTGCGGTCGGACGTCTACCTTCATTCGGCGCGGAGCAGGCACCGGGAGCACTCGACGTTCGAGCACAACGCGCGCCTCGAGCTGCTGGACTCCCTCGAGCTGTTCGCTTCTCTCACCGAAGACGAGCGGCAGGCGCTGGCGACTCAGCTTGCTCCGCGGCCCTTCGCACCGGGCGACATTGCCACCCGGCAGGGTGATCCATCCGATTCCCTATACATTCTCGCGCGCGGCACGGTCGGCATTTTCCGCGAGGCCGAGCCTGGAACGGCAGGAGGGAGGCAGCGGTTGACGGTGCTCGCTGCGCCGTCGTACTTCGGCGAGATGGGGCTCCTCACCGGACAGGCGCGCACCGCCACCATAGTCGCCGAATCCGATGTGCTCTGCTATCGCCTCGCCAAGCGCGGCTTCGAAGAAATCATCCGCGCGCGCCCGGTCCTTGCCGAAGCGATCTCGAAAACCGTGGCCGAGCGTCAGGCAGCGAACGACGCGACGCTTGCCATGCTCTCCGCCGAGGCGCGGGCGCGCGCCACCGGCACGCGCGCCGGCGAGCTGATGCGCCGCATCCGGGACTTTTTCGGTTTGTAGAGTCAGGCCGCAGCGCGCTGCGCGGCAACGAGGTCTTCGCGCCGCAGCAGGAAGACTCTGTCCTCGGACGATGGCGTAGCGAGCCAGATGAACGGCAGCCGCGGGAACGCCGCCTCCGTGACGGCCCGATTCTCCCCGACTTCCACGACGAGCAACCCTTCCGGATTCAGGAATTCCGCCGCTCGCGCGACGATCGTGCGCACAGCGTCGAGTCCGTCATCGCCGCCGGCGAGCGCGAGCTGCGGCTCGTGACGGTACTCCGGAGGCAGCTCCTCCATCGACATCGCGTTCACGTACGGCGGATTGCTGACGATCAAGTCGTAGTTCTTTTCGGTCAGGTTGGACAACAGATCCGAGCGAATCAGATTGACCCGTCCCTGCAGCCCGTGATCGGATACGTTGCGCAGCGCCACCGCCAGCGCGTCGGAGGAGATGTCCGCGGCGTCGACGTCGGCGTTGGGAAAGTGATGCGCGAGCAGGATCGCGAGACATCCCGATCCCGTGCACAGATCGAGCGCGGTCTCGATGCGCGCGGGGTCGGAGATCCACGGCAGCAGTCCTTCCGGCAGCAGCTCCGCGATGTACGAGCGGGGGATGAGCACGCGCTCGTCGACGTAGAAACGAAAATCACCGAGCCAGGCCTCGCGCGTGAGATACGCCGCCGGGATGCGCTGGTCGACGCGGCGATCGACAATGTCGAGCACCTCCTGGCGCTCGGCATGGGTAAGCCGCGCATCGAGGAAGGGCTCGAGGCGGTCGAGCGGAAGCTTGAGCGTGTGCAGGACGAGATAGGCTGCCTCGTCGTATGCATTGGTCGTTCCGTGGCCGAACGCCAGGCCGCCCGCGGTGAAGCGCGACACCGCGTAGCGCAGCCAGTCACGAACGGTTTCCAGTTCCTGGGTGAGCGGATTCATCGGCGCGCCGAGAGCAGGAGGCGTTCGAGTATGCCACGATAAACGGCAGCCAGCGGTTCGAGGTCTGCGATCGCGACGCGCTCGTCGACCTTGTGGATCGTGGCGTTGACAGGACCCAGTTCGACCACTTCCGGACAGACCGCGGCGATGAAACGGCCGTCCGACGTTCCGCCAGTGCACGAGACTTCCGGGCTGACGCCGCAGGTCTTGCCGATCGCTTCGGCGACGGTCGCGACCAGTTTCCCGTGCGGCGTCAGGTAGGGATCGCCCGAGCCGGTCCATTCCAGCTCGTAGTCGAGGCCGTGCCGCCGCAGCACCGCCTCGAAGCGCTCGCGAAGGCTCTCGCGCGTGCTCGCGGTCGCGTAGCGAAAGTTGAACATGAGATCCAGCGATCCGGGGATCACGTTGGTCGCTCCGGTGCCGGCGCGGATGTTCGAGACCTGCCAAGTTGTCGGCGGAAAATATTCGTTGCCGTCGTCCCAGTTCATCGCGGCCAGCTCGCCAATGGCCGGCGCGACGAGGTGAATCGGATTCTTCGCCAGGTGCGGGTAGGCGACGTGTCCCTGCACGCCGCGCACCCGGAGCGTTCCCGACAAGGTGCCGCGACGGCCGTTCTTGATCGTGTCGCCGAGCCGCTCGGCCGAGGTGGGCTCGCCGACGACGCAATAGTCGAGCATGTCGCCGCGCGCCTTGAGCCGATCGGTCACGCGAACCGTCCCGTCCACGGCAGGGCCTTCCTCGTCGGAAGTGACGATCAGCGCAATCGATCCGAGGTGCTTCGGATGCGCGGCGACGAAGGCTTCGATGGCGACGACGAAGGCGGCGAGAGAGGATTTCATATCCGCGGCGCCGCGTCCGTAGAGATAGCCGTCCCGAATCGTGGGGACGAAAGGGTCAGAGCTCCACGCTTCGCGTGGACCGCTCGGCACGACGTCGGTGTGTCCCGCAAAGCAGACCGCCGGCCGCGCCTCTCCTCGCCGCGCCCACAGGTTGGTGACCTGACCCGCGGTCAGCGTCTCGCAGCGGAACCCGCAGCGCTCGAGGCGCGCCTTGAGGATCTCCTGGCAGCCGGCGTCGTCGGGAGTCTGCGAGCGGCGTGCGATCAGCTCGCGCGCGAGTTCGAGCGTCCCGGAGTCCGGCGCGCCTGTTGCCACGGCGCGCTCAGTGCTCGCGGTTCAGGAACTCGGGATCGATCTCGAGCTTGGCGAAGCTGGCGCTCTCGTGTTGCGTCGCCTCGTCGCCGGTTTCGGCGCGCTCGATGCGCGCCGAGGGCGAATTCTGGTTGACGAGCCAGGCGAGGTTGGTCGGCGAGTCGGATCCCGCGAGCGCTTCGTCGTAGCCGATGATGCCGTCGAGGTACAGGCGGCAGAGCGCCTGCTCGAAGGTCTGCGACCCCGGGTACAGGCTCTGCTCCATCGCTTCCTTGATCTGCGTGATCTCGCCGTTCTTGATCAGCTCCGCGATGAGCGAGGTGTTGAGCAGGATCTCCACCGCCGGCTGCTGGTCGCCCTCCTTGTTGCGCACCAGCCGCTGCGAAATGATGGCGCGCAGGCCGATCGAAAGGTCGGACAACAGCCCCGAGCGCGCATCGTAGGGAAACATGTTGATGATCCGTGATAGCGCGTGATAACTGTTGTTCGCGTGCAGCGTCGACAGGCACAAATGGCCGGTGAGCGTGTGCAGCAACGCCTGCTGCATCGTCTCGCGGTCCCGCACCTCGCCGATCATGATGAGGTCGGGCGCTTCGCGCAGCGCATTGCCCAGCGCCTTGCCGTAGCTCTGGGTATCGACGCCGATCTCGCGCTGATTGACGACCGACTGCTTGTGCTCGAACAGGTATTCGATCGGGTCTTCCAGCGTCAGAATGTGCCCGGATTTATTGTGGTTGCGATAGTCGATCAGCGCCGCCAGCGTGGTCGACTTGCCGCAGCCGGTCGCTCCGGCGACCAGTACGAGGCCGCGTTTCTCCATGACCAGATTGAGCAGCACCGGCGGCAGGTGCAGCTCCTCGAAGGGCGGAACGTTGCTGCGGACGTAGCGTATGCAGAGCGAAATCGTGCCTCGCTGCCGGAAGATGTTGATCCGGAAGTTGCCCACGCTGCGGTCGAGGTAGGAGAGGTTCATCTCCATCTCGTCTTCGAACACGCGCGCCTGATCCTTGGTCATCAGCTCGTAGGCGATGCGGCGCACGGTCTCGACGTCCATCGGCTGCGTGGAGATGGCCGACACGACACCGTTGATCTTGATGTTGATCGGAGCGCCGCAGGAGATGAACAGGTCCGAAGCCTGCTTATCCGCCATCAGCTTGAACAATCGATCCAGGTACATGTCGTTTGGCGCGCCCCCGCGGACCCGCGCGAAACAGGCCGCGAGCCGGCTTGACAATGTCATGAATTGACAAGAATAACCAAGGTCAAGCAAAGTAACAACTGGCACAGCCGCTCCGCGGGACCTTTTCCCGACGGACGGGGTGCGCTCATTCTCATCCCTGCATCGAAGCTTCCATGCTGGCCATCATCGGCGGCAGCGGCCTCACGCGGCTCTCAACGCTGGCCGTTGCGCACCGCGAAGTCGTCCGTACGCCGTACGGCGAGCCCTCTTCGGCGCTGATCTTCGGCCGCATCGCCGACCGCGACGTCGTGTTTCTCGCGCGCCATGGGCACGGGCACACGATCCCGCCGCATCGCGTCAACTATCGTGCCAATCTGTGGGCGTTGAAGCACCGCGGCGTCGACGCCATATTTGCCGTAGCGTCGGTCGGCGCCATCGCCGGCGGCTATGCGGCTGGAGACCTGGTTCTGCCGTTGCAGCTCATCGATTACACGAGCGGCCGCGAACAGACATTCTTCGACGGCGGCGAGCGCGAGGTCGTGCACGTGGATTTCACGCAGCCGTACAGCGCGGACCTGCGCGAGCGCTGCCTCGCCGCGGCGCGCAAGGCAGGCATCGCGCTGCACGACGGAGGAGTGTACGGGGCCGTGTCGGGCCCTCGGCTCGAGACCGCCGCCGAGATCGATCGCATGGAACGCGACGGAGCCACGCTGGTCGGCATGACCGGGATGCCTGAAGCGGCACTGGCGCGCGAGCTGGGCATCGCCTATGTTTCGATCTCGGTGGTCGTCAACCATGCCGCGGGGCGCGGCGACAGCGCGCAGACCGTATCGATCGACAGGATCGCCGGCGTGCTCGAAAAAGCGATGGACAAGGTGAGACTTTTGATCGCTCACGTGGTCGCACAGACATGATTCGCGAGATATTGCGCATGGGGGATCCGCGCCTGCTCGAGCGGGCGAAGCCGGTATCGCAGTTCGGCACCGCCGAATTGAAGGCGCTGCTCGCCGACATGCGCGAAACGATGATCGCGGCCAACGGCGCAGGGCTCGCAGCGCCACAGATCGGCGTGGGATTGCGTGTGGTCATCTTCGGCTTCGAGCACAACCAGCGCTATCCCGACGCCGAGCCCGTTCCCTACACCGAGCTGATGAATCCGGTGCTCATGCCGCTCACGACCGACATGGAGGAGGACTGGGAGGGTTGTCTTTCCGTCCCTGGCTTGCGCGGACGCGTGCCGCGCTTCACGCGGCTTCGCTACACCGGGTTCGATCCCGACGGGACGCCGATCGCGCGCGAGGTCGAGGGTTTCCATGCGCGCGTCGTGCAGCACGAGGTCGACCACCTCGACGGCATCCTCTACCCGATGCGCATCCGCAACATGCGCATGTTCGGCTATACGGAGGAGCTGTTTCCGGACGCGGCGGTCATCGAAGAGTAGGCTGGGCGGCTGCGGCTTGGGCGCGATGTGGCGCAGTCGTCGTAAGCGGGTGGTTTGTGCGCGGCTACTCGTGTGTTGAGTAGCCGCCGCAAACTCGACATCCTCCCACTGGTCGGATGTCGCCACTGGACGACCGTATTGCGCCACGGCGCCCAAGCCGCAGCCGCCCAGCCTACTAAGCGCTACGCAATCCGCAGCTGCTCGTACAGCGCGGTTTCGAGCCGCACGAGCGCGGCCTCGTCGTGCAGGCGCGCGCCGTCGATGAGGAAGACGTCCTCGGCGCGCTCGCCGAGCGTATTGATCTTGGCGCTCGCCACGTTGATGTTCGAGTGGGCGAGCGTATACGCGATGCGCGCGAGGAGGCCCGGCCGGTCGCCGGCGACGATCTCCAGAATGTAGTGCGTGCCCTTGTCGTCCGGAAACAGCCGCACTTCGGGTGAGAGCGGAAAATGCTTCAGCTGCCGGCTGATGCGTCCAACCTCCGGCGCCTGCAGCGGCGCGGCTTCGCTCAGGGTGCGCTTCAGCTCGAACTCGATGAAGCCGATCGCGTCACGGTAGGATGCGTTGGGATTCGCCGGATCGTGTACGGTGAACGTGTCGAGCGCGTAGCCGTGCCGCGTGGTGTGGACCTTTGCGTCCAGGATCGACAGGCGTGCCTGGCCGAAAAAGCCGCAGATGCGCGCGAACAGCGCCTTCTGGTCCGGAAGATAAATCATGACCTGCAGCCCGACGCCCGCGCGCGACAGCCGCGCCTTGACGACCGGCGCCTGTCCGTCGACGCGGAAACATAGCTGACGCGCGTGCCATGCGATCTCGTCTGCGCTGTGGCGCTGGAAATAGACGCCGTCGAGCTTCTGCCACAACGCCTGTTCGGCGTTTTCCGGGACCGCGTACAGGCGCAGTTGCCGTGAGGCTTCCACACGGCGCGCCTCGAGGCTGTCGTCGAGGCGGATCGGTCCGGCCCGCCCGCTGAGTCTGGCCTGCGTCAGATGGAACAGGTCTTCGAGCAACTTCGCCTTCCACGCGTTCCACACTTTCGGGCTGGTGCCGCGAATGTCGGCCACAGTGAGCAGATGCAGCGCGGCCAGCCGGCGCTCGGTGCGTACCAGCGAGGCGAATGTGGCCACTACCGTCGGATCGCTGATGTCCTGTTTCTGCGCGGTGAGCGACATCGAAAGATGTTGCGCGACGAGCCACGCGACGAGCTCGGTATCTTCCGCCGACAGGCCATGCAGCCTGCAGAAGCGGCGCGCATCGCCGCCGCCAAGCCGCGAGTGATCGCCGCCGCGTCCCTTGGCGATGTCGTGAAACAGCGCTGCGATATAGAGCAGCTCGGGATTCGCGAAATCGGTAATCAGCCGCGAGCATAGCGGGTACTCGTGCGCGTGCTGCGGCTCGGTAAAGCGCCGCAGATTGCGAATCACCATCAGAATGTGCTCGTCGACCGTGTACACGTGATACAGATCATGCTGCATCTGGCCGACAATGCGGCCGAACGCGGGGATGTAGCGGCCGAGGATGCCGTACTGGTTCATCCGCCGCAGCTCGTGGGTGACCCCGCGCGGCTGGCGCAGAACGGAGAGAAATCGCGCGCGATTGGCGGGATCGCGGCGGAACGCGGCGTCGACCCGTCCGCGGTGACGCCACAAGGCGCGCAGCGTCGGCGCCGACATGCCCTTCAATTCGGGATGACGCTGCAGGGTGAGGAAGCTGTCGAGGATCGCGCCGGGACGCCGCGCGAAGGTCTCCTCGTCCTTCAGGTCGAGCAGCTCGTCGACCGTCTGAAACTCCTCGTCGATCGGCGCGACGCTGACTTCTGCCGGGAACAGCCGCGCGTGGAGGTTCTGCAACAGGATGACGTTGAGCTGGCGAATCGACTTCGCGGCGCGATAGTAGCGTTGCATCAATAGCTCGGAGGCGCGGCGCGTGGCGGTGTCGGCGAGTCCCAGCTCGCGGGCGAGCGCGGTCTGTACGTCGAACACCAGCCGGTCCTCGCGCCGTCCCGTGAGGTAGTGCAGGCGTACGCGCAGGTCCTCGAGGAGGCGTTCCTGGCGCAGGATCTCGCGCGCCTCGGCCGCGGTCATGAGCCCGTGCACAGCCAGCGCGCGCCAGGTGTCGCCCAGCCCAGCGGCGCTGGCGATCCAGAGGATCGTCTGCAGATCGCGGATGCCGCCCGGACTTTCCTTGAGATTCGGTTCGAGGTTGTACGCCGTGTCCTGGTGGCGCAGATGGCGCTGCTGTTGCTCGAGCGCTTTCGCCTCGAAGAACCCGCGTAAGTCGAGCGTCAACGCGAAGCGGCGTGCGAAGCGACGATAGAGGGCATGCGAGCCGGCCAGGAGCCGCCGCTCGAGCAGGCTGGTGCGCACGACGGCATCACCGCCCATCTCCTTCTCGCACTCCTCGATCGTGCGCACGCTGTGGCCGACCTCAAGCCCCAGGTCCCACATCTGGCTTACGAAACGCTCGACGGCCGCGTCGCTGCCTGGCTGCATCTCGGCGAGCGGTCGCGGCAGCAGCACCAGCACGTCGACGTCAGAGTGTGGAAAGAGCCGGCCGCGCCCATAGCCCCCAACCGCGACGAGCGCGGTGCCTTCCGGCGGCTCGGTCTCGGCCCACAGCCCGCACAGAACGCGATCCGTGAGCCGGCTCTGTTCGGCGAGCAGCCGGCGCGCCTGACGGTGCGACCGGAATTGCGCCTCGAGAGCACGGCGGCCCGCGTCCAGTTCGCGTCGCCAGCGCACGACCGGCGCGGTCGCAACGGCGGTGGGCTCGGTAACGAGCACGGAGCCGATTCGAGCTCCCGGTCAGGCGGGCGCGGGAGCGCCCGGCGATACGGTGAGCACGTCGTAACCGGAATCGGTGACGAGGACCGTGTGCTCCCACTGCGCGGAAAGGCTGTGGTCCGCGGTCACGACCGTCCAACCGTCGGCGAGGCAGCGGATGGCGGCCCGCCCCGCGTTGATCATGGGTTCGATGGTGAAGGTCATGCCCGGCTGCAGCTTGAGACCCGTGCCGGCCCGCCCGTAGTGAAGCACTTGCGGCTCCTCGTGGAATTGCCGTCCTATGCCGTGGCCGCAGAATTCGCGCACCACCGAGAAACCGTGACTTTCGGCGTGGCGCTGGATGGTGGCGCCGATGTCGCCGAGGTACGCGCCGGGCCGCACGGTGCGAATCCCACGCCACATGGCCTCGTAGGTGATCTCGCACAAGCGGCGCGCCTGGATCGGCGGCGAGCCCACGTAGAACATGCGGCTCGTGTCGCCGTGGAGGCCGTCCTTGATGACGGTGACGTCGATGTTGATGATGTCTCCGGCTTTGAGCTTCTTGTCGCCGGGAATGCCGTGACAGACGACGTGATTCACCGAGGTGCAGATCGATGCCGGGTACGGCTGATAGCCGGGCGGCGCGTAGTGCAGCGGCGCGGGGATCGTTTTCTGCACGTTGACCATGTAGTCGTGACAGAGCCGATCCAGCTCGCCCGTGGTCACGCCCGCCTTGACGTGCGGCGCGATGTAGTCGAGCACTTCGGCGGCGAGCGCGCCCGCGACGCGCATCTTGGCGACTTCTTCGGCCGATTTCAGCGGTACGGAGGACATCAGCATGGGCGCGTTGAGGAGGATTGGCTCAGCTTCGGAGCAGTTCGTTGATGCTCGTCTTCGCACGAGTCCGCGCATCGACTCGCTTCACGATGACGGCGCAATACAGGTGGCAGCGCCCGTCGCTCGACGGCAGGCTCCCGGCGACGACGACCGAGCCGGGCGGTACCCGCCCATAGCTCACCTCGCCGCTTGCGCGGTCGTAGATTTTCGTGCTCTGACCGATGAAGACACCCATACCAAGGACCGAGTTCTCTTCCACGATGACGCCCTCGACCACCTCCGAGCGGGCGCCGACGAAACAGTTGTCTTCGATGATGGTGGGGTTGGCCTGCAGCGGTTCAAGCACCCCGCCGATGCCGACGCCGCCGGACAAGTGTACGTTCTTGCCGATCTGCGCGCAGGAGCCGACCGTGGCCCAGGTATCGACCATCGTGCCCTCGTCGACATAGGCACCGATGTTGACGTACGAGGGCATGAGCACCACGTCGCGCGCGATGTAAGCGCCGCGGCGGGCGACCGCGGGCGGGACCACGCGCACGCCGGCTTTCGCGAACGCAGTTTCGTCGAACTGCGCGAACTTCGTCGGCACTTTGTCGTAGAAGCGAAACGGCACGTTCGGCCCGGCCAAGCCGATGGGCGCGCTGTCGCGCAGCCGGAACGACAGCAGCACCGCTTTCTTCAGCCACTGGTGGGTCGTCCAGCCAGCGGACGTCTTCTCGGCCACACGCAGCCGTCCGGCGTCCAAGTCAGCGATCGCCGTCTCGACAGCTTCGCGCAGCTCGACGGGCGCGGCACCGGGCGACAGCTCGGCTCGCCGCTCCCAGGCCGCTTCGATCGTGGCCTGCAGGGTCATTCTCGGGACGGCGTGAGGCAAGTGCCCGGGGAAAAAAGAACTATTTTACCCGGTGCGCGGACCCCCGGCCTACGCTCCGGGAGCTACATCGCCTTGAAGAGGTGCGCGAAGGTGCGGCTGACGGTGAGCTTCTCGGGGCGGTGCTTGAGGATGATGAGCGGCTGGTCGCGATAGTCGCGCTCGACCCGCGCGATCGCTCTGAGGTTGACAATGGTCCCCCGGTGGATCTGCCAGAAGAGCTCCGAGTCGAGCTCGTCGAACAGCTCCTTGATGGTCTTGCGGATCAGCGCCTCGCCTTCGGCGGTGACCACCTTCGTATATTTGTCTTCGGCCTGAAAATAATGGACCTCGTCGACCGGGATCAGCCGCATCGACGCGCCGAGCGACGCCTTGATCCAGCGCAGCGGCCCGCCGCCCTCGCGCGCCTCGAGCTGAGCGAGGACCGTGGCGAGGTCCGCCGGCGGCCGGTCCAGGCGCTGCTTGAGCCGCTCGACCACCTTCGCCATCCGCTCCGGCGTGACTGGCTTCAGGACGTAATCGACCGCGCCCTGCTCGAAGGCCGTCACCGCGTACTCGTCGTAGGCGGTGACGAAGACCACATGGCACGTCCCGGCGAGGGCCTCGGCAACCTCGAGGCCGGACCGCACAGGCATCCGGATGTCCAGAAAGGCAATGTCGGGCTCGAGCTCGCGCTGGAGCGCAAGCGCCTGCTCGCCGTTCTCCGCTTCGGCCACGACCGCCAGCTCGGGCCACGCATGAGCGAGCCGCGTGCGGAGCTGGGCGCGCAGCATCGGCTCGTCCTCGGCGATGAGCGCGGTCGGCTGCCTAGAGTTCCCCGTCATACGGGATCTCGATCGTCGCGCGCGCTCCGCGTGGAGAGTTCCCTCCGAGCGCGAATCGCGCGCGGTCGCCGTACAGGGCGGCGAGCCTTGCGCGCAGGTTGGTGAGCCCCACGCCGTTCCCGACCTTGTCGCCGAGGCCGCGGCCGTCGTCATCGACGGTAATCACGAGTCGGTCGGCGCTGCGCTGCGCCCGGACCCGGATCGTGCCCCCTGCCGCCTGCGGCTCGATGCCGTGTTTGACCGCGTTCTCGATCACCGACATCAACAACATCGGAGGAAACCGGTGCGCGGCGAGCTGAGGCGGCACATCGATGACGAACGACAGACGCGGGCCCATTCGCATCTGCATGATGGAAAGATAGGCGCCCGCAAGTTCCGCCTCCTGTCCCACTGTCGTGCTGTCGGAGCGAAGCTGCGGCAGGGCGGCGCGCAGGTAGGCAAGGAGGTGTCCGAGCATCTGCCCGGCCTTGGGCGGATCGGTCTCGGTGAGGAACTGCACGGAGGCGAGCGTGTTGAAGAGGAAGTGCGGCTCGACCTGGGCCTGCATGAGCTTGAGCTCCGCCTCGATCGCCTGTTTCGAGAGCAGGTTGCGATCAGCTTCCGCCTTGAGCATCGCGGCACGGGTGCGCGCATCGCGGATCTTGAGCAGGAAGAACAGGCTGACGCACAGGCCCAGCACGAGGCTCGAGACCGCGGTCCCAAAGAAACGCATTGGCGCGCCGTGCCCATGCAGATCACCGAGGCGGTACTCCGGATCGCCGATGATGTAGCCCTTGATGGAAAGCAACAGCAGCATACCGACGACGGTGCCGGCGGCCACCGCGCCGATCAGCCGCCGCAACGGATGTGGGCTCTCCCAGGGCTGCGCGGCATTGACCGCGTAGGCGATCGAAAGCCCCACCGACTGCGCGCTGATGAACGGATGCCAGAAGGGACGCGTCTCTTCGGTGAAGAGGAGGAGGGCGACGCCGGTGTTGATTGCGACGATCAGGCCCAGGGTGCGCCACGAGACGCCGTGCAAGCCGGCGAAGATCGGAGCCCACCACGGTGAAAGCGTGGAGGTTGTGGTGGAAGTCGTCATAAGCGCCGATTCTACGCGTGGCCGCCGTGCCAATTCGACTGAGCGACAAGGCGTACCCGGCCGCGACAAAACGCGCTTTCTCCGCGCGAGTCGGGTTCAAGCGCGCCGTACGAAGCGAACCAGGCGGTCGACGGCCTCTTCGCACTCATCGAGCGGCGGGACGAGCGCGATCCGCACGTAACCCTTGCCCGGGTTGATCCCGTCGGCTTCACGGCCGAGGTAGCTTCCCGGCAGCACGCTGACCCCTTTCTCGGCGTGCAGGCGCCGCGCGAACTCCGCGTCATCGTCGGGAGTGCGTCCCCAGAGGTAGAACGCGGCATCGGGATACCGGGTCGGCAGCGCCTCGGTGACGAGCGGCGTGAGCCGCGCAAATTTCTCGCGATAGAGATCGCGGTTCGCGCGGACGTGCGCCTCGTCGTTCCACGCGGCGATGCTGGCGGCCGCGACCGCAGGGGACATGGCCGAACCGTGATACGTCCGGTAGAGAAGGAACGCGCGAATGAGCTCCGCGTCGCCGGCGACGTAGCCCGAGCGCAGGCCCGGCGCGTTGGAGCGCTTGGAAAGGCTTCCGAAGGACACGAGCCGCGGGTAGCCGTCGCGGCCGAGCGCTCGCGCTGCGGCGAGCGAACCCAGCGGTGGTCTCGCTTCGTCGAAATAGACTTCCGAATAACATTCGTCGGCGGCGATGACGAAGCCATAGCGATCCGAAAGCTCGAAGAGCAGCCGCCACTCGTCTTCGGAAACAACTCGGCCCGTCGGATTGTCGGGCGAACAGACGTAGAGAAGTTGCGTGCGCGCCCACACGGCCTCGGGGACCTCATTCCATCGCGGCGCGAAGCCGTTCTGCGCGAGGCTGTTCACGCAATGCGCCTTGGCGCCGGCAAGGAGCGCAGCGCCCTCGTAGATCTGGTAGAACGGATTCGGAACGACCACGGTTGCGCCGTCGCGGCTGCGGTCGATCACCGTTTGCGCAAACGCAAAGAGCGCCTCGCGGCTGCCGAGCACAGGCAACACCTGCGTCGACGGATCGATCGACGTCAGGCGATGACGGCGCTGCAACCATCCCGCGATGGCCTCGCGCAGGGCGGGCGTTCCGGCCGTTGTGGGATAATTTGCGAGCCCCCTGCCAGCAGCGGCGAGCGCTTCCAGGATGAGCTGCGGCGTCGGGTGCTTCGGCTCGCCGATGGAAAGATTGATCGGGCGCAGCCCGGGCGGCGGCGTGACGCCCGCGAAGAGCTGGCGCAGCCGCTCGAACGGATACGGTTGCAGGAGCGAGAGCTGGGGATTCAAGGTAACGATGCCGACTCAAGAGCGCCAGAGCAAGGCCACGTTAACCGGCGCGCCAGCGCCGCGTTCAACGCGGCGAGTTAGTGCGTCGCGCTGCGCCTGCGCAGCGTGACGCACTAACTAGAAGTATACGTGATGACTTCCACATCGCCTCAATTGCCGCTGCCCTGGCGATTGCTTGCCGGCGCCGCTTTGATCGCTGCGCTTGCGCTGCTCGCGATCGTTCTCGCGCACTGGGGCTGGAAATGGTTCGGCCCGACGCCTGTTTCTCTCCCGCCGGTCGCCCCTGCAGGCGACGCCGTGCAGCGGGCCGCCGATGCGCACTTGTTCGGTTCTGTGGCGGCATCGCCCAAGGCGGCGCCCGCCTCGTCGATCGGCGATCTTCGCCTGCTCGGCATCTTTGCGGAGCGCGACGGCAAAGGCTATGCGCTTTTTCGTGCAGGCGCGCGCGGGCCGCTGCTTATCGCTGCGGGCGCGGAGATTGCGCCGGGTGTGCGTCTCGAAGCCGTGCGGGTCGCGAGCGTGACGCTCATCGAGAACGGTGTTCGCCGCGAAATCCCGCTGCGTCCGCCGGCGGGAGCGGAAAAAGCCAAGTCCGCGACGGCGAGTGCGACGCCGAAGTCTGTATCGTGCAGCGTGCCGGCGGGATTTAGCGGTCCGATCGTACGACTCAATGCGGAGCTGCTGTCGGGGATGACCGGCGCGCCCGACACCTGGAAGGCGCTGTTGCAGAACGCGGGGGGCGCGCTCGTGGTCCGCGACCAGAGCGGCTTTGCCGGCATGATGAGCCTCAGAAACGGCGACCGGATCGAGCGCGCGAACGGAATCGCGCTCATGATCCCGGATGACATTGCTTCCGCCGTATTGAAACCGCTTACCAGGAGCCAGCCGGTGTGGGTATCGGGAACGCGCGACGGCAAACCGCAGCAATGGCTGTATCTGAACGCCGGTGCGTGCCCAGCGTGAACTTCAGGCTTTGGCAGGCAACCACTCGAGGAGTCCCGGCAAGGACGCGATGAAGCCGTCGGGTGCCCACGCCTCGGGATGCGCGTCAACATGGATGTAGCCGTAGCTCGCGACGATGGACTTCATCGCCGCCGCGCGTGCCGCCAGCACATCGCGCTCGGCGTCGCCGACGTAAACGCATGACGACGGGCCGACGGCGAGCGCGGCCGCCGCGTACAGGAGAGGGGCGGGATGTGGCTTGGGCTGCGCGGTCGTGTCGCCGCAGACGATCGTGGCCGCCCGCTGCGCGAGCCGGAGCTGCTCGAGCAGCGGCAGCGTGAAGCGCGTGGCCTTGTTGGTGACGACACCCCAGCGGAGCCCCCGTCGCTCGATCTCCTCGAGCACGCATTCGGCCGCGGGGAAGAGCCGCGTGTGTTCCCAAAGCGAAGACTGGTAGTAATCGAGAAAGGCGTCCTTCAGCGCATCGAATTCCGGATGCTCGCGCGTCACGCCCAATCCGGCATCGAGCATGCCGCGCGTCCCGTCGGAGGCGTGCGGGCGCAGCAGCGGCACGGCGAGAGGCGGCAGCTCGCGGTCGGCACGGACGCGATTCAGGGCCGCGGCAAGATCGCCCGCCGTGTCGGCAAGCGTGCCGTCGAGATCGAACAGCACGGCGCGCACCGGCAGAGGCTGCGGCGAGCTCATCGCGGTCGCCGTCACGCCTCGCGGCGAAAACTCGCGATGTAATTCACGCCGGTGCCGGCTTCGAGCCGGTAGAGCTTGCGCAAGGGGTCGTAGCTCATTCCGATCAAGGCATCGGCCTCGAGACCGGCGCGGCGTGCGAAGCGCGTTAGCTCGGCAGGCTTGATGAATTTCGCATAGTCGTGCGTGCCGCGCGGAAGCAGCCGAAGCAGATACTCGCCCCCGACGATCGCATAGAGATAAGCCTTCGCGTTGCGGTTGATGGTCGAGAAGACGGCGAGGCCCGCGGGCTTGACCAGTGAAGCGCAGGCGGCAACGGTCGAGGCCGGATCGGGCACGTGCTCGAGCAGCTCCATGCAGGTCACGAGATCGAAGCGCGCCGCTTGCTCGGCAGCGAGCGCTTCCGCAGCAATGAGGCGATAGTCGACGGCGACCCCGGATTCGAGCCGGTGAAGCTTCGCGACACCGAGCGCTTTTTCCGACAGATCGATGCCGGTGACGCGCGCGCCCGCGCGAGCCATCGCCTCGGCGAGGATGCCTCCCCCGCAACCGACATCGAGAACCTCCTTGCCCTGAAAGCCGCCGCAGCTCTTACCGATATATTCGAGACGCAGCGGGTTGATGTCGTGCAGCGGCTTGAACTCACTTGTCGGATCCCACCAGCGATGCGCAAGCGCGCTGAATTTGGCGAGCTCTGCAGGGTCGGCGTTGACCTCGGGTTTCATTGCAGCCGATCCTGCCACAAGCGCGTGAGCGCAGCGAGCTCCGTCGGGTCCAGACTCGAAAACGACCGCGCGGTGACCAGTCGCTCACCCGCGATCCACACGTCGCTCACCTGGTCGCGTCCCGCGACGTGCAGCAGTTGCGAGATCGGGTCGTAGCAAGGAAGGTGCTCGAAAGAGCCGAGGTCGACCGCGATTGCGTCCGCCTGCTTCCCTGGAGCGAGCGAGCCGATCTCCGCATCGAGCCCGAGCGCGATTGCGCCGCCGAGCGTGGCCATGCGCACCACTGCTGCCGCGGGCAGAGCGGAAGCGTCGCCTGTCGTCACCTTCGCCACCAGGCTCGCGAGGCGCGCCTCCGAGAAGAGATCCATGCGGTTGTTGCTCGCCGCTCCGTCGCTGCCGAGCGCGACGTTGACGCTGCCCGCTTTCAGTCGCGCGACCGGCGCGATGCCGCTTGCCAGCTTGAGATTCGATGTGGGGCAATGCACGACCTGGCAACTCTGCGCTGCAAGCATCTCGATGTCGCTCTCGGCGAGATGAACGCAGTGCACGGCGATGAACGCCGGCCCGGTCGCGCCGAGCCGGTCGAGCCGCGCGAGCGGGCTCATCGCGATCGAAGCGAGACTCTGCTCCAGCTCTTCGCGCGTCTCCTGCAGATGCGTCTGAATCGGCAGGTCGAGCTGGCGCGCATAGACGACGATCTTCTCCCAACTCGTGTCGCTGACGGTGTAGGGCGCGTGTGGCGCCAGTGCGAAGGCGAGTTTGGGCTCGTGCTTCCATGCATCGCGCGCGGCGAGGCCGGCCTGGAGGTATCCGTCGCAGTCGGATGCATAAGCGGTGGGGAAATCGAGCACCGGCAGCCCGATCATGGCGCGCATCCCGCTCCTGCGGTAGGCGCGCGCGGCCGCATCGGGAAAGAAGTACTGATCGGCGCAGCAGGTGATGCCGCCTTTCAGCATCTCGCCGGCGGCGAGCAGCGTTCCGTCGTGGACGAATTCGGGCGACACGAAGCGTCCCTCGCGGGGCCAGATGTGCTGCTCGAGCCACGGCTTGAGCGCAACGTCGTCGGCGATGCCGCGCATGAGCGACATCGCCGCATGCGTATGCGCATTGATCAACCCGGGCAGCAAGACGTGCGCGGGCAGCCCGACGCGCTCGCGGGCCGAGAAATCGCGATCGACCGACGCGGTGGGGACAACGGCGACTATGCGCGCGCCGTCGACGACGAGCGAATGATGCTCGAGCGCGCCCTCGGGCTCGATCGGCACGATCCAGCGCGCATCGATGCAGAGGTCAACGGGGACGGGCATCGGTTCAGCTCGAGCGTTCAGCGCATGATGCAGCCATCGCGTGTGGCGGCACTATAACGCGCAGCTTCGCCGTGCGCTCGGGCGCGCTGCCAAGAAAAAGCCCCGCGCGATGGCGGGGCTCTTTCAGAGTGCAGCGAGCGATCAGCGCTTGGTCATCTCGCCCTTGACTTCGACCTCGACGCGGCGGTTCGGCGCCAGACATTCGATCAGCGCCTTGCGCTCCTTCGGGTAGGGCTGGTTGCAAACCACACCCGGTACGGGTTGCGTTTTGCCCATGCCCAGCGTCTCGATCTTGTCCCTGGCTACGCCCTTCGAGACAAGGTAGTCGCGAACCGCGTTGGCGCGACGCTCGGAAAGCTTCTGGTTGTACGCTTGCGATCCGATGCGGTCGGTGTGACCGGTCACAAGCACCAGCTCGAGCTTGGTCACGTCGTTCAGCTTGGTGATGACTTCTCTGTCGATCGCGGCCTTGCCTTCAGGCTTCAGATCGGCCTTGTCGAAGTCGAACAGCGCTTTCGCAGCCAGCGTGATCTTCTGCACGCCAGGCGCCGGAGGAGGCGGCGGCGGCGGCGGCGGCGGCGGCGCCGGTGGCGCAGCGGCTGGCGGTGGCGGCTTCGGAACGAGATCGGGGTCGCATTCGACGATCGCCATCGCCGGCGTCCAGTACCCGGTTCTCCAGCAAAGAGTGTCGTTGACGCCCGGCTGGCCGCCATAGGAACCGCTTCGCCAGATGTTGGCGTTGGGCTGGCCGTAGCCGAACAGCACATAGCCGCTGTTCTGCGGGTTCGCTTGGCCGAACGCCGAGGAATACAGGGTGGCCGCAGCCGCACCAGCCACCATGGTAGCGATCAGACGAAGTTTCATTAGTTTTACCCCTTTGGCTTGAGTTATCGTGCTTTACCGGCTTCTTTTGACCTGGAACAGCAACTTACGCGCCCGCGGAGCAAGAGCGCTTTGCGCTTGACTATAGCATAGGGATTATCGGCGCTGCAAAGATTCCAGCAACAGAAGCTTGCAGGTTGTCGCGCCGATACAACGGTCATGTTAAAATTTGCCTTTTCCGCCTTCGTCACGCCAGCGGTTGGCTAGGGGCGTCCCGGGCGAGTCTAACGCCCGCGTCCAGAAGCGATCGGCCGTAGGGCAATGTTACCGTTTCAACCGCTGAAGGGCACCTTCCCCGATGGAGCAGTTCGCCAAAGAAACCCTGCCGGTAAGCTTGGAAGCCGAAATGCGGCATTCCTACCTCGATTACGCCATGAGCGTGATCGTGGGCCGGGCCCTGCCGGACGTGCGCGACGGGCTCAAACCGGTGCATCGCCGGGTGCTCTATGCGATGTACGAGGCGAACATCGTCTGGAATCGTCCCTACGTCAAATGCGCGCGCGTCGTCGGCGATGTGATGGGGAAGTATCACCCGCACGGCGATCTCGCGATCTACGACACGCTGGTCCGCATGGCGCAGACGTTCTCCCTGCGTTATCCGCTGATCGACGGCCAGGGCAACTTCGGCTCCGTCGATGGCGACAACCCCGCGGCGATGCGCTACACGGAGTGCCGCCTGGAGCGCATCACCGACGAGCTCATCTCCGACATCGACGAGGAAACTGTCGACTTCGTCCCGAATTACGACGGCAAGGAGCAGGAGCCGGTCGTTTTGCCGTCGCGCGTCCCGAACCTGCTCGTCAACGGTTCTTCCGGCATCGCGGTGGGCATGGCGACCAACATCCCTCCGCACAATCTCTCGGAGATCGTGACCGCGTGTCTCGCCTTGCTCGACAACGCCGAAATCACCGTCGATGAGCTGATCGAGCACGTGCCTGCTCCGGATTTCCCAACGGCCGGGATCATCTACGGCACCGAGGGCGTGCGCGAAGGCTATCGCACCGGCCGCGGCCGCGTGGTCATTCGCGCGCGCACGCGCGTCGAGGATCTGGAAAGAGGCAACAGGCAGGCAATCATCGTCGACGAGCTTCCCTACCAGGTGGGCGGCGACCAGGTGCTGAAGCGCATCGGCGAGCTCGTGCACGACAAGAAGCTCGAGGGCATCTCCGAGCTTCGCAACGAGAGCGACAAGAAGGGCATGCGCCTGGTGATCGAGCTCAAGCGCGGCGAAGTCGCCGACATAATCCTCAACAACCTGTTCAAGCTCACGCAGCTGCAGGACAGCTTCGGCATGAACATGGTGGCGCTGGTCGACAACCAGCCGCGGCTCCTCAATCTCAAGCAGCTGCTCGAGCACTTCCTCGTGCACCGGCGCGAGGTGGTGGTCCGGCGCACGCGCTACGAGCTCACCAAGGCGCGCGAGCGCGGGCACATCCTGGAGGGGCTCGCCGTCGCGCTGTCGAACGTCGACGAGATCATCAGCCTCATCAAGGCGGCGCCGACTCCGGCCGACGCGAAGAGCGCGCTGATGGGCCGCATCTGGCGCTCGGCGCTCGTGGAGGAGATGCTGCAGCGCGCAGCCGCCGAGGCCGCGCGGCCGAAGGGTCTCGCGCCCGAGTTCGGCTGGCAGGCGGCAGGCAAGCCTCCCGGGTACAGACTTTCCGATGCGCAGGCGCAGGCGATTCTCGAGCTGCGCCTGCAGCGCCTGACCGGCCTCGAGCAGGACAAGATCAGGACCGAGTACAAGGATGTGATGAACCAGATCGTCGATCTGCTCGACATTCTGGCCAAGCCCGCCCGCGTGACCACGATCATGCGCGACGAGCTCAAATCGATCCGCGACCAGTTCGGCGACAAGCGGCGCTCGGAGGTCGTAGCTCACGGCGTCGATCTGTCGATCGAGGATCTGATAGCGCCGGAAGACATGGTGGTCACGCTCTCGCACGGCGGCTACATGAAGGCGCAGCCGGTGGCCGAGTATCGCGCGCAGCGCCGCGGCGGACGCGGCCGCCAGGCGGCGGCGACCAAGGAAGACGACTTCATCGAGAAGCTCTTCATCGCCAACACGCACGACTACGTGCTGTGCTTCT
>DATJWL010000145.1:0-30242 GCA_035501215.1 Casimicrobiaceae bacterium
TATCCAGTTACGTCCCGGCAACAGGTCCTGGCGTTCAATTGTGAGTGTCATCTAACGCTCTCCAGCACATGATGGGCAATCGCACGTCCCACGTCCTCCGTTGTTGCGTTGCCGCCCAAGTCGGGCGTGCGAGGGCCGTGCGCAATCACCGCTTCGATCGCTTTGACGATTGAGTCGTGCGCGGCACGACCGATGTCGCCTCCTCCTGTCAAGAAATCGATCATCAAGGCGCCCGACCAGATCATGGCGATCGGATTGGCGATTCCCTTGCCGTAGATGTCGGGCGCCGATCCGTGCACCGGCTCGAACAGCGAGGGGAACTTGCGCTCGGGATTCAGGTTCGCACTCGGTGCGAGGCCGATCGTTCCCGTGGTCGCAGGACCGAGGTCCGACAGGATGTCGCCGAACAAGTTGCTGGCGACGACGACGTCGAAGCGCTCCGGCTGCAACACGAAGCGAGCGCTCAGGATGTCGATGTGCTGTTTGTCGATGGTGACGTCGGGATAGGCTTTCGAAACCTCGTCCGCGCGGGCATCCCACCAGGGCATGCTGATGGCGACACCATTGCTCTTCGTCGCGACAGTGACGTGCTTGCGCGACCGTGACTGCGCTAGCTCGAATGCGTACCTGAGGACGCGATCCGCGCCCAATCGCGTGAACACCGACTCCTGGATCACAAACTCGCGGTCCGTGCCGGCAAACATGACGCCACCGAGATTGGTGTACTCGCCTTCCGTGTTCTCGCGCACGACGAGGTAATCGATGTCGCCGGGCGAGCGACCTGCCAGCGGGCACTTCACGCCCTCGAGCAGCCGCACCGGCCGAAGATTGACGTACTGGTCGAACTCGCGCCTGAATTTGAGCAGCGAGCCCCACAGTGAAACGTTGTCGGGAACGGTGGCGGGCCAGCCGACCGCACCGAAGTAGATCGCGTCCACGCCGGCGAGCTGTTCCTTCCAGTCGTCGGGCATCATCTGCCCATGCTGCGCGTACCAGTCGCAGTTCGCCCATTCGATTTCCCGTACGTCCAGCTCGAAGCCGAACCGCTCGCCCGCGGCTTTCAGGACACGCAGGCCTTCCGGCATCACTTCCTTGCCGATGCCGTCGCCGGGAATCGCGGCAATCCGAAACGTTGGAGTCATTGTTTCCTCAAGCGGCCACTGCCGACGCACGGCGGTCGAGCTCGTCGAGCCAGCCGCGCCGCAACTCGGGTACTGCGCGCGCGAGCTCCTCGTAGTACGGGTGATGCGGGCCGCGCTCGTAATCCGCGCGCGCAACTTGCGCCAACTTGCGGCCGTGGCGCATGACGACGATCTCGTCGCACACGGCGCGCACCGTGTGCAGGTCGTGACTGATGAAGAGGTAGGAGACGCCGAGCGCGCGTCGCAGGTCCGCCATGAGATCGAGCACCGCTGCGGCAACCACCGTGTCGAGCGCCGAGGTGACCTCGTCGCACAGGATGAGGTCGGGCTCCGCCGCCAGTGCTCTTGCAAGATTCACACGCTGCTTCTGGCCGCCCGAAAGTCCGCCGGGCAGACGCTGCGCCAAATTGCGCGGCAGCTTCACGAGGTCGAGCAGCTCGTCGATGCGCGCTCGCAGTGCGTCGCCCTGCAAGCCTTTGTAGAACTGCAGCGGTCTCGCCAGGATCCTCTCGATTGTGTGCGACGGATTGAGCGCCGTGTCGGCGGACTGGAACACGATCTGGATGCGGCGTAGCTCCTCGCGCGTTCGCTGCTCGAGCGTCGGCTTCACCGGCCTTCCGTCGAACTCCACGGTGCCGCTGCAGGGCGCAAGCAGGCCTGCGACGACACGTGCGAGCGTGGTCTTGCCCGAGCCCGATTCGCCGATCACGCCGATCGACTGGCCTCGCTTCAGCTCGAGGTCGATGTCCTCGAGGATCATCGTGCTCGCCGTCCCTTGCCTCGTGCGCGGACCATAACCTGCGGACAGTCCGCGCACACGCAGGAGCACGTCGGTGTCGGGAGCTTCCGCCACGACGCGCGGCGCCGGCCGCGCGGCGGCGAGGAGGCTCTTCGTGTACTCGTTCTGCGGCGCGACCAGGATAGGCTCGGTGGCCGCGAGCTCTCGCATGCGGCCGTCGCGCAGCACGAGGATGTGATCGGCCATCTGCGCGACCACCGCGAGGTCGTGGCTCACGTAGACGCCGGTGACCTGACGCTCGCGAATCACGCGTCGAAACGCACGCAGGACCTCGACCTGCGTCGTGACGTCGAGCGCCGTCGTCGGCTCGTCGAGGATGACGACCGCAGGATCGGTGATGAGCGCCATCGCGGCCATCAGCCGTTGCAGCTGCCCGCCGGAGACCTGGTGCGGGTAGCGCTGTCCGATCGTCTCGGGCTCGGGCAACGCGAGCTCGCGGAACAGCGCGATCGCCTTCAACTCCGCTTCGCCCCTCGGCAACGTGCCGTGCAGGCAGGCAGGCTCCACGACCTGGTCGAGGATGGTGCGCGAGGGGTCGAACGAGGCGGCGGCGCTCTGCGCGACGTAGGCGACAGTGCGACCGCGAAGCGCTCGCAGCTGGCGCGGCGCAAGCGACAGGACGTCGACGTCGTCGATGCGGACGCTACCGCTGGTGATGCGGCAGCCGCGACGCGCATAACCCATCAAGGCAAGCGCTGTCGTCGTCTTGCCCGAGCCCGATTCGCCGATGAGCGCCAGAACCTCGCCAGGGCGAATCGTGAAGCTCAGCGCGTCGACGAGCGTTGCGCCGCCGGCTCTGACCGTCAGATTGTCGACGACGACCGGGCTTCCCATCAGCGTGCTCCGCGTTCCCGGGCGACGCGGCCCGGCAGGTTGTCGATGACCAGGTTGACTGCAATCGTCAGGCTCGCAATGGCCGCCGACGGCGCGATCACGGACGCGCCGGCATCGGCGAGCGCACCGATGTTCTCGCGCACCAGCGATCCCCAGTCGGCGGCGGGCGGCTGCACACCGAGACCGAGAAAGCTCAGAGCGGCAAGCAGCAGCACGACGTACACGAAACGCAGGCCCAGGTCGGCCAGCATCGGGCCGGCGATGTTGGGCAGGATCTCGTACAGCATGACGTAGAGGGTGCGCTCGCCGCGCGTGCGCGCGACGGTGACATAGTCGAGCGCGTTGACGTTCACCGCGAGAGCACGCGCGAAGCGGTACGCGCCGGGCATGTAGATGATCGCAGCGGTGATCACCAGCATGGGAATCGACGATCCGAAGCCCGCCACCATGAGCAACGCGAACATCTTGCTCGGGATCGCGGTCAAGGTGTCGAGCGTGCGGCTCAAGCCGCCATCGATCCAGCGGTTGCTTGCGGCGGCGAACAACGCGAGCACCGTACCGACGCCGCTCGCGAGCAACGTCGCGAGAAATGCCACGCCGACGGTGTAGCGCGCACCTTCGATGACCCGCGCCAGCATGTCGCGGCCGAGGTAGTCGGTGCCCAGCCAATGGGCGGCGCTGATCGGCGCGAACACCGCGCCGCCGCCCGCTGCGCCGGTGCGCGACAGGAGCGCCGGACCGAAGATCGCCGCCGACGCCCAGAACACGACGATCGCAAGCCCGACCCAGCCCGATACGCCGAAGTGCGACAGGCGCGTCAGCCAGGACGAACGCGGTGTGGGCGCGAAGGAAGCCGACGTCGTGATCGATGCCATGAGGTCGCTCCCTAGCGATGGCGCAGGCGGGGGTTGGCGACGATGCCGCAGATGTCGGCCGTCGTGACCAGGATGAGATAGGCGGCGCAAAACAGCATCGCGCAGGACTGCACGAGCGGCATGTCGCGCTGCGACACGCCGTCGACCATCAGCTTGGCGATCCCCGGATAGTTGAAGATCGTCTCGACGATGATCACGCCGCCGAGGAGGTACGAAAGGCTGAGAGCCACCGCGTTCGCAATCGGCCCGACCGCGTTGGGCAGGGCATGCGCCATCACGGTGCGAAGCGGCGACGCGCCTTTCAGGCGAACCATCTCGATGTACGGCGCCTCGAGCTGGTCGATCACGGCCGCGCGGCTCATGCGCATCATCTGCGCGCCCACCACGCAGGTGAGCGTCAGCACCGGCATCGCGAAGGCCTGCAAAAGTTGCCCCACCGATTCGATGTCGCTGACGTACGACAGCGCCGGCAGCCAGTGCAGGTGCACCGCGAAGACCAGCACCGCCAGCGTGGCGACCAGGAACTCCGGCACCGAGACCAGGGCGACTGCTGCCGTGGAGGCGAAGCGGTCGAACCACGAGCCCCGCCACACCGCGGACGCGATGCCATGGGCGAGCGCCAACGGAACGGCAAACAGCGCGGTCACCGCCGCCAGCAACAGCGAGTTCGGCAGCCGGCTGCCGATCAAGTCCGCCACCGGCGTTTGCGTCGCGGACGACACGCCGAGGTCTCCGCGCACCAGGCCGCCGAGCCAGCGCACGTAGCGTTCCGGCGCGGGCGTATCGAGACCCATCTTCGCGCGCAACGCGGCCAGCGCTTCCGGTGTCGCTTCCTGGCCGAGCTGCTCCTGCGCCGCATCGCCAGGCAGCACCGCGGTGATCGCGAACACGATCACCGATACTGCGAGCAGCGACAGCAGTGCGAGCGCAATGCGCTTGGCGAGCAAGATCAGGATCACCCGGTTCATCGTCGCGTTCCTTGCCTACGATTCCAGCCACACGTGCTCGGAAAAAGTGGAGCCCATCATGCCGCCGAGCGGAATCGGCGACAAACCCTTGAGCTTCGTCGCGTGCCCATCGAGGCTCGAGATGAACATCGGAATGCCCACGCCGCCGTCGTTGTGAATCATCGTCTGCATGTCGGCGTACATCTGGGCACGCTTGCCGGCATCGATCTCGCTCCGCGCTGCGACCAGCAGCTGGTCGAACTTATCGTTCTTCCACCCGGCCTCGTTCCATGGCGCGTCGGACTTGAAGAACAGCGTCAATGCGAGGTCGGCGGTCGGGCGCGTGTTCACGTTGCCGAAGCCCACCGGGTGTTTCATCCAGTGGGTCGACCAGTAGCCATCGGAAGGCATGCGCTTCACGTCCAGGTTCAAGCCGATCTGCTGGGCGGCTTGCTGCAGCACCAGGGCTATCTCGACCGAGCTCGTGGCGGCGGGCGAAGCGACCACCGGGATAGCGGCGCTGCCGATGTTGGCTTTTTGCAGGTGCCATTTGGCCTTGTCGGGGTCGTAGGCACGCTGGGGGAGGCCCTTGAAATAGAAGCGGTTGTTCGCGGCGATGGGCTGGTCGTTGGCCAGCGCACCATTGCCGAGCTGAATGGTGTTCAGAATCTGATCGCGGTTGAGCAGGTACTTGAGGGCGAGGACGAAATCCGGGTTGTTGCCGGGCGCGCGATCGACGCGCACGATGAGGTCGGTGTACGAGACCGACTTGGTCTCGAACACGGTGTACTTGCCGGTGCCCTTGATGCGTTCGATCGAGCGAGGGTCGACGGCGCTGACGAGGTCGACTTGACCCGCCAGCAGCGCGTTCACACGCGCCGACTCGTCGGTAATACCCACGAACTCGATCTCGTCGAGATACGGCCGGTTCGGCTTCCAGTAGCCCTCGTTGCGCACCGCGATCGAGCGGACGCCCGGCTTGAATTCCTTCACTTTGAACGGGCCCGTTCCGATGCCGGCATTGAAGTCGGTGGTGCCTTCCTTGACGATGTGGAAGTGGTACGTGCCAAGGATCGCCGGCAGGTCGGCATTCGGCGACACGAGTGTGATGGTGACCTCGTTGGGGCCGGTCGCCTTCACGGTGTCGATCTGGTCGGCCAGTACCTTGGCCTTCGAGGCCGTCGCCGGATCCTTGTGACGCAAGATCGAATACACGACGTCGTTGGGCGTCAGCGGCTTGCCGTCGTGGAATGTCACGCCTTTGCGCAGCTTGAACACCCACGTCCTCGCGTCCTGGGTCGTGAACTCCTCGGCAAGCGACGGTTGCGGCGTCAGGGTGCCGTCAAGCACCGTCAACCCGTTGTAGAACATGAAGCCGCGGGCGTAGTCAGTGCCGCCGGACTGCTTGGCCGGATCGAGCGTGTCGTTCACGCTCGAGCCGAATCCTGCAACACGGATGCGGCCGCCCTTGCGCGGTGTCTGCGCGTGCACCGACATCGCCGTGGTTGCAAGGCTGCCGGCGAGTGCGGCCTGCATGCCGCCGGCCGCCAGCATCTTAAGAATATCGCGACGCGTCACGCCGCGCTGCAGTGCGCCGAACAGACGCTGGCTTTCCTGCGGTCCGACCAGGGAGTCGAACAGCTTGTGATCGGTCATGGTGCTCCTCCTGATTTCGAATGTTCACGCAATGGTTGGCGGCCGCATTACCGCAGGCCGACGGCGGCGGCGAGACCGCCGATGTCCTTGATCTCGACGTAGCGATAGGCCGGATTGCCGGGGCCGTGGCCACGGTTGACATAGACCTTGTTGACGATGCCGAGATCGTCCGCCGACATGTGGTCGTAGCGCAAGCTCGACGACACATGGCACACATCCTCGGGATTGCAGCCGAGCGAGTCGAGCATGTACTCGAAGGCTTTGAGGCGCGGCTTGTACGCCTGCGCCTGCTGCGCGGTATAGACACGGTAGAACGGCGCGCCCAGCTTCGCGACGTTCTCCTGGATCTGCGCGTCCATCGCGTTGGACATGATCACGAGCGGGATTTCACGCGCCACCTTGGCGAGCCCGGCCGGCACGTCCTCGTGCGGTCCCCACGTCGGAACCAGGTCGTAGTATTTCTGCGCCTCGGCATCGATGTACTGGAGGTTCCACTTCCTGCACAACCGCCGCACGGCGTTTTTGAGCACCGTCTCGTACGGCTGCCAGTCTCCCAGGCACTCGTCGAAGCGGTAAGCGGTGAAGTCCGCGAGGAATTGCTCCATGCGCTCGGCGGGAATGCGATCGGCGAACATCTCGCGTGCCACTTCCGACATGCGGAAGCGCGTCAACGTGCCGTAGCAATCGAACGTGATGTACTTCGGTCTCGGAGTCATGCTCGTCTTTACCTGTGGTGATTGGTGAGGTTTGTCACGGCGTCATTGCAACACGTGGGCGCGCTACGTTGATCGTGTATTGGGCACCCCTCGGCGACGAAGCTGCCGTTTTGCGACAGGGCGACAGCATGGCGTGCGGCGCGTCCCCTGGACTACGGGCGTTGTATACGCGGCGCAGCACGCTGACGGAGTCGAAGCCGGACATGAGAAGGGACCGTCGCAATGAATGGCGAAAATGGTAGGCGTGCGTCCGCGGCATTTGTGTCCGTTCGGGCGGGCTGCGCCGCAACTTATTGCGATTGGACGCCCCTTCGCAGTGCGGACTGCCGATTTGCCTGGCGGTTCGTTTGACCGCTGGCGAATCGGCGCGATTGCGTACAACATTAGGGCATGAACTCGAACGGACGATCCGCATGAATGCGAGTACCGCAGTCGTTTCCGACGGAGTGGCGCTGCGTACGATGACCTCGGCCGATCTCGGCGCCGCGCACGCGCTCACCGATGAGATGCGCTGGCCGCATCGACCCGCCGACTGGAAGCAGGTGTTTCGCTTCGGCGAAGGTGTCGTGGCGGAGCGCGACGGCAACGTCGTCGGCGTCGGGATGCGCTGGCGATGGGGGCCGCAACACGCGACGATCGGGCACGTCGTCGTCACGCAGGCGTGCCGGGGCCGACGCATCGGGCATCGGCTCATGAGCACATTGCTCGAAGGGCTGGATGGCTGCAGCGTCCTATTGAACGCCACGACCGACGGTCGCGGCCTGTACGAACGGCTGGGTTTCACGCGGATTGGCGAAGTGCGGCAGCATCAAGGCATCGCGCAGGCGTCACCGCCGATCGCGCTCGATCCTGGTCAACGGCTGCGCCCTGCCACCAAGGCCGACGCCGCTGCACTATGCGCACTCGACGCCGCGGCTCGCGGCATGCCGCGCAATGCGCTGATCGACGAGCTCTTCCGCGATGCGCAGGCGACGGTGGTACTCGACCACGACGGCACCGCGCAGGGATTCGCGATGCTGCGAAGGTTCGGTCGCGGCCACGCCATCGGCCCGGTGGTCGCCCCGAATGCCGAAGGCGCCAAAGCGCTGATTGCGCATCTCGCGGGGCTCAATGCGGGTCGGTTCACGCGCATCGACATCGATTTCGACAGCGGACTCGCGGAATGGGTTGAAAGCCTGGGACTGATGCGCGTCGATGCGGTGACGACTATGCTGCGCGGCGCGCCGCTGCCTGCACATCCGCAGACGCGGTTGTATGCCGTCGTCACGCAGTCGCTCGGCTGATGCGCGAAGCATTCGTCTACAAGGCGGATTCCGTTCGCGGCCGGGAATGGGCCGACGTCTTCCGGCGTGAGGCACCGCACATCGACTTCCGTTTTTGGCCCGACGTCGGCGATCCGGCCGATGTGCGTTTTCTCGCCGCCTGGGAACCGCCCGCCGACCTGCATTCGCGATTCGAAAACCTGCAGCTGCTGTTCTCGACGGGCGCGGGTGTGGACCAGTTCGACTTCTCGCTGCTGCCGCCGCAGTTGCCCATCGTGCGGATGGTCGAGCCCGGCATCGTGCAAGGCATGGTCGAGTACGTGACGCACGCGGTTCTCGACCTGCATCGCGACATGCCGGCCTATCGCCGCGCGCAGGCGCAAGGGCAATGGCAACCATTACCGGTTCGACCGGCGCGCGAGCGCCGTGTCGGCGTCCTCGGACTGGGCTCCCTCGCGCAGGCGGTGCTCGCAAAGCTCATCGCCTTCGATTTCGATTGTGCCGGATGGAGCCGATCCCGCCACCACATTGCCGGTGTTCGCTGCTACGCCGGGAACGCCGAGCTCGATACGCTGCTCGGACGCAGCGACGTGCTCATCTGCCTGCTGCCGCTGACCGATGATACGCGCGGCGTGCTGAATGCGAGGCTGTTCTCCAAGCTGCCGCCTGGCGCGAGCCTCGTGCACGTCGGACGCGGAGCGCAGCTCGTTGCATCGGATCTGCTGCAAGCATTGGACGCGGAACATCTGTCCGAAGCGGTGCTCGACGTTACCAACCCGGAGCCGCTGCCGCCCGACCATGCATGGTGGTCGCATCCGAAGGTGCGAATCACGCCGCACATCGCGAGCATGACGCAGCCGCAGACGGCGGCGCGTGCGGTGATCGAAAACCTGCGCCGCTTTGCGCGCGGCGAGGCACTCGTCGGACTGGTCGACCGCGCGCGAGGCTATTGACGCGGCGCAGGCGCATGATGTGCTGCGACGTTCGCGACAACGACACGAAGCTTGGCGCGCAACCCCGAAACCAGCACGACGCCAGCACCGCTCCGTTCTAAGCTGTCTCATGTGCGTACCTACAACGGAACCCGTATGAGCCCTCCTCCGCTCGATTCCCGCTCCGACGCCCTCGCAGCGCTGGACCGGGCGCACCTCGTTCATCCCGTCGCCGCCTGGCGCCAGCACGAAGAGCGCGGCCCGCTCGTGCTTTCCAGCGGTCGAGGCGCGTGGCTCACCGACGTGCACGGCCGCGAATTGCTCGACGCGTTCGCGGGCCTCTGGTGTGTGAACGTCGGCTATGGCCAGGAGAGTGTCGTCGAAGCCGCGACAAACCAGTTGCGCAAGCTGCCCTATGCGACCGGATACTTCGGATTCGCGAGCGAGCCGGCCATTCGCCTCGCCGCCAGGCTCGTCGAATTGACGCCGCCCTCGCTGACGCGCGCCTATCTCACGCTCGGCGGCTCCGAAGCCGTGGACGCCGCGGTGCGATTCATCGTGCAGTATTGGAATGCGCGCGGCCTGCCAGCGAAGAAGCACTTCATCTCGCTCGAGCGCGGTTATCACGGCTCGTCGTCCACGGGCGCGGGACTCACCGCGTTGCCGGTATTCCACCGCGGATTCGATCTTCCGCTGCCGACGCAGCACTACATTCCCTCGCCCAATCCGTACCGTCACCCGCAAGGCAACGACGCGCAGGCCCTGATCGCGTCCTCGGTCGCGGCGCTTCGCGCGAAGGTCGCGGAGCTCGGTGCCGGCAACGTCGCAGCGTTCTTCTGCGAGCCGATCCAGGGCTCGGGCGGCGTCATCGTGCCGCCCACCGGTTGGTTGAAGGCCATGCGTGAAGCGGCGCGCGAGCTCGACATCCTGTTCGTGGCGGACGAGGTGATCACCGGGTTCGGCCGGACCGGACCGATGTTCGCATGCGAGGCCGAAGGCGTCGATCCCGACCTCATGACACTTGCAAAAGGCCTGACCGCGGGGTACGTACCGATGGGCGCCACGATGCTGTCGGAACGGGTCTACGCAGCGATCGCCGACGCCGCGCCACCCGGGACTCCGATCGGCCACGGGGCAACTTATTCCGGCCATCCCGTGAGCGCGGCGGTCGCGCTTGAAGTGCTCCGCCTGTACGGCGAGGGCGGCGTGCTCGCCAACGGCCAACGCGTGGCCAAGAACTTGGCGGCGGGTCTCGACGAACTGCGCGCGCATCCGCTGGTCGGCGATGCACGCTACCGCGGCCTGCTCGGCGCGCTCGAGCTCGTGAGCGACAAGGCGACCAAGCGCGGCTTCGACGCTTCCCTCGGGCTGCCGGATCGCATCTTCGCGGCGGCCTACGAGAACGGCGTCGTCTTTCGATGCTTCAGCGATGCGGTCCTCGGATTCGCCCCCGCCTTGACGTACACGGAGGCGGAGTTTGACGTGCTGTTCAAGCGCCTGCGACGCACGCTCGACCAGGTACTCGAGGCGCCGGAGGTGCGCGCCGCGCTCGCCTGAAGCAGAATAAGGCCCTCGCCGACCTCCGGTATATCGCCATGGAAGCGTTCAAGCTCGACCGGATCGATCTGCGCATCCTTGCGCAGCTGCAAAAGAACGGTCGAATGACCAATGTCGACCTCGCCGATGCCGTTGCGCTTTCCCCGAGTCCCTGCCTCATCCGCGTGAAGCGGCTGGAGCAGGCGGGCTACATCGCCGGTTACGGCGCGCACCTGCGCCTCGAAAAGCTTGGGGACACCCAGACGGTGTTCACCGAAGTCACGCTGGCGGAGCATCACCGCGAAGACTTCATCCGGTTCGAGAACGCCATACGCAACGTCGACGAGATCCTCGAATGTCATCTCGTCAGCGGCGGGTACGACTACCTGCTGCGCTTCCTGACGCGCGGCGTGAACCATTACCAGGAGGTCATCGAGGGCTTGCTCGACCGCAACATCGGCATCGAGAAGTACTTCAGCTACATCGTCATCAAGTCCCCGATCCAGAAGACCTACTGTCCGATCGAGCGGCTGTTCCCGGACAAGGCGTAGTCATTCAGGAGCGAGCGCGCGTTCCGCCACGGCGCAGAACCAGCGGACGCCGTGCGGAAGAGCATCGTCGTTGAAGTCGTAAGACGGATGGTGCAGCGGCAGCTCCGCGCGGCCCTCCGACGCGGCACGTCCCTGCCCCAGCCAAAGGTAGGCCCCCGGGCACCTTTGCAACAGGAATGAGAAATCCTCGGACGTGAACGCCGGGCGAGGCGCGACGCTTGCAGCCAATCCTGCGGCTTCCGCGGCCTGCAGGGCGATCGCCGCTTCGGCCGCAGTGTTGATCGTCGCAGGGTAGTAGCGCGTGTACTTCACTTCGACGTCGACGCCCTGGGCCAGCGCGACGCCGCGCGCGGCATCCCGCAGCGCGCCCTCGATGCGATCCTGCACGGCGACGTCGAAACTGCGCACGGTGCCCGTGATCGTCGCTTCGGCCGGCAGCACGTTGTGACTAACGCCTCCTGAGACGCGCGTGACCGACAGCACGGCGGATTCCGCCGGATCGACGCGGCGCGACACGATCGTGTTCAGTTGCACGACGAGCTGGCTCGCGCCGAGCAGGACGTCGGGCGTGCGGTGCGGTTGCGCCGCGTGCCCACCGCGTCCGCGCAGGATGATGTCGAACCGGTCGGCGGCCGCCATGATCGGACCGGGCCGCGTCTGCGCGTGGCCCGCGGGCAAGTCGGGCCAGTTGTGCAGCGCATACACCGCATCGCACGGAAATCGATCGAACAACCCCTGCTCCAGCATCACCCGTGCGCCGCCACGACCTTCCTCCGCGGGCTGGAAGATGAAATGGATCGTCCCGTCGAAAAGTCGCATGCGCGCGAGATGCCGTGCGGCGCCGAGCAGCATCGCCGTGTGGCCGTCGTGACCGCAACCATGATGTACACCGGCGTGCCGGCTGGCGTGCGCGAGCTGCGATTGCTCGGCGATCGGCAGCGCGTCCATGTCGGCACGCAGGCCGATGGTGCGCGTACTGCGCCCATGACGCAGCGTACCCACCACGCCGGTGCCGGCAAGGCCTTCGTGGACCTCGATGTCGAGACGACGCAGCTCGGCGGCGACGATACCCGAAGTGCGCCTCTCTTCGAAGGCAAGCTCGGGATGGGCATGCAGGTCGCGGCGCAGCGCAATGAGCTCTGGCACCAGATCGTCGATTTCGGCGGGATTCATCGAGCGGCGCATCGTGTGTGAATCATACGGTGTCCCCGCCTAGTTAATCTGCCGATCGCCGGGTCAAGACCGCAGCTTCGTGCTGAAAGGAAGGCTGCAATCGGAACACCGCCGGGACGCGATGCCGATACCATCGCTTCGAATTTCCGAAGCGGGAGCCGCGTCATGCATGTGCTGGTACTTGGAAGTGGCGTCATCGGAACGACAATCGCGTACTACGCCGCAAGGGACGGCCACGAGGTCACCGTGCTCGATCGCCAGCCTGCTCCGGGACTGGAGACGAGCTTCGCCAATGCCGGCGAGGTCTCGCCCGGCTACTCGGCACCGTGGGCGGGACCCGGTGTGCCATTGAAAGCGATCAAGTGGCTGTTGATGCGGCATCGCCCGCTCGTGATCAAGCCGACGCTCGATCCGGCGATGTGGCGCTGGGCATTGGCGATGCTGCGCAACTGCACGACGGCGCGATATCACACGAACAAGGCGCGCATGCTGAGGCTCGCCGAGTACAGCCGTGATTGCCTCAAGGACCTGCGTGCGCAAACGAACATCGCGTACGACCACCGGACGCTGGGAACGTTGCAGCTGTTCCGGTCAGAGAAGCAGCTCGACGGTCTCGGCAAGGACATCGCGGTCCTCGCAGCGTTCGGCGTTCCCTACGAGGTGCTTGACCGGGAGGCCATTGTCGCGCACGAGCCGGCGCTGTCCCATGTCAAGGCCAAGTTCGCCGGCGCGTTGCGCTTGCCCGGCGACGAGACAGGAGACTGCCTCGCGTTCACCCAGGGCGTCGCCAGGCTCGCGGAGCAGCACGGTGCGAGGTTCCGCTTCGGCCTCAACATCGTCGGCGTGGACAAGGCCGGCGATCGCATCACGGGCGTGCGCACGGACTTCGGCACCGTGACCGCAGACCAATACGTCGTGGCGCTCGGCAGCTATTCGCCCAAGCTGCTTTCGCCGATCGGGATCGATCTGCCCGTCTATCCGGTCAAGGGATTTTCGATCACCGTGCCGATCACCGATCCGTCGCGAGCGCCCGAATCGACCGTCATGGACGAGACGCATAAGGTCGCCGTCACGCGATTGGGCAATCGCATTCGCGTCGGCGGCACCGCGCAACTCTCTGGGTACGATCTCTCGCTGAATTCCGCACGGCGCGCCACCCTCGAGCACGTGGTCACCGACCTCTTTCCGGGAAGCGGCGACGTGCGCAAGGCGACGTTCTGGACCGGACTGCGGCCCATGACCCCGGACGGCACGCCGATCGTCGGCGGTACACGATATCGAAACCTGTACATCAGCACGGGTCACGGCACGCTCGGCTGGACGATGGCAGCGGGCACGGGCCGCGTCGTCTGCGATCTGGTAACGGGTCGCAAGCCGGAGATCGAGACGAACGACCTCGGTATCGATCGCTACGAGCGCCCGGCGTTCACACGTGAGGCGCGGCTGCAATGGTCGAGCTGACCGCGGGCGCCGTGCTGACGATCGACGTCGGCGCGATATGCGACAACTGGAAGACGATCAAGCGCCGCGTCGGCCGTGCCGACTGCGGCGCGGTGGTGAAGGCGAACGCCTACGGGCTTGGTGCGGCGCGCATCGCTCCCGCGCTCTACGCTGCGGGATGCCGCCAGTTCTTCGTGGCACACTTGGGCGAAGCGGTCGCATTGCGCGCGAAAATGGCCCGCGACGCCGTGTTGTACGTCCTGCACGGGCCACTTCCGCGCACGGAGCCGGCGTTCGTCGAACACGACGTCATCCCGGTGCTCAACTCGATGTCCCAAGTCGACCTCTGGCGAACCCTTGCGCGCAAGCTCGGGCGCACGTTGCCGGCGCTCCTCCAGGTCGACACCGGCATGGCGCGGCTTGGCTTGTCGGAAGCCGAATTCGACGCACTGTCGGGAAGGGATGCGCTGCGCGGCATCGACGTGCGCTTCCTCATGAGCCATCTCGTGAGCGCCGATGATCCGTCGTTCGACATCAATCGCGTGCAACTGGGGCGATTCGTCGCCGCGCGCTCGCGCTTGCCGCACGCGCGCGCAACGCTCGCCAACTCGTCTGGCGTCTTCCTCGGCGACGACTACCATTTCGACCTCGTGCGGCCAGGCGCCGCGCTCTACGGCATCGCACCGACGGTTGGCCGGGACAATCCGATGCGGCCGGTCATCCGACTGGAAGCCCAGGTAATTCAGTCGCGCACGGTTGATGCAGGCGCATCGGTCGGATACGGGCATCGTTGGACCGCAAAGCGACGCTCGCGCATTGCCACAGTCGCCGCCGGCTATGCCGACGGCTATTTGCGCGGCGCGAGCAATCGCGGCTTCGCGTACGTCGGTGGTGCCCGGGTGCCGATCGTCGGAACCGTCTCGATGGACACGATGCTCCTCGACGTCACCAACGTTGCAGGGCCGGTTGCCGAGGGCTCGGTCGTCGAGCTGGCCGGTGACCACATCGGCGTCGACGACCTCGCGCGCGCGGCGGGCACGATCGGTTACGAGGTGCTCACGGCGCTCGGCGACCGGTACGAACGCATGTACGTCGGCGGTCTGCAATGAATCAGGGTGGAAGCGCTGTGCACCGCGTCGTGATCGTGGGTGGAGGCGCCGGCGGCCTCGAGCTCGCCACGCGGCTCGGACGCAGCCAAGGTCGTCGCCACCGCATGGAAATTGTTCTCGTCGACCGCGCGCGGACGCACATGTGGAAACCACTGCTCCACGCGGTCGCGGGGGGCAGCCTCAACATTCACGCCGAGCAGGTCGACTATCTGTACCAGGCACGCTGGAATCACTTCGAGTATTGCCGCGGGCCCATGATCGGCCTCGACCGCACCGCGCGCGAGATCGTCATCGGCGAAGTGCGAAGCGACGACGGCGCGCTCATCCTACCGGTGCGGCGCCTGCGGTACGACACGCTCGTGGTCGCGGTCGGCTCCACCTCCAACGATTTCAACACGCCGGGTGTTGCGGAACACGCGTGGAAACTGGACGCTCCATGGCAGGCCCACCTCTTTCATCGCAAGCTCGTGAATGCATGCTACGGGGCGAATCACCGGCTGCCGCATACGGACGAGCCGCTCCGCATCGCCATCGTAGGCGCAGGTGCGACAGGCGTCGAGCTGGCCGCCGAGCTGCGCAACGCGACGCGCGTTCTGGCGGACTACGGACTCCGCAATCTGGATGCCGACCGGCACATCCAGATCGGAATCATCGAGGCCGGGCCGCGAATTCTTCCGCACTTGGCGGAGAGATTGGCCACGTCGGTTGCCGCGGCGCTTGCTGCGCAAGGGATCGAGGTGCGCACCGGCGTTCAAGTCACGCGCGTCACTGCGGACACCATTCAATGCGCCGGTGGCGCCGTATATGCGGCGGACCTCGTCGTGTGGGCGGCGGGCATTCGAGCGCCGGCTCTACTGCGAGCCATCGACGGCCTCGAGACCGACCGCATCGACCGCCTCGTCGTCGGCGAAGACTTGCGCACGACGCGGGACGCGCATGTCTTTGCCCTCGGCGACTGTGCGGCCGCGCCATGGGCCGATGCCGAGTCCACGCTGCCGCCGCGTGCGCAGGTCGCTCACCAGCAGGCCAAGTACCTGGCGCGCACCGTACCCGATATCGCGCGCGGCTACGCAGTCGGTCGTTTCCGATATCGCGATCACGGGTCCTTGATCTCGCTCGGGCATTCGGCCGCCTTCGGCAGCCTCATGGGATTCGTGCGCGGCAAGGGCTTTCGGATCGAGGGCCTGGTCGCGCGGCTCATGTATTGGTCGCTGTATCGCAGTCATCGGATGGCGCTGCACGGATTCTGGAAGACGGCTCTGGACACGATGACCGGCTGGCTGCAGCGTCATACGTATCCGCGTGTAAAGCTCCATTGAGTGTCCTATCAGCGCGGGGCGCCGGCGATGACGCTGACGGGATAGATGCGCTTTCCGGGCGACTGTCGCAACACGATCCGGCTCGTAAATTTTTCGATGCCGATATCGCTTTGCAGCAGGCGCTCCATCAGCTCCTGGAACAAGCGAACACTCGGCACCACGATTTTCAGCATGTAGTCATAGCCGCCGCTAACGTTGTACCACTCGACGATTTCAGGTTGCTTACCGACAACCTCTTCGAACTTGCGAAAGTCGGGGCGCCGATGGCTGCTGATGGTGACCTCGGAAAATACGGTCACGCAGGAGCCCAGCTTCTCCAGCGCGATGTCGGCACTATAGCCGCGGATCACACCCATCTCCTGCAGCCGCTTCGTCCGTACGAGGCACGGACTTTGGCTCAGGCCGACGGCATCGGCCAACTCGACATTCGAGCAGCGACCTTCGCGCTGAAGGTGCACGAGGATCTTGAGGTCAAACTTGTCGAGCGAGACGGCGGAACCCATGGCTGAATCCTTGCGCTGTATCACGTTTGCAGCCGGCGACAGGATTACGCGACGGACGCGGGTGCACAGCCCGCCAGCTTCGCAAGCTGCAGCTCGGGGTACATCCGGTCGACCGCGCGCAAGTCCGACCTCATCTCCTCGGCGATCCATTCGCGGACTGCCACGACGACAAAGCGCGGCGGCCGATCGGAGGAATGCAGCAAACGGCACGCACGCTCCGTCACGACGGCCTCGCGCTCGCCTGGAACGAGGGCGCCCGTCGACAGCCAATAGGCGACCGAGTTGAGCCATCCGAGCGCGATGCCCTGGCCGAGGAGCGCCGCCTGGATGACGATCGCATAGTCGGAGAAGTCGACGATGCGCGCCAGCGGGCGGCCGTTCTTCCGAAAGCTCGCGAAGCGGCGATGCCAGTCACGGTCTCCGTCGGTTAGGTTCATGAGCGTATCGCCGTCCTTCGCGCGGGAGCGCACGTTCCGGGCGTAACCCGGGCTGCAAACCGGCACCAGGATCTCCGGCATCAGCAGCACGCCGTGCTCATGCACTTCGTCGCGGTGGGGAAAGCGCAGACCGAGGTCCACGTCCTTCACCGGCCCCCGCAACGGCCCGGAGGTGAGCTGGAAGCGCACGTCGACCCCGGGAAAGGCGGTGCGCAGCTTGTGCATGCGTGGCATCAGCCAGTGCGTCGTGAAGGCGGTGGAGACCGACAGCGTGATGGTTTCCGTGCCTGTACGGCGCGCCTCGATCTCGTCCAGCGCCGCTTCGATCCCGCGGAAGCCTTCCGAGATGCGCGCGAAGAGGATTTCCCCGTCTTCGGTAAGGCGCACCTTTGCATGCGCGCGCTCGAAGAGCTTGACGCTCAGATGCTGTTCCATGCGCGAAAGCATCCGGCTCACCGCCGGCTGCGTCACATACAGCTCAAGGGCGGCCTTGCTGAAGTTGCCGCAGCGCGCCGCCGCTTCGAAAGCGAATAGCGCGTTCGCGCTCGGAAGTTTCCTGCGCAGGCTGTGCATAACTTGATGTTATGCCCGCGCTGACAATTGCGCAATTGCCTGCGCACGGGGCGTTGCCTATGCTTCGGACATAGGTCCCATAACTCTTTGCGCCGAGTCCAGGAGAGACGCCGACATGAAGTTCCGCCCGAAGTACATTACCTTCGACTGCTACGGGACGCTCACGTACTACCCCATGCACCAGGCGGCGTACGACATCTACGAGGGCCAGCTCCAGCCGGAGCGGATGCACGCGTTCCTCAAGAGCTTCAACGACTACCGCTTCGACGAAGCAATGGGTGACTGGAAGCCCTACCTGGAGGTGCTGCGTTCGGCCCTCGAGCGTGCGTGCAGGAAGCACGGGCTGGCCTATCGCGACGAGCACGCGAGGAGGATCTACGACATCGTGCCCACCTGGGGCCCGCACGCCGACGTGCCGCATGCGCTTAGGCGCATCGCGAAGAAGATCCCCCTGGTCATCCTGTCGAACGCGATGAACGAGCAGATTCACTCGAACGTCGAGAAGCTGCAGGCCCCTTTCCACAAGGTGTATACCGCGCACGACGCGGGCGCCTACAAGCCGCGCTACGCGGCCTTCGAATACATGCTGGACCAGCTCGGCTGCGTTCCCGAGGACATCCTGCACGTTTCCGCGAATCCGCGCTACGACCTCTTCACGGCGCAGGAACTCGGCATCGTCAACAAGGTGTTCGTCAACCGCGGTCATGAACCGAAGCCGAACGACGCCTACAGCTTCGCCGAAATCCGCGACATCAACGGGCTTCCGGCCCTCGTGGGACTCTGATCCATCCAGAAGGAGACACACCGTGCGAGAGAAGAAGCAACTGTCCGGGCTTGTCGGCCCCGAAGACAGCAACCTGGTCCTCGGCGCATTGCAGCGGGGCGCGAGCCGGCGTGACGTGCTGCGCATGCTGATCGCCGCCGGGATGCAGGCGGCGCTGGCCGGCAGCATCACGAGCGTCGCCGCCACCGCACATGCGCAGACGCCGCGCAAGGGCGGCCGCATCACGGTGGCCGGCTCGACGGCCGCGGTGAGCGACACGCTTGACCCCGCGAAGCAGTCCAATGGCACCGACTACGTCCGCGGCTTCATGTTCTACAACGGGCTGACCTACCTCGACGGCAGCCTCACGCCGCAGCCTTCGCTGGCCGAGGAGTTCAGCACCACGGACGCCAAGACGTGGGTGTTCAAGCTGCGCCGCGGCGTGACCTTCCACGATGGCAAGCCGCTGACGCCGCAGGACGTGATGTTCTCGCTCTTGCGTCACAAGAACCCGGTGACCGCCTCGCGCGCCAAGCCGCTGGCCGACCAGATCGAGGAGGTCACCGCGACCGGTCCGAACGAGGTGACCGTCCGTCTCGCCGCCCCCAATGCGGACCTGCCGGTGATCCTGGGCACCTACCACTTCCACATCGTCAAAGATGGCACGAGCGACTTCAACGGCGGCATCGGCACCGGTCCCTTCAAGGTGAAGGAGTTCAAGCCCGGCGTGCGCGTCGTCGCCGTGCGCAACGACAACTACTGGAAGCCGAACCGGCCTTACCTCGACGAGATCGAGCACGTCGGCATCGGCGACGAGAGCGCGCGCGTCAATGGCCTGCTGGCCGGTCAGCTCGATCTCGTGCTGGCGGTCGACCCGCGTTCGGTGAGCCGTGTGACCGCGAGCAGCGAGCACGCCATCTTCGAGACGAAGGCCGGCCCTTACACGGACCTGATCATGCGGCTCGACCGAGCGCCGGGCAACAACGCCGACTTCGTGCAGGGGATGAAGCACCTGTTCGACCGCGAGCAGATGATCAAGTCGATCCAACTCGGGCACGCCGTACTGGCGAACGACCAGCCCATCCATCCCAGCATGCGCTTCTACTTCAAGGGGCTCAAGCAGCGGCCCTACGACCCCGAGAAAGCCAAGTGGCACTTCCAGCGGGCCAACCTCGGGTCCGCGGCCATCCCGATGGTCGTGTCCCCCGTTGCGACCGGATCCATCGAGATCGCGACGATCCTCCAGCAGGAGGCCCGCAAGGCCGGCGTCCATTTCGACATCCGCCGCATGCCCGCGGACGGGTACTGGGCCCAACACTGGATGAAGCACCCCGTCGGATTCGGCCTGATCCAGCCGCGCCCTTCCGTGGACGTGATGCTGTCACAGTTCTTCAAGTCCGACGCGCCCTGGAACGAGTCCGGCTGGAAGAACGACAAGTTCGACCAGCTCGTGCTCGCCGCGCGCGGGGAGCCCGATGACGCCAAGCGCGCCCAGATGTACGACGACCTCCAGACGATGGTCCACGAGGACTCCGGCATCGCGATTCCGTACTTCATGGCCAGCCTCGATGGGCACAGCAGGAAATTGCGGGGTCTCTCGCCGATACCGCTGGGCGGGCTAATGGGTTTCAGCTTCGCCGAACATGTTTGGCTCGACGCGTGAGCAGCGACGGATCCCAGCATGAGTGTGTCGACCCGGTATAAGGACGCCCGCTCCCTGTGGCAACGCACGGCCGAGCCGGGGCCCTCGCTCCCGATGCTCCAAAGGGACCTGAGCGCCGACGTCGCAATCGTCGGCGGCGGCTACACGGGGCTGTCGGCCGCGCAGGCCCTGCAGCGGTGCGGCATCGAGCCCGCGGTGCTCGAGGCCAAGGCCGTGGGCTGGGGAGCGAGCGGCCGCAACGGCGGCTGCGCGATCGGGAAGTTTCGCGTGCCCTTTCCGGCGATGGCCAGGGCGCATGGACTGGAGACCGCGCGCCGCATGCACGACATCGCGCATGAGTCGCTCGATGTGCTCGAAGAACTCATCGCCGACCTGGGCGTTCCGCACGCGCAGTTCGAGCGCTCGGGCAACCTGCGCTGCGCGCATACGCCGCGCGCGCTCGATGCCCTCATTGCGGAGGCGGATTGGCTGCGCAGCGAGCTCAAGGACGACGCCTGCTGCGTGCTGTCACGCGCGCAGCTTGCCGAGGAGCTCGGCTCCGACGCATTCGTGGGCGGCGTCCTCAACCGGCTGGCGGGTACGCTCCATCCGCTCAACTACGTGCGCGGCCTGGCAGCGGGCCTGGTGGCGCGCAAGGTGCAGATCTTCGAGAACAGTCCCGCCACCCGCATCGCGCGCGAACCGCGGGGCGTAGTGGTCGAGACGCCCAGCGGCACGGTCCGGGCGCGGCAGGTCCTCATCGCCACCGACGCCTATTCCGATTTCACGGCCGCAACTGGAAAGGTGAGCCGCCGCATGATTCCCTTCCGCACCGCCATCATCGCGACCGAGCGCATGCCGGAACACCTTCAGGCGAAGTTGCTCACTGCGGGCCGCGGCTACTCGGAAACGCGCCGCATGATGAAGTGGTTCCGCAAGGTGGACGGCCGCTTCGTCTTCGGCGGCCGCGGGGCTTTCGGCAAGGAAGACACCGCGTCGTCTTTCGAGGCGCTCCGGCGAGCCATGACGATGCTGTTCCCCGACCTGGAGGGCCTCGCGATTGAGTTCCGGTGGTCCGGCCTGGTGGGCATGACGTTCAACCAGCTGCCGCAAATCGGCCGGATCGACGACCGCACGTTCGTCGCGTTCGGCTACAACGGCGTGGGCATCGCCATGGCGACGCTGCTGGGCCAGTACGCGGGCCGCTTGATGGCCGGCGAGTCGCCGCAGCTTGCCTTGCTCGACGCGTCCCGGCAGAAGACTGTGCCCTTCTATCCATTGCGCACACCCGGCGCGCGGATCGTTGCCGGCTGGTACCAGATGCTCGACGCGCTCGGCAGATGATCTCGATTGCGGATTGCGATGCAGTTATCGGGCGCTGGCCGTCTGCGCTTCACCGAGGGCTTCGTTCAAGGCCTGTATGACGACGCCGGCATGTTCCGCAGACAGCACCAGGGGCGGGCGAATCTTGAGCACGTTGTGTCCCATTGCACAGGCGCTGATCAGCACGCCCTTGTCGCGCATGAGGTTCACCACCTGGCTGGTGAGCGTGCGATCCGGCGCTCGAGATGAGCGATCACGCACAAGCTCGACGCCAATCATCAGGCCTGCGCCTCGCACGTCGCCGATGGCTTCGTGCCGTGCGGCAAGTGCGGCAATGCCATCACGCAGGATATTCCCGACTTCGGCAGCATGCTGCACTAGGCGGTCTCGCTCGATTGTGTCGAGAACCGCGAGCGCCGCCGCACACGAAACGGTGTTGCCCGCAAAGGTGCTGAAGTAACGCGAGCGCTGCCCGAATTCTGCCAGCGCGTCGGCGGTCGCCAGCAGTCCTGCGATCGGCTGGCCATTGCCCATCGGTTTACCCATCGTCACCATGTCGGGCACGACGCCATGACGCTGAAACCCCCAAAGGTGTTCCCCGGTCCGGCCGAATCCGGACTGCACCTCGTCGGCGACGAACACGCCACCTGCCCGCTTGATCGCGTCGACCGCGCCCTTCAGCACGCCCGCGGGTTCAGGAAGGATGCCGTCGCTGGTGAACAGCGAATCCACGATCAGCGCGGCCGGCTTGATCCCGTGGCGCCGCAGGTCGTCGATCGCCGCCTCGACGTCGCGGGTGAAGTGCTCGGAGAGGTTCGAACCTTCGGCGTGGTAGAGACGCGGCGCTGGAACCAGTCGCACATGCGCACCGAGATCGACCGTGACGCCCAGGGACGGCGAAAACTGCGAGACCGCATCGGTGATGCCGTGGTAAGCGGTCTGCGTCACGATCACGCCGGTGCCGCCGGTGCGGACCTTCGCAATGCGGTAGGCGAGGTCGTTGGCCTCGCTGCCCGTGCACGTCAGCATCAGGTGCGCAAGCTCGGTTCCCGGCACGCTGGCGAGCAGCCGTTCCGCGAGATGGAGAATGGTGTCGTTGAGATAGCGCGTATTGGTCGCCAGCGTCTGCACCTGCCGGGAGATCGCCTCGGTCACCGAAGGATGACAATGCCCGAGCGATGTGACGTTGTTGTAGGCGTCGAGATAGCGGCGCCCCTGCGGGTCGATGAGCCAAGCGCCTTCGCCCCGCACAATGTGGAGCGGGCGTTCGTACATCAGCCGGTAGGCGGGGCCGAGCAAGGCCTCGCGCCGCGCGATCATCGCCGCGGTGGCGGGTTCTACGTCGGCGCGCCCGGGGACGTAGGCATTGACCATGTTGAGGTCGATCGTGGTTTTCAAGGATGGGCTCCAGGTCGTACGCCGGCCAGCAGCCGGTCGCGTGCAGTGTCGCGGGAGAGGCCGGCCATGTAGAACAGTGCCTCCCACGCCGCGGGGTTGTGACGCATGATGTAGGCGCGGTTCTCGTGATATCGAGCGGCGCGCCACTCGGAGATCAGCACCGTGACGAGATGGCGCGTGGCCATGAGATCGGCAACGATCTCCTGTTCGACACCGGTCAGCGGCAAAGCCGCGTGATACGAAGCCACGAACTGGGCCGGCCCCTCGAAGGGATCATCGGCGCCGGCCATGTGGAATGCAGCGGCAGTAGCCACTTCGCCTACCAGTGGCGCATGCAGCATGTCGCCGAAGTCGATGACCCCCACGATGCGTGCATGATCATCGGGTGCGACGAGGACGTTGTAGAGGTGGTAGTCGTTGTGGATCACCTGCGAGCGCAAGGACGCCAGGCGCGGCAGCACATGCTCGGTGAACCGCGTCATGTACGCTTCGGCAAGCGCGCGGCGCGTCGCATCGACGATTCCATCGAGCTTCGCTGCGAGCCGGTGGGCAGCGGAAACGTTCCACAACAGGTCATGCGCCGCACCCGGGTGAGTGAAACCGTGCAGTGCGCGGTCCAACGCGGCAAGCCCGGTCCCCATAGCCCGTCGCTGCGCGGCGGTTCGCGCCGTCTCCCGGATCTGGATGCCGTCCAGATAGGTCAGCATCCGCACGCGTGTCCGCCGACCTCCGGGCAATTCGAAGGCGCCATGCGTAAGCCCATCCAATGTTCGAACGACGCGCGGCACCGGCTGTTCGGGTGACACCCTGGCGATGTGGTCGAGCGCTGCGATCTGGAAATCGACGACCGAGACCGGCTCGGATGGATTGCTGATCTTGAGGACGAAGCGCCTGCGGTCCGCCGTCTCGACCAGGCAATTCTGGTCGCGTTCACCAGCGAGCGATTGGACGCTGCCGTCGATGCCGTAGAGACGGCGAGTCAGAGCGCGCACCTCCTCCGCCGGGAGATTCGGCGCGGTCGTGCTGAGCGCCCCTGTCATCCCCTCATTGCTGTCGATACCGGTCAACATAGGCTGCGCAGGGCGAGGACATCGATCGAGCGGGAGACGCGATGGCCGTCAAACGTCTGTCGTTGACTGCGATCAACACTGATGAAGTTCGGTTTGAACGCCATTGGAGATCCATTGCGGCTAGGGCGGTATCAGTGTACGAATCCTTCGGCAATGGATATGTCTTGTTCATGTCCTGCGTAAGTGGATTCCATTTCAATCCGAGCGCGTTCCAGCATTTTTCTGTTGGCGCAATCGTCGGTGGCCGCCATATCTCGAGCCCCGACTCGACAGCGCGGCACATTCTTCCAGGACGTGTTGTCGGTGCGGTAGAAGATGCGATTTCGAGCGCCTATACGGCATCCGCTTTCACCGCATTCCGCGTCTAATACTCCCTACCATGTCCGACACACTCACCGCGCTCGAAACGCCCGCCCTAATCCTCGATATGGACAAGGCGGAGCGCAACGTCGCCCGCCTGACGGCGCATCTGACCCCGCTCGGCGCCACGCTTCGGCCGCACGTCAAGACGGCCAAGTCAATCGACGTCGTCCGGCGTCTCTTCGGTGCTGGACCAATCACCGTATCGACCATCAAGGAAGCGGAATACTTCGCGGACGGCGGCTTTACCGATATCACCTACGCGGTCGGACTCGCTCCGGACAAGATCGCGCGCGTCGCCGCGTTGTGCGAGCTCGGCGTCGACGTCAAGGTTGTCATTGATACTGCCGACCAGGCACTGGCACTGGTTGCAGCCGCCGCTCGCGGCTCGAAGCTGCTCGGTGTGCTGCTGGAGATCGACTGTGACGGACATCGCGGCGGACTGACGCCGGACGATCGAACCCTCGTGACGATCGCAAGCATTCTGCGCGACGCGTCCCTCGACCTGCGCGGCGTGCTGACCCATGCCGGCGAATCGTACGGCTGCCGCAATGGCGAAGGACTGCCCGAGGCCGCGGAGGCCGAGCGCGCAGCCGCTGTGGCTGCGGCCGACCTCTTGCGTGCCGATGGTCACGCTTGTCCGGTCGTCAGCATCGGCTCGACACCGACGGCCCACTTCGCGCGCGACCTTGCCGGCGTCACCGAGGTACGTGCGGGCGTGTTCATGTTCTTCGATCTCGTCATGCACGGCATCGGCGTCTGCCAGGTCGACGACATCGCCCTGTCGGTGCTCGCCACCGTGATCGGGAACAAACCGCAAAAGGGCTGGATTCTCATCGACGGAGGGTGGATGGCGCTGTCCCGCGATCGCGGCACCGCCCGCCACCCGGTCGACCAGGGATATGGCGTCGTCTGCGACATCGATGGCAAGCCATATCCCGATCTCATCGTCAGCGATGCGAGCCAGGAGCATGGAATCATTTCCGTACGTCCCGGAAGTACGCAGCGGTTGCCGGAGCTTGCGGTGGGTACGCGGGTGCGCATCCTGCCCAATCACGCCTGCGCGACCGGCGCGCAGCACGAGCGGTACCACGTCACACGCGGCACTGGCGAGGTCGTCGCGAGCTGGCCGCGCGTCCGCGGATGGTGAACGGCATGCGTGAGCAGATCGACTTCATCACTTCCGACGCGCTTCCCCGTCCCGGCGGTCATTACAGCCACGCGGTCCGCTTCGGTAACCTCGTGTTCGTGTCCGGCCAGCTCGCCACGCGCCCCGACGGGTCGCATACGGCGGATCTTCCCTTCGAGGACCAGGTCCGCCAGGCGTTGGACAACGTGCTGACCGCACTGCGCTCGGCGGGAGCCACAAAGGATGACGTGCTGAAGGTCACTGCGTATATCGTCGACGTCGCGCGCTGGCCGCGTTTCAACGCGATCTATGCAGAAGTGATGGGTGACGCGCGGCCGGCCCGAACCGTCGTACCCGTCGCCGAGTTGCACTACGGCTATCTCGTCGAGATCGACGCCATCGCCGCGTGCCGCCGTGATACAAGCGAGGATGTTGACCAATGATCGACGCGGATACTCGCCAGAGCTTCTACATCGGCGGTCGATGGGTGCGCTCGTCGCGGCCGGACACGGTACCCGTCGTCAATCCCGCGACGGAAGAAAGCATCGCGGAGATCGCGACAGGCACCGCTGCCGACGTCGATGCAGCGGCAGTCGCCGCCCGCGCCGCGTTCCCCGCGTTCGCGGCCTTGTCGGTAGAGGCGCGCGCCGCCTTCCTCGACCGCATACATGCGTTGATCCTCGAGCGCGCGGAGTCGTTCGCGCAGGCCATCTCGCTCGAAATGGGCGCGGCCATCAGCCACGCGCGCACGGCGCACGTGCCGTTCGCGGCCGCGCACGTCCGCGTCGCTCGCGACGTGCTCAACCAATACGCGTTCCTGAAGATGCAGGGAACGACGGCGATCGTGCGCGAGCCCATCGGCGTCTGCGCGCTCATCACGCCGTGGAACTGGCCGCTCTACCAGATCACCGCCAAGGTTGCGCCGGCCCTCGCCGCCGGCTGCGCCGTGGTGCTGAAGCCAAGCGAGCTGTCTCCGCTTTCTGCATTGCTTTTCGCGCAAGTGATCCACGACGCGGGCCTGCCGCCGGGTGTGTTCAATCTCGTCAACGGCACCGGTCCCGAAGTGGGCCGAGCGATGGCAGCGCACCCCGGCATCGACCTCATCTCGATCACGGGATCGACACGGGCCGGCGTGCTCGTCGCGCAGGAGGCGGCTCCGACGGTGAAGCGCGTTACGCAGGAGCTGGGAGGCAAGTCCCCCAACGTCCTGTTGCCCGATGCCGATTTCTCGCGCGTGGTTCCGCTCGGCGTCATGGCCGCGTTTCGCAATGTCGGCCAATCGTGCAGCGCGCCGACCCGCATGCTCGTGCCGCGCGACCGTCTCGAGGAGGTCGAGCGACTCGCTGCATCGACGGCCGAGTCGATGGTGGTCGGCGAGCCGTCGTCGGAGAAGACCGTGCTCGGGCCGGTGGCCAATCGAGCACAGTTCAATCGTGTGCAGGAGATGATCGATGTCGGGATCGCCGAGGGGGCCAAGCTCATCTGCGGCGGTCCCGGACGGCCGTTGGGGCACGCCAAAGGGTTCTACGTGCGTCCCACGATCTTCTCGGACGTGCGCACCGGCATGCGCATCGCACAGGAAGAGATCTTCGGCCCCGTGCTTTGCGTCCTGCCGTACGAAACCGTCGATGAGGCCGTCACGATCGCCAATGACACGGTGTATGGACTCGGCGGACACGTTCAAAGTGCGAACGTCGCCGCAGCGCGCGATGTCGCGCTTCGCATTCGTACCGGTCAGGTTCACATCAACCATCCGGCGTGGGATCCCCATGCGCCCTTCGGCGGATACAAACGCTCGGGGAACGGTCGCGAGTATGGCGCGCACGGCCTCGAGGAATATCTGGAAGTCAAATCAATTCTCGGATTCCAATAGATCATGCCTGCCAAAGCTCCCGCAAGTGTCGTCGATCTCCGCGCCTATGCCACGGGCGCGCCACCAACGCGCGATTGGCTCACGGGTCGCGCGACGCCGGCGTTCGCCGACGACCGTGCACGTGTCGTCGCGTTTGCACCGATGGGCGAAGGTCGCGTCGACGCGTTACCGGGCGACGAATTCGTGATTCTCCTGTCGGGAGAGGTCACCCTCGATAGCGCGCGCGGCGCGACTGTCATCACCGCCGGGCGCAGCGCCGTACTGCCCGCCGGACTGAGCTTCAGCTGGCGTGCAGCCGCGGGGACCGTTGCCATCGTCGTCACCTGCCCCGCCGAGACCGGCGCCGCCGACCGGGCGGTGCCGATCGACGAGACCGCGCCTTTGCAGCCATCGAGCCCGCCGATCGCCGACCTTCTCGTTGGACCTACGCCCGCGTGCCGCAACCACACCGACTATCGTTCGAACGACGGCGAGTTCACGTGCGGCACGTGGGACTCCACACCCTATCACCGGCGGGCGATGGTCTATCGACATATCGAGCTCATGCACCTGCTCGAGGGCAGCGTCACGTTCGAGGACGCCTCAGGATCGGTGACGTTCCGCGAGGGCGATGTTTTTCTCGCAGCGCGTGGCGCGGAATGCGCATGGTTAAGCGAAGTCCACGTGAAGAAGGTCTACGCGATACATCGTCCCGCGTGAACGAGGGTTCAATGATGGTGGATATGCCATGCCCGCACCACTGACGCACATCGAAACCGGCGCGCAACTGCCGCAGTCCGCCGATGCCGTGATCATCGGCGGGGGCATCATCGGTGCCTTCACCGCTTATTACCTCGCCAAGCGGGGCATCAAAGTCACGCTTGTCGAAAAGGGGCGCATCGGCGCCGAGCAATCGAGCCGCAACTGGGGCTGGTGTCGCCAGCAGAATCGCGATGCGCGCGAGCTGCCGATGGCCACCAAGAGCCTCGAACTGTGGGAGCAGTTTGCCGCGGACACCGGCGAGGACACGGGCTTCTCCCGCTGCGGGCTGTTCTACCTCAGCAACGACGAGGCAGAACTGGCGCGCTGGGCCCGCTGGCGCGATTTCGCGAAGACCGCAGGCGTGACCACACACATGCTGAGCGCTCGCGAAGCCACCGAGCGCGGACAGGCGACCGGACGTGCGTGGAAGGGCGGCGTCTTTTCGCCCAGTGACGGTACGGCGGATCCGTCCAAGGCGGCGCCGGCGGCGGCCGCCGCCCTCATGAAGCTTGGCGGCATCGTCGTGCAGAACTGTGCCGCGCGCGGCATCGAGCTCGAGGGCGGCCGCGTCAGCGGCGTCGTGACCGAAGCGGGAACCATCAAGACGCGCACCGCCGTTCTGGCAGGCGGCGCATGGGCGTCCTCGTTCTGCCGCCAGCTCGGCGTCCGCTTTCCTCTGGCCACGGTGCGCCAAGCGATCGTGCGCATGGCGCCCATCGAACAGCGGCTGCCGGACGCGCTGGCGGCACCGGGAGTCGCCGTCACCCGCCGCAGCGACAACAGTTACATTCTGGCCATCAGCGGCCGCGGGCGCGTCGACCCCACGCCGCAGCTCATGCGCTTCGCGCCGCAGTTCATCCCGATGTTCGCAAGACGCTGGCGCAACGTGTTCCCGGGCGGCCTCGAAGGGATGCGCTGGGGCCACGAAACGCTGGCGCGCTGGAGCCTTGACGAGCCGACACCCATGGAACGGGCGCGCATCCTCGACCCGAAGCCGGATCCGGCCGGCGTGCGCGAGACTCATCGCCGCGCCGTCGCTTTGCTGCCCGCGCTGCGCGGGGCCAGCATCGCCAACACCTGGGCGGGTTACATCGACAGCACGCCCGACGGCATCCCAGGCATCGGGGAAGCGCCGCACGTTCCGGGCTTCGTCCTTGCCGCCGGCTTCTCCGGGCACGGCTTCGGCATCGGCCCGGGCGCTGGCCACCTCATCGCCGACCTCGTCACCGGTGCTGCGCCGATCTTCGATCCCGCACCGTTCCAGCCGGATCGGTTCAGCAAGTCAGCATGGGGGAAGGTCGCCGACTTCTAGCCCACAGGCCTCAAGCCCATGTGGGTGCTGCGCTTGGCGCGATGAGCATCGGCCGGCGAGCTCGCCGGCGGCGCAGTCGTCTCAACACCTTCACACGATCCTGTCCTTGAGCTTGTAGTAGGCGCCAACCAGAGGCAGGAACCAAGGAGGTCCCAAGTGCCCCGGGATCGCCGGCCAATCGAAGTCCTTCCAGGGATTGCGATCCTGGCCACCATCGATGATGTCGGCCATCACGGTGCCCATGTAGACGGACATCTGCGTTCCATGCCCGCTGTAGCCCATGGAGTAGTAGACGCCATCACGCTCACCGGCCCGGGGCAAGCGGTCGCGGGTCATGTCGACCAGGCCGCCCCAGCAGTAATCGATACGCACGTTCGACAGATACGGGAAGGTGGCGACCATGTCGCGGCGCAGGATTTCTCCGCTTTTCTTGTCCGATTCCGGGCTCGGGGCGGCGAACCGCGCGCGACCGCCGAAAAGGAGTCTGTTGTCCGGCGTAACGCGAAAGAAGTTGACGAGATTGCGGGTGTTCGTCGCATTCCGGCGTCGCGGCAGGATCCGATCGAGCAAGTCCTGCGACAGCTGCTCCGTGACGATGATGTAGGCACCCACCGGAACGATGCGCCGCCGGAACCAACCCAGGGGGCCCACCGCCGATGTGCCGGTGGCCAGCAGGACCTCGCGTGCCTGCACGCACGCGCCAGGTGTCTCCACCTCGTGACCCTCTGGCGTGCGGCGCAGTGCGGTCAAGGGCGTGTTCTCGTGGATGCGCACCCCTTTGCGCGCGGCCGCGCTCGCCAGCCCGTGTACGAACTTGCCCATATGCA
>DATJWL010000146.1:0-42340 GCA_035501215.1 Casimicrobiaceae bacterium
ACCCGCGCGTGCGCTACACCGAGGCCGAACAGATCATGGCCGCGGCGCGCAAGAACGGCGTCCCCGTGTGGTATCTCCTCGCCGACAACGAAGGGCACGGCTTCGCGCGCAAGGCCAACGCGGATTTTCTGTTCTATGCGATGGCGGTGTTTTTCGAGGAGAGACTGTTGAAGCGGTAACTCACGAGGACCTAAGCTCATGCCATCGACCACAACCGATGGATCGGAGAACGATGGGTTGGTCCCTCTGAGAAACCCTGGTCGGTCCGCACGTCGAGTGCAAGAAGCTACAGGTGCGCGGCCACGGGGACCTGAGGAAGGAATCTGTAGTGAGTTTGTCGAGCAGAAATCTATTCAAGCGCCGCGCTGCAGACGAGCCAAACGCTCGGCGTAATCGTCGGCGGGCTGAGGACCTCGTAGCGCGCGGGATCCAGGCGGAGACTTCGGGGCAGGCCGAAAAGGCGCTGCAATGCTTCCGCCAGGCCGTGGCGGCAGACGGCACCTTCGCCGGCGCTCACATGAACCTCGGAATTGCGCTGCAGGCGGCAGGCGAGTTCGATGCTGCGGCGGGGTCCTACGAGCTCGCGATAGCGAACGATCCAGAATACGCGGCCGCACATTACAACCTGGCTCGCGCGGACTTATTGCGCTCGCGATATTCGCAAGCCGAAGCCGGCTTTCGTACAGCGCTCAGGCTCCTGCCTGACTTTCCGGAGGCCTGGGTCGGGTTGGCCGGTGCCCTGGAAGCACTCGAGCGCAACCTCGAGGCGCTGGCGGCGCTTGACGCGGCGCTGAGACTCCGCCGCGACTACCTGGGCGCGCTTCTCAATTCACTCCCGCTCCTTCGAAAAACAGGGCAAACCGAGGTGGCTGCCGCGAACAGCCGCCGCATCCTCGCGCTGGAACCGGAGAACGACTTGGCGCACGCTACCCTGGGGATCAGTCTCCACGCCCTCGGCAGGCTGGCCGATGCAGAATCGAGCTACCGCCACGCGCTCACATTCAATCCGGATTATCGCGAAGTTAAGAACTGGCTTGCGCTGCTCCTGCGGGCGACGGGTCGCGCGTACGAGGCGATCCCGCTGCTCCTCGAGCTGGCCGTGGACGACCCTGGGAACATGGAACTGAGCAGAACCTTGGCCGAGACGCTCCACGGCTTCGCTCTCAACCAAGCCACGGCGAGCGTGCGCGACGTTCTCCTACGTCTCTGCGTCAACGACGACACGCTCGTCTTCGTCACTCCAACGATTGTCTCGCTGACCCGGAACCATGAAGGCTTCCAAGTCTTGCAGAGCGCGGCTCGGCGTGGGGACGATCCGCTCGCTTCGGTCGCTGCGCCAGTGGCGGCGTTCTTTCGCGAACCGCTCCTGCTGGCTGCGTTGCCGCGGATGCTGATTATCGATGTCGGCGTGGAAGAGGTCCTGATGCAGCTCCGCCGATGCATCCTTTCTCGATTCGCGTCTGGGTCCGGCCCGCAGGGCAGCGATCCGGATGTCCCGACCGAATTCGTCTGTGCGTTGGCACGCCAATGCTTTTTCTCGGCGTATGCATACTACGTCGATGACGTGGAGCGCCAGCAACTAAGGAGGCTGCGCGGGACCCTCGAGGATGCGCTACGGAAGTCGGACCTGACTTCGCGTGGGCTCGAACGGACTCTGGCGATCGTGTCCCTCTACGGTTCGTTGCACACTCTGAAAGGTTCCCAGCGGCTGCTTTCCCTCCCGATTTCCGAATGGAGCGAATGCTTTCGACCGATTCTGCAGGAGCAGATCGCGAATCGCGCGCGCGAGCACGAGATCGCCGAGCAACTTGCATCGATCACGACGATCGATGACGAGGTGTCGAAGGCCGTTCGCGCGCTGTACGAGGACAATCCCTATCCTCGATGGACCACGATGCAAACGCCTGCCGTGGACACGATCGAAAGGCTTGCGGGTCGGCTGCGTCCGGGCGAAGACATTCGCGTCCGCCAACGCCCGGTCTCGATTCTTATCGCCGGATGCGGCACCGGCCTTCAACCCATTTCGGTCGCCAGGGCCCATCCCGACAGCGAAGTACTTGCCGTTGACCTCAGTCGCACGAGCCTCGCTTACGCAGCGCGCATGGCGGAAACGTTCGTGGTCACCAACATCGCCTACCGACAGGCCGATATCCTCAAGCTGGGGGACTTAGGACGACGCTTCGACATGGTGCAGTCCACGGGCGTGCTGCACCATCTCGACGACCCGATGGTCGGATGGCGGATTCTCGTGGATCTGCTCGAACGCGATGGCTTGATGAAAATCGCGCTCTATAGCCAGACCGCCCGCCGTGGCATCAATGCGGCGAGGGAAGTCGTTCGATCCCTGGGCCTTCCTGGCACGCCGGATGGAATTCGGCAGTGTCGCCGTGCCGTGATGGGACTCCCCGAGGGACATCCTGCAAGAGATGTGTTGACCTGCGGCGACTTCTTCTCGCTCGACGGATGCCGTGACCTGATCATGCATGTGCAGGAGCACCAGTTCACGTTACCGCGGATCGAGGAGTGCCTGGATCACCTGGGTCTCCGGTTTCTCGGCTTCGAATGCTCGAACGACACCCGCGATCGCTTCAAGAGCTCGTTTCCACAAGACAGCGCCAATACGGACCTCAAGGCATGGCACCGGTTCGAGGCGGCCAACCCTTCGACGTTTCTCGGCACCTACTCCTTCTGGTGCTGCCGGAGATAGGCCGCAGGGAGCTTTTTCGGGAGGAGCTGCCTGCCGGAGCTTCCCCCAAGCCAGTCAGCCCCGTTTCGTCACCAAGCCCTCCAGGTTGTCAGCAGCGCCAGCTCATCGCGAGTGCAGAGCTGGGCGACGACTGCGTCGATGGTTCCGATTTGCCAACAACGCACAAAAGATCAAGGCGCCGTTGTTCGTCGTCGCGGGATTGAACGACCCGCGCGTGCGCTACACCGAGGCCGAACAGATCATGGCCGCGGCGCGCAAGAACGGCGTCCCCGTGTGGTATCTCCTCGCCGACAACGAAGGGCACGGCTTCGCGCGCAAGGCCAACGCGGATTTTCTGTTCCATGCGATGGCGGTGTTTTTTCAGGAGCGGCTCCTTCGTGCTCATTGAGCAGACATCTCGCTCATGATCGCAGCACCTCTGACGCAGTCACGACCGACCCCGTGACCTTGCCAGGGGCGGTTCGCCGGCGCGTCCCGAGCCCTGACCCACGCCTTTGCGTCACTAGCTGTCGAGGCTGGGCGCGGGTGAGGCGGGTTCGATCCCGTTGAAGCCCGCTGGAGCGGACGCACCCGAACGCCGGTCCCTCTATGGTGTCCGCCTGTCGGGCGCTTTCCCCCGCAGCGTGTAGTGGCATCTGTCTTGCTGAAACTGGAGCGACAGGGGCCGGCGCACACCGGTCTTTGTCGGGTACTGCCAAAAAACGTCAGTTTGTGACATGCAAGAACCAGAACGGGGATGGGAAGAAGCCATGTCGTTACTAGATAGATCGCAATTGATCGACCAGAGAAGTCGACGGTGGCCGCTCGCAACGCCGAGTCGGATGGGTGGTTTTACCCTGATCGAGCTCTGCGCGACGCTCACGGTCCTGATCATTCTCTCGGCGCTTGCCGCCGTTTCGATGAACCCGACGGTGAGCAACAACCGGGTCTACGCGGCTCAGGACGAATTCGCGGCCTATGTCGCGTATGCGCGCAGCGAGGCTTCGCGGCGCGGCGTCGACGTCCTGGTAAGCGCTACGGCGCCGGCATCGGGCAACGCGTTCGGCGGCGGCTGGAACGTTTGCGTCGACTCGGATACTGACGGTGCATGCGACACGGATCCGTCGGCTACGCTCCGTCAACACGAGGCGCTGCCCCCGGACATCGTTATCGGCGACGGCACTACGACGACGATCGCATTTACTCCGGACGGATTCCTCACGCCGGCCGGCACAGTGGACGTCAAGGTTTGCGCGACGGACCCGACACTCGCGGGCTTCGACATGACGATCCAACCCAACGGGCTCACTGACGTCGCCAGCGTGGCAGCCCACAGCGCACCGTGCAGCTAATCATGAACCGCCGCACGCAAACCGGAGCGGGGCTCATCGAAGCACTGGTGTCGGTGTTCGTCGTATCGATCGGCTTCATCGGCTTCGCCGGCCTGCAGCTCAACGGGCTCGCGGCGTCGAACAATTCGCTCGTCCGGAGCAAGGCTGTCCTCCTCTCGTATCAGATGGCCGACCGCGTGCGGGCGAATCTCCCCGGCGCTGCTGCCGGTGCGTACAACAACCTGACCGGCGTGCCGACAGACCCTGGTTGCATTTCGAGCGGCTGCACATCCGCACAGGTCGCAATGAACGACTACGCCGAATGGTCGGCGGAGGTCGCGGCGATCCTCCCGGCGGGTACCGGGTCGATTTGCCTGACGAGCGACCCGAATGCATGCGACGGAACCGGTGACGTCTACGCCATTACGCTTACCTGGACCGAAAAAGGGACGCAGCACACTTTCGTGAACGCGTTGCGGCCGTGAAGACGTCACGACAATTGGGAATGGGGCTGGTAGAGCTGATGGTATGGGCGGTCCTCAGCGTGCTCATCATCGGGATCATCGGGTTCATCTATGTCAACAGCAAGCAGATCACGCGGGTCAACGACACGATCTCCCGTCTGCAGGAGAACGGCCGCTTCGCCGTCCATCTGATCGACCGTGACATGCGCATGGCGGGCTTTCGCGGCTGCGACGGCCTCGACGTGACGCCGGTCTCAACGCTTGCGTCGGCCGCGTACCCGTACCAGTTCGATGTCGCCATCGCCGGGTATCACGGCGGCGGCAGCAGCTGGACGCCGACGCTGGACCCGAGCATATCGGCGCTTACGCCCGCGCCGAGCGCGAGCGCCGACGTGGTAACGATCCGCGAGATCGAAGGCCAGGGCGTACAGCTTACGGCGGCGATGGCGGGCTCTACCGGCAGCCTGCAGGTCGCGCCCGGCAGCGCGCTGGCGACAGGAGACATCCTGCTCGTCGCCGATTGCTCTGCCGCGGCGATCTTTAACGCGACCAGCTTCGATGCCGCTTCGGGGGTCGTCGGCCACGCCACCGGGGGGAGCACCGTTCCGGGGAATAACAGCAACGATCTCGGCCACGTGTTTAGCACCGATGCAACCCTCTATCGTCTCGTCACCCGGACTTATTACGTGGGGCCTTCGGCGCGCAAGCCGGGCACCAACGCGCTCTGGGTCAACGCCGTGCCCGCGTACGACGGCCAGGTACAACCCGAAGAGATGGTCGAAGGCGTGGATGCCGTCGCGCTCTATTTCGGAGAGGACACCGACGGAGACCATGCCGCGAACCGCTACGTGACGGCGGACGGGGTCGGCACGTGGAGCAACGTAGTCAGCGTCAAGGCGCAACTGTTGCTCGCGAGCGTGCTCGACAACATGGCGACGTCCTCGCAACCGTACAAGTTTCCGGACACGGCGGCGTCATTCACGACGCCGACCGACAGGCGCATACGCACGGTGCTCTCCTCGGTGATCACTTTGCGCAACCGGGTGCCATGAAAGCCATGCACCCACGCGCGCCTTCGCGAGCCCCGCACACGACGCAGAGGGGCATGTCGCTCTTCCCGGCGATGATCTTCCTTCTTGTGCTCGCCATCATCGGCGTATCCGTGCTCAACAATACGCTCGTGCAGGAGAAGATGGCCGGCAATGCAAAGGACAGCAATGTCGCATTCCAGGCTGCCGAGTCAGGGCTGCGCGATGCGGAGGCCGACGTCGTGAAGAACATCACGTCGGGAACGGTGTTTTCGGCGTCGTGCGCGAACGGACTCTGCACGCCGCCGTCGACCTGGCCGACGCCGGTCTCGATGGACATCTCCAAGGCGGTCGACTGGAGCAATACCGGAGTCAGGCGCATCTACGGCAGTCAGACCGGCGCAGCTTCGCTGCCCGACGTCGCAGCGCAGCCGCTGTACGTGATCGAGAAGCTGTCGAGCCTGCCAGTCGGGCCCGGCGGCAGCGTCGGGATCGGTGCGAGCGCGCCCGGGTCCGGCGGCGCAGCGTACCGCCTCACCGTACTCGCCACAGGCACGCGGGCTGAAACCCGTGTCGTCCTCCAGTCGACTTTCCTCGTGAGCAACCCATGAAAACACTGCAGCACGCGTTCCTCGTTCTGGTCGTCGCATCGCTGACGGGGCCGACGCTCGCAGCCCCGCTCTCGATCGCGCAATATCCGCTCTTCCTGACGAACCGGGTCTTGCCCAATGTGCTCGTCATCTACGACAACTCGGAGTCGATGGACGGGACGATGGCCGGCAAGCTGATCGCAGGGGACGACCCCACGACCCGCGGCAACACCGCGCGCACGGTGCTGCGCAATACGATCAACTCCTTCTCGTCGCTGTTCAACTGGGGACTGGAGACCTTCTACACCAGTGGGCCGGGATTGTATTCGACCTATCCGTACTGGCTCGGCAACGATCAGACGATGGTGTTCACAGACGACTGCGTGCCCGGCGGCGCCGGCGGCGGCATCTCCGCGTCCAACAACGGACTCCGCTGCATCCCGAATCCGCAGCCGTTCGCCGGCGGCAACTACGTGACCTACGACCGCGCGAGCGACGACCCCGACATCAACGACGTGCTCTACATCGGCTACTTCGGCCCGGGCGCGTGGGCGACAACTGCGGGTCCGGGCGGTTCCTACTGCTTCTGGTTCACGCACAACGCCGGACTCGCCTTCGAAGCGAACATGAGCAATTTCTGGACCTGCTTCGGTTTCAGTCCGACGGATGCCGGCTACCTCCCCAACAATCCACCGATCACGCGGCAGATCTACGCTTATCGCGCGTGGGGCTTCTACTCCGATGTGAACGGGTTCGGCAACGTCGTCGAGCCGGTCAAGCCGTCCGGCACGTCCGGCCACATGAGCAACCTCATGACGCTGCTCGCCAACGAGACGCCGTACGGACCCGATCTCAAGAACAGCGCCGTGTTCACGCCCCTGGCTGGCAGCTTGAACACCGCGCGGCAATACTTTACTGGCGGGATCGGCACGTCGCCGATCGCCCTCTCCTGCCAGAGGAACTTCGTCATGCTCGCGACCGACGGCAATCCGACCGCGTCGATGAGCGGCTGGGACGCGATGTATCCGCTTTCGCAGCAGCAAAATGTCTATAACTCCGCGACCCAAACCTGGACCTTCTCGCAGGCAGCCAACGATGTGTTCGGCCAGGTAACGCCGTTGAGGAATCTCACCTTCGGCGGGCACCCGTACGACATACAGACCTACGTCGTCGGCATGGGCGACACGGTCGCCAACCCAGGTTCGATCGCGACGCTCAATCAACTCGCGTATCTCGGTGGCACGAACCAGGCGTACCTCGCGGCGGACGCCGGCTCGCTTGCGAGCGCGTTCCAGGCGATCGCAGTGGACATCGAGTCGAAGACCGCCGCCGCGTCGGCGGTCTCGCTCAACACCGGGTCGTGGGGAACGAGCACCAATCTGTACCAGGCGCGGTTCAACAGCGGCGACTGGTCCGGAGAGCTGATCTCGTATGCCATCAACGAGGACGGCTCGATCGGTCACCAGGTCTGGGACGCGGGGCAGGTCATCAACACTCAGAACTGGAGCTCGGGCCGCTCGATACTGACGTACAAGCCTTCCGCGTCGCTCGGCGCGCGCGGCATTCCATTTCGCTGGCCGGCGAGCTTCCCAGGCGCCCCCTTGGGCGGCGATATGGACCTCGTGCAGTCGACGCTGCTCAATTCCGACATGGCTGGCAACCCCGATGGCTTCGGCTCGCAGCGCCTGCAATGGATCCGCGGCGACTCCAGCAACGAATCGGGGACCTGTGGCATCTGCACGCCGTCGTTCCGCAGCCGTCCGACGAGCAAGCTCGCCGACATCGTCCACTCCGCGCCCACTTATGTCGCCGCTCCCGCTTTCGGATACCCCGACAGTATGGAAGCCGCGCCGTACAGCAACTTTGCCGTGGCGAATGCCGGCCGCACAGCGACGATCTACGTCGGCGCGAACGACGGAATGCTCCACGCATTCAATGCTCAGACCGGTGCTGAGACTCTCGCTTACGTACCGAGCCCGGTCTACAAGAACCTGAGCGCGCTCACCACGCAGAGTCTCTCCAGCGACCCGAATGCTCCGCCGGCGCACCGCTACTACGTCGACGGGTCGCCGACGGTTGGAGATGCATTTTACGACGGCGCCTGGCATACGCTGCTCACCGGCGCGCTCGCGGCCGGGGGCCAGGGCATCTATGCCCTCGACGTGACCAACCCCAGCACTTTCTCGGAGAGCGCCGCCGGTTCGATCGTACGCTGGGAGTTCAACGACGCCAACGACTCCGACATGGGGCTCGTGTTCGGCCAGCCGCTTATCGTGAAGACCAACGACGGCCGCTGGTCCGTGATCGTCGCCAACGGCTACAACAATACCGACTCCGACGGCAGCGCGAGCTCGACCGGACACGCCGTGCTGTACGTGATCGACGCGCAGACCGGGGTATTGACGGCCAAGATCGATACCAATGCCGGCACCACAACGACGCCGGACGGCTTGTCTGGCGCGATCGCGGTCGATACCACGGGGGACGGCATCGCGGACGTGGTGTACGCCGGCGACCTGGCCGGCAACATGTGGAAGTTCGACCTGACCTCGGCGACGCCGGCTTCTTGGAGCGTCGCATTTGGAGGCTCGCCGCTCTTCTCCACCGGCGGGCAGCCGATCACGACACGCCCCGATGTGACGAAGTTCAGCCAAGGCGGTTATCTGGTTGTCTTCGGCACCGGTCGCTACATCGACAACAGCGACAACGGAACGACCGACCCGCAGACGTTCTACGGTATCCGTGATCAGGGCGCCGCGGTTGGGTCGATCACCAGCCTGGTGCACCAGAGTGTCGTGCTGAGCGCGAGCGGCAGTGACGCCAACACGTACCGCATTACGACTCACGCCGTCGGCGCGCCCACCCTAGACGCCGCACTGCCTGGAGATGACACGATATCGACGACTACCTACAACGGGTCAAAGAAGGGCTGGTACCTGACTCTTCCGACCTCCGGCGAGCGCGCGGTGACCGATCCGAGCATCCGCGCGGGGCGAGTTATTTTCAACACCTTGATCCCGAACACCGACCCGTGCGGCTACGGGGGCAGCGGCTGGGTCATGGAGGTCGACGTGATGACCGGCAACCGCTACGACACGCCGACCTTCGATACCAATGGCGACAACACGATATCGGCCGCGGACCTCGTCAACTACGACGGCTCGACGGAAAACACGAGCGGCCGGCAGATATCAAGTATCCCGGCAGCGGCCGGCTTCCTGCGCATGCCTAGTTGCCCACCCGGCGCGTGCTTCGAGAACAAATACGTCAACACATCCGCAGGCAGCGTCGACGTGATCGGCGAAACGGCTGGCCTGGGCACGCAGGGCCGCAAATCGTGGCGGCAGATCCAGTGAAAGGTCCGATATGAAACTGACGGTGCTGATTCTGGGCATGTTCGCGGTCGCGAACGGCATGGCGATGACGATCCAGGGAGCGTCCCCCGACGCGCCCCCCGCGGGGACACCGAAAACCGCTCCCCCTCCGCAAGCAACGGCGGTGCAACGCGATGAAAGTTCGGGGCTGAGGCGGGGCACGATCGAAGCGGTCAACGTCGGCGGCGGCACGTTTCACGTCTACGGCCAGGGACTGACCTTCGACGCCAAGCGCGTAAAGGTCTTCGCTCGCGACGGGAAGCCGACGAGCATCTACAGCCTGCGCAAGGGCTCCACCGTGCGCTTCACGCTCGATCCGGCCGACCAGTTGCACCGTCGGGTCGCAGTGATCTATCTTGACTGAGCGGGGCGGCGCCGTGCGCAGTCGAGGCTTTACTTTGATCGAAGTGCTCATCACCGTCGCCATCGTGGGCATCCTGGCGGCGATCGCCTTGCCCGCATACAAGAATCAGATCCAGAAGACGCGTCGCTCCGACGCCAAATCGGCTCTGGTGGGCGCCGCCGAACAGATGGAGCGCTATTTCACCGAGCGCGGGACCTACGCAACCGCGACGCTGGGCTCGGCCCCCGGTAGCGTCTATCCGAGCACGACGCAGAACGGCTACTACACCCTGTCCTTTGCCGGTCTCAGCGCCACCTCATACACGCTGAGGGCAACACCCGCCGGCGCGCAGGTCGGAGATCCCTGCGGCAATCTGACTTACGACTATCAAGGCAACAAAACCAGGACCGGCACGCTGCCGATGGATCAGTGCTGGTAGGGGCGGAGCGCCCGGCGGCGGTTGCGCAATTGCGCAGTCTCGATATGCTCTTGCCGATCCGGAGTCTGAAGCCGCAAGGCAGCAAACCGCTTGACGATGTCCTTCCGCGCTCGCGGTCCGGCAAACCTGGAGAGGCTGCTGAATCGATATCCTGGGATCTGACCAGCTCCGCACGCGATGCGGTAGTGCCCCAACACTAATTTCTTCAGAAACATCTACCGCGTAAGGAATCCGAGGATGGCGAACCGGCACGCGGGTAGTCTTCCCTTGGGTTTTCACTGATCCAGAAGTATGAGGTGAAAGCCCCGGGTTCACTGTTCGGACTGGCAAACGTGCCACCGCCACCGATATAACTGGCTGGCATTTTTGTCGTCCTTCCATCCGAGTCATAGAGGTAGTAGACATCTTTTAGAGGGCCAGCCTTACCCGCGTGGATCTCTTGACGACACCGCTAGAAGGAACTCGCACGACCTGATAGCCGTCCGAATCGTTCTGGCTCTCCCAGATCACGGGGCAAAGCCCTCGACTGTCCAAACAATGAAAGTAAACAGGGTCGGAATGGTCGGCGCAAGAACCAAGATGCCGACAACGCATGCGGCAATCCATTTCCTCCACGTCTCTCGTGGAGAAATGATGGCACATACCGGCCATAGCAACCATGTCAATGCGATCGTCATCCAGATTCTCGCCGAGAAAACGCTAAACTCGAATTTGAAGACGAGGAGCCACAACACCGTCACGAAGCCAGCATGGACAACGCAGCCGGCAACAAGCCAGTTCGAACGAGGCCATGCAAGTCTCATTGGAAATACCATTTCGCCTTTTGGCAAAAGAAATACGCGTCGGTCTCTTTGCCGCGCGGCGGCGGCTTCGGCCAATTCTGCGGTGGCTTTCCCTTAAGAGCATCCAAGCAACTGACAAGGACGCGGTCACACTCTTGTTTCCCTGCCTTCTTGTCAGCTCCCGAACCGCAAGGATCGCATTCAAACTTTGCATAGCAATAATCGTGGTTCATGCAGCATTCATCAACGCTATCGATGGGCCCTGCGGGATTCCCCGGAATAATCGGTCCTTCATGACCTCCACTCCAGTTCTTGCCGCACCAATTTCCGTAACGCGTCGAAAATCCACCGCCTTCAAGGCCGTATTGGTCGGACCAGCGAAGCGGGCTGCCAGCCACATACCCGTACGTACTCATTCCGCCGCGCAACCCGATTGGATCGCTCTGCTCATATCGTCCGATCGTCGGATCGTAGTCGCGGAAGTAGTTGTAGTGCGTTCCGGTTTCAGTATCGTAGTACTGGCCGGGAAACCTCAGGTTGTACTTAAACACCCCCTGCCCGCTTGGATGCTCATTCGCCGCATTCGCCCCGAATGGATCGAGGTTGTCCCACTGCCACATCAGCACGTTGTCCGAGGGCCGCGTCACCGCCCGCGGGCTGCCCAGATGATCCGCATGCACGTAGTAGACGTTGGTCGGCGTCGGGGTGCCCGGCGCGCCGGTCGGCCGTAGGGTGGCCACCGGCAGGTCCTCCAGCCACACGGTCTCCTCGATCAGGTTGCCCGCCCCGTCGTACTCGCCCGCGAAGTGCCCCTGCTCGTCGTACACAAACACAGTCGTCACTCCGCTCACCGTCTTCGCCACTCGCTGCCCGAGCGCGCTCACCGTGTAGCTCGCTATGGTCGTGCCGCCGCTCTGAATCTGCACCAGGCGGTTGGCGTTGTTGTAGGTCCAGGCGAGCGATGTCGCCCCGTTGAGATAACCCGCGCTTGCCGTCCCGATCATCGCCTGCAGCCGGTTGCTGCCGTTGTACGACAGGTTGGCGCTCTCGCCGTCGAGCGTAGCATTCAGCCGGTTGCCAACAGGATCGTAGGTGAACTGCTGGGTGTGCGTGACCGGGCTCCCGGTCTGCGCCACGGTGAGACGGTCGAGCGCGTCGTACTGGTAGCTCTGGCTTGCCGCCGGCGTGATCGGGTCGGCGATGCCGATGATGCGACTCGCCAGATCGAAGCTCTGATCCTTGCGCAGCACTGAGCTGCCGTTGCGGAATTCCCAGGTGATGAGCCGGCCGTCGTTATCGTAGTCGCGCCACATCTTGAGGCCGTTGCCCCAGAACCACACCGCCAGCGGCCCGAAGGGCTCGGTGGCCGCGCCGGTGATCAGCGGCGATCCGTTGATGCTCACTGTCGTCACGCGGTTGTTGCCGTAGCCATAGGCGATCACCTGACCCGAGGGCGTGGTGAGCGTTGCAAGCTGCCCGGCGCCGTTGTAGCCATAGCTGAGCGTGCGGCTCACGCTCCCGACCTGCTGCGTCTTGCTCGCGACGCGACCCTGACCGTTGTAGGTCCAGCTCGTGGTCGCCGCCGAATCGGTGATCGAGCTCAAGCGCCCCTTGGCGTTCGCCCCGCTGTCGTAGGTAAACGTGTACGTCTCGTTCGGCGTGCCACTCTTGCTGTAGACGACCTGCGCGGCGCGGTTCAGGACGTCGTACGTGTAGGTCGCGGTCGCGCCGCGGGCGTCGGTCTTGGTGAGCAGGTTGCCGGCGGCATCGTACGTGTTCGTCGTCGTGCCGGTGTCGGGGCTGACCAGCTTGAGGAGGTCGTTGAGCCCGTCGTAGTTATACGCCGTGACGTTAGCATTGGCGTCGGTGACCTGCGTGAGATTGTTGGCACCGTCGTACGCGTACTTGGTCACACCGGCGGCCGGATCGACGACCTGGATCAGCCGGTTCAGCGCGTCATAGCTGTTCGCCGTCTGATGCGTCAGCGGATCAGTGGTCGAGGTCAGGTTGTAGTTGCCGTCGTAGGCATAGGTCGTGGTCTGGCCCTGCGCGCCGAGGTCCTGGTAGAACTGATTGAGCGCGTTGTAGATCCGCGAGCGCATGCGCGCCAGGACGTTGGTCGGGTCGTACGCGGATTCGCCCGTGCGATTGCCGGCGTTGTCGAGCGTGTAGACGATCTTGTTGCCGAGGCCGTCATTGATCTGAACGAGGCGATGCGCGGCATCGTAGGCGTACTGAACGTAAGAACCGTCGGGCATCGTTACGCGTGTAAGCTGTCCCACGGCGTCGTAGGCATACGTCGTGGTTTCGACGCCCACTTGACGCGAGGTCAGGCGCCCGCGCACATCGTAGGCGAGAGCCGTGACCAGACCGTTGGGATCGGTGGTCGAGGTTGCGCGCCCGTGCGCGTCGTAGGTGGTGATCTGCGTGACGTGTCCCGCCGCGTTGGTGATGCTCTGGACGTTGCCTCGCTTGCCGAAGTCGGGGTCCGTATCGCTGTAGTACGCATAGGTCGTGACCCTGCCGTTCGGGTCGGTCGTGGTCTGCATGCGCCCGAGCGTTGTGTAGGTCCAGTTCCAGGTGCGCGTGATGTTGGTGCCGCTGCCGTCGTTCTTCGGCGCAGTGATCGACTTCTGCGTGAGATTCCCGGACGCGTCGTAGCTGAAGGCCGTGGTCTTGGTGCCGCCCGGCGCCGGCTCGCTGATAGTCGCCGGCAGGCGATACGTCGCATTCCATGTCGTCGTGATCTTCCGCACGTCGGGACGATTTGGGGGCGCACCAAGGACAGTACTGCAGGTCTCTGTCGACAGCACCCCTTCCAGCCGCGCGGTCTCGAGGTTCCGCGTCAGGTCGTAGGCGTAGCAGACCTTCTTGTTGTTGAAGTCCGTGCGCGAGGAGACATTGCCGTTGCCGTCGTAAGCGATGGCGCGGCTGTTGACGCCGCAGAAGGTGCACGGCTGGCTGATCCCGGCGTTCTTCACCGCCCCAAGCACGGTCGCGAAATTGAACGTCCGAGTCGTTCCCATCGGGTCCGTGATTGTGCTCGTCTCGTCGGCGTTGTAACTGAAGCTGTAGCTATCTGCGCCCCCGGCGTGGGCCTCGCTAATCGCCCGGCCGTGGCTGTCGTAGGTGTAGGTAGCGTAACGCTGTCCGGTCTCGTCCACGATCCCCGTGAGCGCATGTGGGTAGGTGGAGTTCTCGTAGAGGAACTGGCGCACGCTCGTATCCGGCCAGGCAATGCTCACCAGGTTGCTGTTGGCGTCGTAGCCGAAGCTGTAAAACTTTCCCGCGGGATCGGTGGCCGTCGCAACGAGATTCCACCCGTTGTAGGCGAAATTGAGCTGCCGGCCGAAAGCGTCGGCGACTCGAATCAGCAGTCCGGGAATCGACGCAACTGAAGGTGGCGTGCTGGCATCGCTGTAGGTCAGCGTCACCCTGGCGCCGGAGCGGCTCTGGATCGAGGTGAGTTGGCCGGCCGCGTTGTAACTCTCGGTTTCCTCGGTTTTGGCCACATAGTAGCTCCACCCCGTCGTGTTGCCGCTTCCATCCACAAAGCGCGTCAGCCGGTCGGAGGTGTCAGTGTCCGGGACGTAGACCCCATTGGTCAGCCTGAACTTCGTGACGAAGCTCGTCTCGCGATACGCGAAGATCGGAGTCACCGACCGCGTATTAGGCGATGGTGCGATGAACCGACTGTACGTGTGACTCCAGCCCCCCGTTTTGATCAGCGTCTCGTACATGCTGCTGCTGTAGAGCCACTCGAACCGCATCGGTTGCGGCGTCGCGCTTGCTGCGTACACGGCTTCCCGATGCGCCTTGATTCCCAACGCAGCGTTTATTGGGTTGCCTACGTTAGGATGAGCTCGGTTGTCGCCAATCGGACCGGGCGAGTTGTCGCAGTTGTCCGGGCACTTGTTGGGATCGAAGTCGTAAGCTTCAATCTGCCCAAAAGCTCTACTGGCACACATCGCCGGAGGAAATACACGGCCAGTTGCGACCCAGTCTGTTCCACCTCCGAATTCCGTCCAGAAAAATCCAGCATAATTACGGCAGTCTGGGGGTATGGGGGCCCACCATACGCAGCACGGCTCATTAGGTAGCTGTGCCTGACAGGCCCACCAATCATTGTGCCCGGCGCTGACGCCCCACGGTTCCACCTGCCCAGTAGCGTATTGCGGCCAACTGGCTATGCACGCTGCTGGAGGTGTTGGTTCGACACCGCCATTAGAGTCACGGTAGCCGTCCTTCGCGAAGAACGGATTGACTACATACTGGGGATCGGACGACGGCTCGACGTATTGCCAGTACAGGACACCGTTGTTTGTTGCTCCGCGGATTGCTTGCAAGGCTTCTTCGTAGCTGTAGAACCTGGGGCCTCCGGTGTACGTCCCATGGCCGCTTAATGCCAGGTCCTTAATCAAAGTTCCTATGTAGTAATACCGCTCGGCATGCGCTGCGCTCACCGGCAACAGGACCAAGCATGTTAGCAAGGATGCGCGGAGCGCTGCGAGGCAACGCGCCGAAGCGCAGTCAATGTGCAGCCTCATGGCAATACCACCGAGATGGAAGCGACGTTGTTCGTCTCGCTGGCCTCGGCGACCGAGCCGCTGTCCGTCGGCGTGCCGCCATAGCCTGGAACCCCACGGCCATCCGCCTTCACAAACAGCGTGTAGCTTCCGGCCGCCGCCGTGATGCTCGTTGTGAAGGTGGTGTTGACCAGATAGCTGCCACCTGCCACCAGCGCCACAGTCTGCACGTGACGGCCGGTTGCAAGCGCTTGGTCCGCGTTGTCCAACACCGCATCGGCCGACAGATACGCGACGTCAAACCAGTTTGGGGCGGCCGCGCTCCCGCCGACATTGTTGACCAGGAACGTTATGGGGATGCTATATGAGCCGTTGGCGTTCTTTACGATCGCGCCGACGGTCAAGTTGCTTACGGAAAGATCAGGCTTCACCGGCAAGGCGATCGAGAGCGCTTGAGTGTTGTTTGCCTCGTTGGCCTCCGCCACGGCGCCATTGTCGGTGGGCGTGCCACCATAGCCCGGGAGTCCAAGGTGCCCGTCGCCCTTCACGAATAGCGTGTAGCTCCCCGGTGCGGTGGTTGTGGCCGTAGTGATGGCGAAGGTCGTCGTGTAACTCGCTCCGGAGGCCAGCACGACGTTGTGATACAGGTATCCCATTACCGAGTCGCTGTTGTCGAGTGTGCCGTCGGTCGACAGGTAAGCCGCGTCATACCACCCGGGCTGCGCTGCCGCTCCACCATTGTTGGTTACCGTGAAGGTCACCGGGAAGGTGTACGCACCGTTCTGCTTCACCGTGATCGCGCCAATGCTGACGCTGCTCACCGCAAGATCAGGCTTCACCGGCAAGGTGATCGAGAGCGCTTGAGTGTTGTTTGCCTCGTTGGCCTCCGCCACGGCGCCGTTGTCGGTGGGCGTGCCACCATAGCCCGGGAGTCCAAGATGCCCGTCGCCCTTCAGGAACAGCGTGTAGCTCCCCGGCGCGGTGGTCGTGGCCGTCGTCGCGGTAAGCGTCACGGTGTAGCTCGCGCCGGACGCCAGCGTCGCGTTGTGATACAACCACCCGACCGCCGGATCGCTGGTATCCAACACGCCATCGTTCGACAGGTAGCCCACGTCGTACCACCCCGCCGGCGCGGTCGTACTGCCGATATTGTTGACTCGGAGGGAAACGGGGATGCGGTACGAGCCGTTCTGGTTGACGGTGATTACGCCGACGCTCGCATTGCTCACCGTCAAGTCTGGCCTAGGATTGGCCGGCAGATTGATTGCAACGGCTTGAGTGTTGTTGAACTCGTTGGACTCGTCGACGTAGTTGGGCCCCGTTGGACCGAACTGTCCGGAGGTACTGGCTCCGCCATCCGCTTTGACGATCAGGTAGTAGTTTCCTGGCACCGTGGTGGTGCTGGTCGTTAAGGTGGTATTGGCCGTGTAGGTCGAGCCCGCCGCGAGGTTCGCGCTGTGAGTCGCGGAGCCCGCCAGTAGCTGGTCGGCGTCATGGAGCACTGTTGAGGCCGATAGATAGCCACGGTCGTACCATGACGCGACGGCGGTCGCGCCACCGACATTGTTTACGTCGAACGTAACCGGGAATCGGAAAGACCCATCGCCAACGGCGGTGATGACCCCGATCGACAGGTTGGTGACGGTCAGATCGGGCTTGTTAGCGGTCGTCGTACGGGTCACGCCGATGAGGTTTCCCGCGGCATCGTAGGTGTACAGGATCTCGGGCTGTGCCTGGGCAATTGCGAGCTGCGTCGCGAGCGCGAGCAACATGCCGACTAGATACACCCCCCAACTCACGCGCCGACCGCCCATGCTCCTCCCTGAGCAGAGACTGCGCTGACATCGCCGAGCTGGCGCGACTTATCTTGTGTCGCGGCGAGCATCGTGATTGCGATTACGACGCGGAAAATCCTGCGCGGGTCGCTGCTATTCTGTCAACTGTAGAAAGTTACAGGTGTGCGACCGCTCACGTGTGAGACCGCGTCCAGCGGAGAGCGCGACGACGGACTAGGTCGGCGTAGGATACGGCGAGGCGCCGTTATTACATCTGCGCCGGTTCCGCGCCCGCGCTGAAGCGCGCGATCGCGAAGCCTGATGCACCGAACGCGAGCCCGAGGCAGAGCACGTACCACAGGCCGAGCGCATCACCGCGGTGCTGAATCAGACCGTTGCCGATCGCGAAGAGGCCGATCGCCGCGACGAGCGCGAGCAACACGAGGCAGCCGCCGCCAATGCGCGAGAGGAGCGACACTTGCGAGTGCCGCGCACCGACCGCGAACAAGACGAAGCCGACCACGATGAACGCCGGGAACATGACCCATCCGGACCAGCCGAGGTTCGCTGGGCCGATGCCGAAAGGTTCGAGCAGGAGAAACAATCCCGAGACGAGCCCAAGAATGACCAGCAACGCGCCGGCGAAGATGATCATGGCAATGCTCAGTGGTGCAGAATCTTTGACAGGAACAACTGCGCGCGCTCGGAGCGCGGCTTGCCGAAGAAATCCTCCTTCTTCGCGTCCTCGACGATCTTGCCCTGGTCCATGAAGATGACCCGGTTCGCAACCTTCCGCGCAAAGCCCATCTCGTGCGTGACCACCATCATGGTCATGCCCTCGGTGGCGAGCGCCACCATCACGTCGAGCACCTCGTTGATCATCTCGGGGTCGAGCGCGGAGGTGGGCTCGTCGAAGAGCATGCAGATCGGGTCCATCGACAGCGCGCGCGCGATCGCGACGCGCTGCTGCTGGCCGCCGGACAGCTGACCGGGAAACTTGTCCTTCTGCGCGATCAACCCCACGCGGTCGAGAAGCTTGAGACCGCGCTGCTTCGCCTCTTCCTTGCTGCGCCCGAGCACCTTGATCTGGCCGAGTGTCAGGTTCTCGGTGATCGACAGGTGCGGGAACAGCTCGAAATGCTGGAACACCATGCCGACGTGCGCGCGCAGCTTCGGCAGGTTCGTCTTCGGCGCGCCGACGGATACGCCGTTGACGGTTATGTCGCCCTTCTGGAACGGCTCGAGCGCATTGACGCACTTGATCAAGGTCGATTTGCCGGACCCGGACGGACCGCAGACGACCACCACCTCGCCTTTGTCGACCTTGGTCGTGCAGTCGGTAAGCACCTGGAACTGCCCGTACCATTTCGACACGCCCTGCATCGAGATCATCGACATCGAGCCCCCCTGAATCAGCGAATCACCGCGATCTTCTTCTGTAGCCGTTTCACTCCATACGATAGCGTATAGCAGAGCACGAAATAGACGACCGCGACGAACAGGTACATCTCGACCAGACGCCCGTCGCGTTGCGCGATCTTGGAGGCCGCGCCGACGAAATCGGTCGCCGAGATCACGTACACGAGCGAAGTGTCCTGGAACAGGATGATCGTCTGCGTGAGCAGCACCGGGATCATGTTGCGGAACGCTTGCGGGAGGATCACGAGCCGCATCGCCTGCCCGTAGGTCAGTCCCAGCGCGTACGCGGAATTCACCTGTCCCTTCGGGATCGACTGGATGCCGGCGCGCATGATCTCGCAGAAATACGCCGCCTCGAACATGATGAAGGTGATGATTGCCGTCCGCTCGGCGCCGATCTGGATCGGCCGCTCGGCGCCGGTGAGGGTCTGAAACACCTGCGGCATCAGGAAAAAGAACCAGAAGATCACCAGCACGAGGGGAATCGAGCGCATCAGGTTCACGTAGCCGGACGCCGGCAGCGCGAGCCACGGGTTCTTGGCGAGCCGCGCCATCGCGAGGAGCGTCCCGAAGAAAATGCCGCCGATCGCCGCGATCGCGGTGAGCTGCACGGTGTACTTGAACCCGTACCAGAGGTAGGGCAGAGATCGCTCGACGACGCTGAAGTCGAGATGCACGGCCGCTCTCTACTTGCCGCCCGCGATGTAGCCCGGCACGGCGGTGCGCTTCTCGATCACGGCCATCACCCGGTTCGCCGTCATCGCGATGACGATATAGATGAGCGTCGCGGCGCTGAACGCCTCGAAGAAATTGAACGTGTACTCTCCGAGCTCGCGCGCCCGGAAGGTCAGCTCGGCGAGCCCGATCGTGAGCGCGATCGAGGAATTCTTGATCAGGTTCATCGTTTCGCTGGTGAGCGGCGGAATGATGATGCGGAATCCCATCGGCAGCAGCACGAACCGATAGACCTGCGGCTGCGTCAGCCCGATCGCCATCCCGGCCATGCGCTGTCCCCGCGACAGCGACTGGATACCGGCGCGCACCTGCTCGGCGATCCGCGCCGAGGTGAACAGCCCGAGGCACAGCACGGCCGAAACGAACTGAGCGTTGGCCGGATCGGTGTGCACGATCCAGCTCTTGAGCGGCGGAATGAACTCCGGCACGACGAAGTACCAGAGGAACATCTGTACCAGCAATGGGATGTTGCGGAAGAACTCGACCCAGGCGTTGCCAAGGCGCACGAGCCAGACCTTGTCGGTCGTGCGGATGGTGCCGATCACCGAGCCGAGCGCGAGCGCGATCACCCACGAGCAGGCGGAAACCGCCAGCGTCCAATAGACGCCGCTGACGATGAGCTGCCAGTACTCCTCGCCCCCGCCCGGCAGCTCTTCGAAGAAGACGCCGAAGTTGAAAACGTAGGTCAGATCAGACGCCCTTGTCGTTCGGGTTCTTGAATGCGTCCTTGATCGCCGGCGTTTCCGGGAAGTTCATGTTGATTCCCTTCGGCGGGATCGGGCTCGTAAACCACTTGGCGTAGATCTTGTCGATCTCCCCCGACTTCATCACGCCTCCCACCGTCTTGTCGACCAGCGCCTTGAACTGCGGATCATCCTTGCGGATCATCATGCTGTACGGCTCGGTGCGCAGCGACTCGTCCTTGAGGATCACGTAGTCGCCGGGATTGCTCGAATTGGCGACCTGCCCTGCGAGCAGGATGTCGTCCATCACGAAGGCGGCCGTGCGATCCTGCGTCAGCAGCAGGAACGATTCGGCGTGGTCCTTGCCGTAGATCTCCTTGATGTCGGCGTTCTTCGTCTTCTCGTACTGCTTGAGCAGCGGAACCGCCGTCGTTCCCGAAGTCGTCGAGATCGTCTTGCCGTTAAGATCGGCCAGGCTCTTGATGCCGGAATTCTTCTTCACCGCCGCCGTGACGTTGATCACGAAATAAGTCGGGCCGAATGCGACCTGCTGCTGGCGCGCGACCGAGTTGGTGGTCGAGCCGCACTCCATGTCGATGGTCCCGTTCTGCAGTAGCGGAATGCGGTTCGATGAAGTGACCGCCTGCAGATTCACCTTGAGGTTGGGCATCTTGAGCTCGGCCTTGACCGCGTCAACCACCTTCATGCACAGATCCATCGCGTAACCGACCGGCTGCTGCTTGTCGTCGAGGTACGAGAACGGAATCGATGATTCGCGATAGCCGATCGTGATCGATCCGGTGTCCTTGATCTTCTTGATCGTGCCCGAATCCTGTGCGTATACGCCCGCCGCGATGGTGAGCGCCGCGATACCGAGCGCGAACCTGGTAACGAATCTCATGAAGCCTCCCGAAAACCGTGAATGTGGCGCCGATGACGTGGACGGTTGCGCCGCCCCGGCTCCCCCGTCCGGCGCACCTGTCGCGATAGTGTAACGACTGACCCCCCGGATGTCCACGCGAGGCTTACGCGAGCCCCGGCAGCGGCAGAGGCGTGGCCTATAATCGTCCGATGGCCCTCGAGCCGATCTTTCGCGTCGCCGATCTCCGTGCGATCGAGGCCGCGCACGGCGAGGCGCCGCTGATGGAGCGTGCTGGCCTTGCCGCAGCCACACGGGCGCGGGAGCTTCTCGACGACCGGCGCCCGCGGGTGCTGGTTCTCGCCGGACCCGGCAACAACGGCGGCGATGCCTTCGTCGTCGCCCGGTACCTCAAGTCGTGGTTCTTCGATGTCGTGGTCGCCTTTTGCGGCGACGCCGCCAAACTGTCTCGCGACGCCGCGGCGGCCTACCGTGCGTGGCGCGAAGCCGGCGGAGAAACGGTCACGGCATGGCCGGATCGCGACGACTGGGGACTCGTCGTCGACGGACTGTTCGGCATCGGCCTCTCGCGAACGGTCGAAGGCTTGCCTGCGCAGTGGATCGCGCAAGCGAACGCGAGCGGTGCGCCGATTCTCGCACTCGACATTGCGAGCGGGCTCAATGCGGACACCGGCGTGGCGTACGCGCCTGCGATCCGCGCACACGCGACGGCGACGTTCATCGCCTTGAAGCCGGGACTCCTCACAGCGGACGGCCCCGATTACTGCGGCGCGATCAGCGTGCATCGACTCGGGCTCGAGCTCGATGTGAAGTCGTCGGGACGCCGCCTCGAATGGAATTCGCTCGCCGTTGCGCTGCCGCAGCCGCTGCTGCGCACGCGACGCAACGTGCACAAGGGAACCTTCGGCACCCTCGGCATTGTCGGCGGCAACGACGGCCTCGTCGGCGCGGCGATTCTCGCCGGTCGCGCGGCGGTGCATCTCGGCGCGGGCAAAGTTTGGGTCGGGCTCGCGGCGAGCGAACGTCCCGCCGTCGACTGGGTGCAACCCGAGCTGATGCTGCGCCAGGCGCACGACGTGCTCTCGAGCAAGCCCGATGCGCTGCTGGTAGGACCCGGGCTCGGGACGACCACGAATGCGCGCGAGCTGCTCGCTCAGGCGCTGGCGCTCGACTGCCCGCTCGCCGTCGATGCCGACGCGCTCAATCTCATCGCCGGCGATGCGGCGCTCGGTGCTGCGATGGCGAAGCGTTCGGCGCCCTCCGCGATCACGCCGCATCCGGCAGAAGCGGCGCGCCTCGCCGGCGCGACCAGCGCCACCATCCAGTCCGATCGTCTGCAGGCGGCGCTCGATCTCGCGGCGCGCTTCAAGGCGAGCGTCGTCCTCAAGGGCGCGGGCAGCGTGATTGCGCATCCGGACGGAAGCTGGGCGATCAACGCGAGCGGCAACGCCGCGCTCGCGAGCGGCGGCACGGGAGACGTTCTTGCCGGGATGCTCGCTGCGCTCATCGTTCAGAACGTGCCGATGGAGCCGGCGCTGGAGTTGGCCGCATGCTTGCACGGCGCGGCGGCTGATGCGCTCGTTGCCGACGGCGTCGGCCCAGTCGGCGTGACCGCATCGGAACTGATGCCGGTCGCACGGCGATTGCTCAACGCCGCTGCACAAAGTGGTGCGCCGCGGTAGCTCAGGCGCCGTGGCGCACCGCTTCCAGCTAGGGCAGTAACACCGTCGAGCCGGTCGTCTTGCGCGACTCGAGATCGCTGTGCGCCTTCGCGGCGTCCTTCAATGGGTACGTCTGGCGCGCGTCGTTGACGATCTTGCCGGACTTCACCATCGAGAAAACTTCCTCCGCCATCTTCAGGAGACTGGCGCGCGTCGAAGCGTACGTCACCAGCGTCGGCCGCGTGACGTAGAGCGAGCCTTTCTGCGACAGCAGCAGCATGTCGAACGGCGGCACCGGCCCCGACGCATTGCCGAAGCTCACGAACAGCCCCCGAGGCTGCAGGCAATCGAGCGAAGCGGGAAAGGTGTCCTTGCCGACGGCGTCGTAGACGACCGGCACGCCCTTGCCGCCAGTCAGCTCCTTCACGCGCGCGACGAAATTCTCGCGCGTGTAAACGATCGTGTGCGTGCAGCCGTTCGCCTTGGCGAGCGCGGCCTTCTCGTCCGATCCTACGGTTCCGATCACCGTCACGCCGAGTGCGCGCGCCCATTGGCAGGCGATGAGCCCGATGCCGCCCGCCGCGGCGTGCAGCAGGATCGTCTCGCCGCTCTTCACGGGATAGGTCTGCCGCAGCAGGTACTGCACGGTGAGACCCTTGAGCATCAGCGTCGCCGCGACGCGATCGGTCACGCCCTCGGGAATCTTCACCAGGCGCTCCGCCGGCATAACCCGCACTTCGGCATATGCGCCGGGCGCGCCGCCGGAGTAAGCAACGCGGTCGCCGGCCTTGACGTCGGTTACGCCCGCGCCGACGGCTTCAACGACGCCGGCCGCCTCGCTGCCAATTCCCGTCGGCAGCGGCAGCTTGTAGAGCCCGCTGCGGTGGTAGGTGTCGATGTAGTTCACCCCGACCGCGGTGTGGCGCACGCGCGCCTCGTTTGGGCCGGGATCGCCGACGGTCACTTCGTCCCACTTCATGACTTCGGGACCGCCGGTCTTGTGGATGCGGATGGCGTGAGGCATGTTCTTGTGCTCCGTTGGACTGATGATGCCCGATCAGTTTACCGCACTGCTCCTTTGGGCGCCTCGGCGGACGGCGTATCCGGTGGGTGAACGAGATGATGCGGCAGGAAGAACGCGTTGGCGATGAGGGTCGGGACGACAGCGCTGCCGATCACCGCGGCGATCAGGAACGAGTACTGACCCTGCGTCACGATCCCGTGGCTCAAGCCGAACAGCGCGGAGATGCTGCCGAAGGTGAGGCCGGTCGACATGAGCAGCGTTGTGTACATCCCCTCGCGCAGCGGCGAGCCGAACATTCGCGTGAGCGGAAACACGCCGAAGAACTTGGTCACCATCTTGGCGCCGAGCAGAAGCAGAAACGCGACCGGCGCGGCGATCAGCGCTGCGACCGATACAAACGAACCGGCGCGAATGAAGTAGAACGGCGTCAGCAGGCCGAAGGCCACCGTGCGCAATCGCCGCACCAGCGCATGATCCTTGCCTACCGTCCCGGCGAGCACCATGCCCAGCACATACGCGGGCAGGACCGCTTCGCTGTCAGCCCACGCCGCGAGCGCGCCCAACCCAAACAGACACAGCAATAGGAACTTCGCCTCCAGCTCGGACGGCCGGCCGCCGTAGCGGCGAAAGAACCGCGGCGTCACCCAGGGCAGTGCCACGAACGCCCCAATGCTCACCCCGACGAAGATCAGCGTCCGGTAGGTGAAGGGCGAGAACATCAGCCCGAGGGCGACGACGGTGGCCAGATCGTTGATGAAGCACGCCGCGAGCACGGTCTTACCGTAGTCGCTTTTGTTCAGCCCGAATTCGAGCATGACTGCGTAGACGACTGCCACCGAGGTTGTCGACAACGCGATCCCGGCGAGCCAGCTCGCGTCCGCGGTCCAGTTGAGCAGCCAGTACGCCGCGGCGGCACAACCGAGAAACGGCGCGAAGAACGCAACCAAGCCGACTGTGGTCGTTTCCTTCCACTTCGAGCGCAGCACCGCCGGGTCCAGCTCCGCGCCGGCGAGGAAGGTAAGCACGATCGCGCCGGTGCTCGCCAGGAACTTGATCCACGACTGATCGGTGCCGAGCGCCGCGCCGCCTACCAATGCGCCAATCGCGAGCTGCGCGACAGTGCCGACGACGATCTCCGACATCGCGGTCGCGATGCGCAGCCAGATCGAGAGCAGCGTCGCGGCCAGCGCCAGGCCGAGCCAGAGGGCAGCGAGCGCGTAGATGTCGGTCATCGGCGTATTCCCTTCAACGATCGCCCTCGATCGCGCCGAACTCGGCAGGCACGCGCGCGTAGAAGATGCTTACCCGTTCCTTCCGCAGCAAGGCGAGCAGCTTCTCGGCCTCCTCATCGGTCACGACGAACTCGACTTCGATCGTCATGTCGGCGGCCAGCTCGAAGAAATGCTCCTCGTGCAGGATGCCGTGCCGACCGAAACCGGCGATGGCGCGGAACGCGGAGCCGCCGTGGATGCCGAGCTTCTTCGCCTGCTCGAGAAGCCATTCGAAGAGCGCGACGTGACGATGCGTCCGGTTCTCGTGAACGTAGAAGCGCAGGATGGTGCCGTTCATGACGATTCCCTCACGAAGCTACCCAGACATACATCGCGCGCACCAGCAGCAAGCCGGCGATGGTCATCGCGAGCGATCCGACGACATGACCCGCGATCGCGATCGAGCCCCAGAAGTACTCGCGGCGCACGAGGAGTGTCACGACTTCCGCGGAGAATGTTGAGAAGGTCGTCAGACCGCCGAGAAAACCGGTCGTGATCAGAAGGCGCGCTTCGGCGGGTAGCACCGCGTGGCGCGTGAGCAGCTCCATCGCGAAGCCCATCAGCAGACCGCCGGCGAGGTTCGCGGTGAGCGTGCCCAGAGGCAGCGTCGGAAACAGAGGATTGAGCAGGACGCCGAGCCCCCAGCGCATCCACGCGCCGACAGTCGCGCCGACGCCCACTGCGAGAAAACCGCTCCACGGCATACAAATTCTCCCCTCGCGCATGCACCTGCGCGAAAAAAAACGCACGCGGCAGTGACGACAATGAGGTTCGAAAATTCGACGCCTACATTGCCACCGCGTATCGGGTGTCTCCTGTAGGCATCATCAGCCTTGCGGCGATTCGAGGAGGAATGCCATCTCCTTGCTGGGAGTATAGCCACGAGGTTCCCTGGCCGCAAGGCGCGCCATAGGTCTGGCCTTGGTCAGCAGCGCGATATATATTCAGTCCTAGCGCAATCCCTTCTCGACCGCAACAAAGCTCTATGTTCCGGAAGATCCTCGTCGCGTACGACGGCTCGGCGCCGGCCCGCAAGGCGTACGAAGTGGCCCTGGATATGGCGGGCAAGTACAGCGCGGAGATTCACGTGGTGTCGGTGGCCCGGCCGCCCGAGTTTGCCGAGGACGTCGAAACAGAGGCCGCGCTCGAGAGCGCCCGCGAGCACTTCGGGAAACAGTTCGCCGAATTGGAGAGCCAGGCAGCGCGGCTCGGGCTCAAGCCGCATCTGCGCGTCGTGACGGGTCATCCCGCGGAGCAGATCGTCCGCGCAGCAGAGCAGTACGAGATCGAGTTGATTGTCCTCGGCCACCGCGGACACGGCGTGTTCGAGCGCTGGTTGCTCGGATCCGTGTCACGCGCGATCATCGCCTACGCGCACTGCGCAGTCATGGTCGTGCGCTGAGAAGCTTCCGTCGCGAAGAGGCGCCACTGGCCGGATGCTTAGCGCACAAACTGCTCGACGAATTCGGCGCCAAGACCCACGCCCGCGTAGTGCTTGCGGCACATCTCGATCTTGGTGAACACGTCCTCGTATCCGACCTGAGCGCCCGCCTCATCGAGATAGATCATCGCGCCGCCGATGTTGAAGAAGGTGATCATCTCGGCGCAATCCTCCGGCACGACGAGCGTATGGATCTCGCCCGGCGGCTCGTAGACGAAGCTCCCCTCCTCCGCGACCCAATCGTGCTCGAGGTAGCGCCAGCGTCCCCTGATCACGTATCCGACCACCGCCATGGGATGCCGATGCCGGTGCAGCACGCCGGACCGGCGAACGCGCAGGAGATTGCACCAGCCGCCGGTCACCGTGTTGAGGAGCAGCGGCCGGAACCAGACGTCGCGCGCCTGCGGTACCCACACACACTCGTCGTCAGGCAGCGCGCGCATCGCCAGCTCCGGCACGATGCCGGCAGACGGAAGGACGAACGGCGCGCTCACTGCTCGGCTTTGATCGCGCGGGTCAGCTCGGCCACTTCGCGGTCGACGTCGCGGTCCTTGGGAAACGGCCGGCCGGCGCGACGATACCAGTAGCGCGCATTGCCAAGATCGCCCTCGACCATGTGCACGATGCCGTGCGCCCAGCAGCCGAACTTCGATTCGTCCTGCTGCACGATCTCGTGCGCTTTCTCCCAGTGGCCCTGCTTGAGATGGCGAATTGCGGTATTGAGTGCCATGGTTGCAACGCTATTTACATCGCGAGATAACCGCCGTCAACCGCAAGGATCGCGCCGCTGATGAATGAAGCGGCAGGCGAACAGAGGAACACCGCCGCGCCGGCGAGGTCGTTCGGCGTCCCCCAGCGGCCGAGAGGCGTGCGCGCCACGATCGCGTCGCTTCGCACGGGGTCGTCCCGCACAGGTTGCGTGAGCGGTGTCGCGATCCAGCCCGGCGCAACTGCGTTGACGCGGATGCTGTCCGGCGCATAGGCGATCGCGAGCGATTTCGTGAGCTGCGCCACCCCACCCTTGCTGGCGCTGTACCCGGGCACCAGCGCTCCGCCAACATAGGAAAGCACGGAAGCGGTGTTCACGATGCAGCCCCGCGTCTTCGCGAGGAGCGGCCGCGCTGCAGCGCACAGCCGCATCGTGCCGGTGAGATTCACATCGAGGACTTCGGCGAAGACTCTGGGATCGTGCTCGTCTGCACGGCGGATGATGCCGGCGCAGTTGATCAGGATGTCGAGCTTCGCAAGCGAGCCGAAATATTTCGCGATCGCGGCGGCGTCGCGCACGTCGAGCGGGATCGCGCCTTCCCACCACAGCCCGCAGCGCTCGCTTGCCGCGGCGGCTTCTTCGGCGGTCGCTCCGGTCACCGTCACCTGAGCGCCAAGGGTGGCGAGTGCACCGGCAATCGCGGCGCCGATGCCGCTCGTGCCGCCGGAGACGAGCGCCACCCGGTCACGAAACGATCCCTCCTGAAACGTTGCCGTGATCATTGCGCCGGCGCCTGCGCGAGCAGCGCCGCCACATCGGCGTGGCGCGGCAGCGGCGCGACCGCGCCGTATCCGGTCGTCGCGAGCGCGGCCGCGGCATTGGCGTAACGCGCCGCCGTGACCGGGTCGTCGCCCGCGAGAATGCGCACTGCGAAGGCGCCGTCGAAGCAATCGCCGGCGCCGGTCGCATCGACTGCCTGCACGCGATGGCCGGCGATGCGCTCGCGCTTGCGGCCGTCGGACACGACGCACCCGGCGCTTCCGCAGCGCAAGACCACGAGCGGCGTCCCGGCCTCGTGACAGGCCTCGACGATCGCATCGGGATCTTCGCGGCCGAAGAGGAGCTTCGCATCGTCGATGCTCGGCAGCGCCCAATCCGCGAGCGCGAGACTGGCATGGATCACGGCCCGCGCTCGCGGCAGCGGCCAGAGCTTCAAGCGCAGATTCGTATCGTAGGAAATCTTTGCGCCCGCGCCGCGCGCGGCATCGATGGCGGCGAAGCACGCGTCGCACGCGGAAGCCGAGATCGCCTGGCTGATTCCGGAGAGATGCAGCACCCGCGCAGTGCGGATCGCGCCGAGCGGCAGATTGTCGGGCGAGAGCCGGCTCGCCGCGGAACCGCTGCGGAGATAACTGAACTCGTGCCCGTTCGCGCCGTGAGTGACGAAGTAGATGCCGGTCGGCGCGCGGGCATCGCGGGCTACGCCACGCGTGTCCACGCCTTCGCTGCGCCACAGCTCGAGGAGCATGCGGCCGAACGCATCGTCACCGACACGCGTGGCATAGGCCGAGCGCGCGTCGAGCCGCGCCGCAGCGATCGCCATGTTCGAGGTATCGCCGCCGAAGCCCTGCAGGTACTCCGGCTTCGAGCTCTGCGTCTGATTGAACTCGATCAGGGGCTCGCCGATCGCGATCACGTCGAAGGCGGGATCGCTCATCGACGCGGAGCGAGCTTGGCGAAGGCTGCCGCGTAGTCGGCGGCGACCTTGCGCACGCTCCCTGCGGGAACACCCGGCTGATAGAGATTGGAGCCGGTCCCGAAGCCATTGGCACCGACCGCCCAGTAGGGCGCCATGTTGTCGGGACGAATGCCGCCGACGGGAAACACCAGCGTTTCCTTCGGCAGGACCGCGCGCCATGCTTTCAACACCGCCGGCGCCAGCAGCTCGGCCGGAAACATCTTCAGCCCGTCGGCGCCCGCGTCGAGCGCGGCAAACGCCTCGGTCAGCGTGGAAACGCCAGGAAGGCACACCAGCCCGTGGCGCTTCGCCTCGCGCACGATCGCGACATCGCCGTGCGGCATGACGATGAGCCTCCCGCCGGCTTCCGCGACGCGCGCCACGTCCTCGACGCGAAGCACCGTCCCCGCTCCCGTGAGACAACGCTCGCCGAGCTCGCGCGCGAGAAGCTCGATGCTCACGAAAGGATCGGGCGAGTTGAGCGGAACCTCGAGAATGCGAAAGCCGTTCTCGAAGAGCGCTGAGCTCACCGCGCCAACTTCGCCGGGCGTGATCCCGCGCAGCACCGCCACCAGCGGCAGCGGGTCGAGATACTCTTGCAGGGAAGCTCGTTCTTTCATCGCACGAGCTCAGCCTGTTGGCCAAGCCGCCACAGCCCGCGGGCGGCCGCGTCTACCGGTCCGATCCGTGCTTCGATCCCGTCAATCGCCATCGCGAGTCGGTAGCGTTCGCAAAGCATCGCGTCGCCGATAAGCGTGATGGAGAGGGTGCGCGCGCCGCCGCGCTCGATCCATGGTCGCGCCGCGGCGATCTCTGCTCCGAGCAGCAAACCCGAAAGGTAGTCGGCCACGCCCGCGGGCGCAAGCTCCCCGGTGAGCGCCAGCGTCCGTGCGGAAAAGAGGGCGTGCAAGAGCGAGGCGCCCGTGCGCAGGCCGGCGTGGATCCCGCGCTCAAAAGCTGCTCGGTCGGCCGCTGGTGTCGCGAGCCTGCCGAGGATGCTGTGCTCGCGCAAGAGCGAATACAGCTCGCCGGTCATGAACGTCGCGAAGGTCCCGACGCCGCCGGCCTCGACGAGCGCCCACTTGCAATGCGTACCGGGGAGCACGACGAGCTGTCGCTCGCCGGAATCCTCGAGCCCGCCCAGGATCTGCGTTTCCTCGCCGCGCATGACGTCGGGAACGTCGTCGGCGTCGCGGCAGATCAATCCGGGAACGATCGCGAGCGGCGGATCGGCAACGCGGGTCAGTGCGCGCGCGATGGCGCCGAACTCCACCGGGCATTGCAGATAGGGCGCCTCGAGCCAGCCCTGGCGGCTGCCGATCATGCCGGAGGCGATCAGCGGCGTGCCGGATGGAATCTTTCCGCCGAGCAGAGCCTTCAAGGCGTCGGCGAAGCGCCCGCCCTCGATCTTCTGCACGCCGAGTGCCGCACTGTGCTCGCCGATGACGCCGCCGCTCGCGTCGAAGCGAAAGGCGCGCGCCGCCGTGGTTCCCCAATCGATGCCGATCAACGCGGGCTTCATCGGCGAGCCCGCCGATCTACCAACGCGACGCCTTCTCTTCGTCGCTCGCGCGCGCCTCGACCCAGCGCTCACCCGCGGGCGTCCGCTCCTTCTTCCAGAAGGGGGCGCGCGTCTTGAGGTAATCCATGATGAACTCGCAGGCCGCAAAGGCCTCGCCGCGATGCGCGCTTGCGACGGCCGCGAGCACGATCTGATCGCCGGGCTTGAGCTCGCCGACACGGTGAATGACGAGCGCGTCGATGATGTTCCAGCGCGAGCGGGCTTCCTCGACGATCTGCGCCAGCGCCTTCTCGGTCATCCCGGGATAATGCTCGAGCGTCATCGCGCGCACTTCGCTCGCTTCGTTGACGTGGCGGACCAGTCCGACGAAGGAGGCGATCGCTCCGATGCGGACATCACCCGCGCGCAGCCGCTCGAGCTCGCCCGCTATGTCGAAATCCTCGCGCTGGATTCTGACCGGCACGTCAGCCTCCGGTGACCGGAGGAAAGAACGCCACTTCGTCGCCGGCCCGCACCGGAGTCTCGCCGCGCGCGACATCGTGATTGACCGCCACCCGCACGGCGCGGCCGGGTGCGAGCTCGGCTGCCCATGCGCCGCCGCGCCGGGAGAGCCAGGCGAGGAGCGCGGCGACGGTGCCGACCTCACGCGGCAGGGCGACGCTCTCGGTCGCGAGCCCGAACGCTTCGCGCAGGCGAGCAAGATAAACGAGTTGCACCATGGGTACAGTTTACCGCGCCGGGAGTAAACGAAAACGCCGACAAAAACGCCGGCGAAACTGCACGCCGGCGCCGTGTGCCGAAGATGAGGCCTTAGAACCTGAATTGCACTCCCACGGAGACCTGATCCGAGTCGGGCAGCCCGCTGCCGACACCCTCGCCCGCGAAACGGCCGAAGCGCGCGTACTCGACCCGCAGGCCCAGCGAATGCGTCACGTCATAGCGAAGACCGAGCCCGTAATTGACGCCATCGCGCGGACGCCGCGGATCGCCAGGAACAAGCGATGCCCCGGAGAAAATCTGCCGCGCATCGCTCTGCGCGTACCCCAGACGGCCATAGAGCGAAAGGCTGCGGATCACTTCCCAGCTCGTATAGACGTCGGCGTTCCACGACCGCGCACTGGCGTCCGTCAGCGCCAGCCCCGGACTTGGGCCGATGAGCGGTGTCTGCGCGCCCTGATGGAGCGCGTACTTGTCGGTCGTGTTCACTGCGGCTTCGACCGCAAGGTCGTTGCGCCAGCGATAGCCGCCGAAGAGTAGCGAGCGCTGCGAGGTGTCGTCGACAATCGGCGCGCTAAAACGGTTCCATGCGAGTGGAACGTTGCCGACCGGGACGTTGCCGAGCGTGAGGCCGTTTGCCTCCGATCCGTTCTCGCGCATCGCGACACCGCCGTAGAAGCCGTTCTGACCGAGCGCGAGCGTGCTGGCGCCGAGCGCGAGCAGCCCGCAGAGCACGATCAAAAGTGATTGTTTTTGCATGACTTTGAGCTACTGGCGACTGTTACCATGAGCTTTCAATGCACAGACTCCCCCACGCTTTGACGTTACGCCGGCGTCTTGGCGAAGTCAATTTCCTGATGCACTGGAGCCCAGGCATCGCAGGATGAATGTTGCAATCCCGTCAACGTCGGCCAGGCGCAGGACCGGGAGGCCGGTCGCCAGGGGCCCGTCCGTCGCCACGGCGACGATGTTCGGATCGCCGGGATGCAGCAGCGGCTTGCCGACTCCCGCCCGGTAGACCTCGAGCTTGGGGATCGGAGCCACCTTGAAACCCTCGACCAGAGCGAGGTCGCAGGGAGACAGCCGTTGGAGGGCCGCGTCCAGCGTGAGTTCCGGCGCCCCTCGGAGCTCATGCTGCAGCGCCCATCTCACGGCCGAGGTGACGAGAACCTCCTGACAGCCCGCCTGGCGATGCCGGAACGAATCCTTCCCCGGCTGGTCGAGATCGAATTCATGGTGGGCATGCTTGACCAGCGACACCGAAAGACCGTTCGCGATGAAGCGCGGGATGAGCTGTTCGATCAGCGTGGTCTTGCCGCTGCCGGACCAGCCTGCGAAGCCGAATACGCGCATCGACTCGACGTTCAACCGTCGCCGATCACCGAGCGAATGAACTCGCCCTTGGCGTAGGTGTAATCCTTAGGCTTGTTGACCCCGGACTTGAGAATGGCCAGCTTCTTCGCCTGGTACGCGTCGCGCAACGCCGGGTCGGCTCGCAGCACGTCACGAAAGCGGCGGAGCGACGCGACTTCCGGGTCGTTCATCGCGATGACGTGCACATGCAGCCGGTAGCGCGTTCCATTGTGGTCTATTGCCCCGACGCGCATTGGCCGCGCTTCCGGAAAGACGTGCCCGGTCTTCTGGTGCTGAAAGCCGAGATCATCGAGCACGGCGCGCGCCGCCTCGAGCTTCCCCGCAGGATAGAGCGCCATCAGGTCGACGATGCCCTTCCCCGCGCAGCCGGGCACCGCGGTGCTGCCGATATGCTCGACATGCGTCCACGGCGCCTCTCCCTGGATGAGGCCGATCACGCTGTTCGCGGCGCCGATGACGCCGGGTTCGTACTCGACGTAGCCGGTGCGCGAGACCGGGTACGGCAGGATCGGTGCCCGCGGCTTCAACATGGCACCGCAAATCCAGGCAACGGGCACGGTGCAAGCCGCATGGTCCACTCCCCCGTGGTTCTTTTGTGCCGGCGATTGTACCTCGTATACTGCGCGCAGCCCTCCGCCGCACCGCGCAACGATCGCCGATGAACCCATTGCCCGCGCTCTCCGCAGCACCCGTGCTGGCCACCGTCTCCGACGCCATCGAATCGATCATCGCCGGCGTGCCGCCGAGCCATGAGCACGTCGTCGACGCGCCCGAAGTCGCGGCCCGTGCGCTGGCGCGCCGCGCCGCGGCGCGCGCAGGAGCGCTGTCAGGCACCCTGGCGTTGCCTCCGGGCCTCCTCGGCATGCTCACCGTCCTGCCGGATCTCATCGCGATCTGGCGCATCCAGGCCCAGATGGTTTCCGACATCGCGGGACTCTACGGCAGGGACCTGCAGCTCACCCGCACGCACATGCTCTATTGCCTGTTCCGCCACGCGGCGAGCCATCTCACGCGCGACTTCGTGGCGCGCGCCGGCGAGCGCTTCATCATCCGCCAGCTTTCGGGCGGTGCGCTTCGCAGCGTGCTCACCGGCATCGGCATCAACGTGACGCAGCGCCTGGCCAGCACTGCAGCGAGCCGCTGGCTGCCGGTGATCGGCGCCGCTGCGGTCGCCGCGTACGCCTACTTCGATACGTTGCAGGTGGCGAAGACCGCGATGCGGATGCTCGCCACGCCGGCGCTCGAAGTCGACCTCGAGAGCGACGCGCCAGACGCGGCTCCCGTCAGCGTGCCGGTGCGCCGGCGGCGACCCACGCGCCCAGCGTAGCGCGCTCATCGTCGGTCATGCCGGTAAGGTTGCCGATCGGCATCGCCTTCGTCGCGACCGCCTGCTCGTAGATCTTCTGCGCGTTGGCGGCGATCCGCTCCGGCGTGTCCAGCTTCACGTCCTTCGGTGCAATCGCGAAACCTTCCTGTGCAGGTTTTTCGGCGTGGCAAGTCCCGCAGCGCAGCGCCACGATCGCCTCCACCTGCGCGAAGCTCGCCGCGCCGCCTGCCTGCGGTTTCCCCGGCGCGATGGCGATCGCCACCGCCGCCGCGCCGACGGCCGCGCTCACCGGGATCGCCCACACCGTGCGCCCCTTGTGGCGCAGGTTGAAGAAATGCCGCACGTACGCGGCGAGCAGCATGATCGCGACGAGAATGAGCCACGCGTGCGGGTTGCCGTACGTCATCGGGTAGTGGTTGCTGATCATCGCGAACAGCACCGGCAGCGTGAAGTAATTGTTGTGCACGGAGCGCTGCTTGCCGCGCAGGCCGTCGAGCGGGTCCGGCGGCACGCCCTGCTTTTTTGCCTGCACCATCCTGCGCTGCGACGGAATGATCACGTGCGCGACGTTGGTGACCATGATCGTGCCGAGCATCGCGCCGATCTGGATGTACATGCCGCGTCCGCTGAAAACGTGCGACAGCGCCCACGCGACGAGCGCGAAGAAGCCGATCATCCCTGCGGCGATCCACGCTTCGCGCTCGAGGCCCAGGCGCTTGCAGAGCTGATCGTAGAAAACCCACCCGGCCGCGATCAGCGCCAGGCTCACGCCGATCGCCTGCCAAGGCGCGAGCTCGGCCACGCTGCGGTCGATGAGATACACGCGCGACTGCAGGTAGTACATGACCACGAGCAGCGCGAAGCCGGAGAGCCAGGTCCAGTAGGCTTCCCACTTGAACCAGTGCAGCGTTGCCGGAAGGGTCTCGGGCGCGACGCGGAACTTGCGCACCACGTAGAACCCGCCGCCGTGCACGGCCCACAGCTCGCCGCCGATCCCCTTGTCCGCACCGGCGGGATCGCGCGGAGGCTGGAGGCTGTTGTCGAGCCAGACGAAGTAGAACGAGGCGCCGATCCACGCGATGCCGGTGATCAGGTGCACCCAGCGCAGGACGAGCTGCACCCAATCGCTCGCATAGGCTTCCATGCTAGTCGCCCTTCGACAAGCTCAGGGCGAACGGTCTAGCTGCCACGATACGTCGAATAACTCCACGGCGACACGAGCAGCGGCACGTGGTAATTCGCCGCCGCGTCCGCCACGCCGAAGTCGAGTACGACCTCATCGACAAAGGGTGGCTCGGACACCTCCAGGCCGCACGCCCGGAAATACGCCGCCGCGGAGAACACCAGCCGGTAGCGCCCTTTCTTCAGCGCGTCGCCTTCGAGCAGCGGTGCATCGCAACGACCGTCGGCGTTGGTTACCGCCGAACCGAGTTGCTCGAAGCGATCGCCGACGCGGCGATGGAGCGTCAGCGTCATGCCGGAGCCCGGTTTGCCGTGCGCGATGTCGAGGACGTGTGTGGTCAATCTCCCCACGCGAAACTCTCCCGTTTACGCGGTATTCTATGCCAGCCGCGTCCGCTCACGAGAACAACGATGACGTCCGTCGATCGCTACCCGCGCGACATGGTCGGCTACGGCGCCCACCCGCCGCACGCGCGCTGGCCGGGCGGCGCGCGCCTCGCACTGCAGATCGTCCTCAACTACGAGGAAGGCGCGGAGGCGAGCGTGCTGCACGGCGACGCCGCCTCGGAGACCTTTCTGTCCGAGATCGCCAGTGCGCGGGCCTTTCCGATGCGGCACATGTCGATGGAGTCGCTTTATGAGTATGGCTCGCGCGCAGGGCTGTGGCGGCTGCTGAGGCTGTTCCACGAGCGGCGCCTGCCGGTAACGATCTTCGCTGTTGCGATGGCGCTCGAGCGCCATCTTGCAGCCACCGAGGCGATGCTTCGCGACGGGCACGAGATCGCGAGTCACGGCTGGCGCTGGCTGAGCTACCAGAGCGTCGACGAGGCGACCGAGCGCGAGCACATCGCTCGCGCCGCCGAAACGATCGCGCGCCTGACCGGCAGCGCGCCCGAGGGCTGGTACACCGGACGCGACAGCCCGAGCACGCGCCGGCTCGTGGTCGAGCACGGCGGCTTCATCTACGACGCCGACTCGTACGCCGACGATCTGCCCTACTGGGTCGAAGTCGACACGCGAGCAGGGAAGAAGCCGCATCTCGTCGTCCCCTACGCCCTCGACACCAACGACATGCGCTTTGCTACCGCGCCGGGCTTCGGCAGCGGCGAGGCATTCTTCGGCTACTTGCGCGACGCCTTCGACGTCCTTTACGCCGAGGGCGACCCGCGCGGGGTCGATGCGCCTAAGATGCTGTCGATCGGATTGCATTGCCGGATCGCCGGCCGGCCCGGCCGGCTTGCCGCGCTGGCGCGCTTCCTCGATCACGTGCGCGCGCACGACGACGTATGGGTCACGCGGCGGATCGACATCGCGCGGCACTGGACGGCCACGCATCCATTTCGGGCTCCCGCATGACGTTGGCGGAGCTCAATGCGCTGGAGCCGTGGCGCTGCGCCGCCGCGCTTGCCGGCGTATTCGAGCATTCGCCCTGGATCGCTGCGTTAGCGTGCGATCGCCAGCCATTCAGGACGATCGATGAGCTGCACGGGGCGCTGGTCGAGGTCATGGACAGCGCGCCGGCCGACGCACAGCTCGCGTTGCTGCGCGCGCACCCGAAACTCGCCAGCAAGGCGGCGATGCGCGGCGAGCTGTCGGCAGAGTCCACCATCGAGCAGGAGAGCGCCGGACTGACGCGGTGCACGGCCGCGGAGTTCGCTCGGCTCTGCGCGCTCAATCACGCCTACCAGGCCAAGTTCGGCTTTCCGTTCATCATCGCCGTCAAGGGCTTGAGCCGTACCGAGATCATCGAGCGCTGCGCCGAGCGCCTCGAGCGCGACGCCGCCACCGAGTTCGCTGCGGCGCTGGCCGAAGTCGCCCGCATCGCGCGCTTCCGCCTCGAAGCGTTGCTCGAGGGCGAGCCGGGAGATTCGCCAGCCCGCGCAACGGTCCGCTAGAGCGAGAGGACGCCGATGGCCGAGAAGAAACGCAGCGTCGATCCGGTCGACGAGGTGCTGCCTGCGGGGCGCATGCTCGCGGTCGGCCTGCAGCACGTGCTGGCGATGTACGCCGGCGCGATCGCGGTGCCGCTCATCGTCGGCGGCGCGTTCAGGCTGCCGAAGGATCAGGTGGCTTTCCTCATCAACGCGGATCTCCTGGCGTGCGGCATCGCGACGCTGATCCAGTGCATCGGCATCTGGAAGTTCGGGATCCGGCTACCCGTGATCATGGGTGTGACGTTCGCCGCCGTGGCGCCGATCGCCGCGATGGCGACGAGCAGCGTGGTCATCACCGACGTCTTCGGCGCAGTCATCGCCGCGGGCGTGTTCACGGTCGCGGTCGCCCCGCTCGCGAGCCGCCTGATGCGCTACTTCCCGCCGGTGGTCACCGGCACGATCATCACCGTGATCGGCATCACGCTCCTTCGCATCGGCATCAACTGGGCCGGGGGAGGCATCGGAGCCAGGACCTTCGGCGATCCGGTGAATCTCGTCATCACGCTGATCGTGCTGGCGACTATTCTCGGCGTCAACAAGCTGTTCGACGGATTCCTGGCGAGCATCGCGGTGCTGCTCGGGCTCATCGTCGGCTTCGCCGTGGCGATGGCGCTCGGGTTGGTCGACTTCGTCGGCGTGCGCGATGCCGACTGGTTCGCGCTCGTCTATCCCTTCCGCTTCGGCGCTCCCACCTTCGAGCCGGCCGCGATTGCGGCCCTGTGCATCGTGATGATCGTCGTGATGATCGAGTCGACCGGGATGTTTCTCGCGCTGGGCGAGATCTGCGAGCGCAAGGTCGGCCCCGGCGACGTCGCGCGCGGGCTCGCCAGCGACGGGCTCGGCACGATCATCGGCGGCGTGTTCAACACCTTTCCCTACACGTCGTTTTCTCAGAACGTCGGGCTGGTCGGCGTCACGGGCGTGAAGAGCCGGTGGGTGGTCGCGGTTGCCGGGGCGATGTTGATCGCATTCGGCTTGTTTCCGAAGATGGGAAGCGTCGTGGCGTCGATCCCGCAACCCGTGCTCGGCGGCGCGGGGTTAGTCATGTTCGGGATGGTCGCCGCGACCGGCATCAGGATCCTGGCGCGCGTCGATTACGCGTCGCGCCACAATCTCCTCATCATCGCGGTCAGCATCGCGGTGGGCATGATCCCCGTGGTCGCGCCGACCTTCTTCGCTCAGCTCCCGAAGTGGACCGCCCCGCTCATGGGCAGCGGCATCACGCTCGCCACGCTGAGTGCGGTGCTGCTCAATGCGCTGTTCAACGGCGCCGAATCAGAAGACGCGCGAGACCGCTAGCGGCCGAGCAGCTTGCCGATCGCCTTGCCGATGTCCTCGGCGGGCGCCGACGCTTGCTTCGCCGTTGTCGCGCTTGCGGTTGCCGCGGCGCCGGGCGGTCCCTCTCCCAGCGCCACGCGGCAGGGCGCGCCCGCGTCGCCGGGATGTGCGAGAAACGACCCACCGAGGATGGCGAGCCCGGCGCCACCGGTCGAGACGGCCGCGCCGATCTTCACGACGGTCTCTGCGGTCGCCACCGCGTCCACGCCGACGGTGGGCGCGGTGAACGGCCCGCGAACGCGCACGAGCTGCGCAACCTGCGTGAGATCGATCGACACGCCCTGGCGGAGCTGCGGCTTGATCGAGAGGTCGATCGTCTCGGTGCGGAAGTCGAGCGTGCCGCTCGCCGATGCGCCGAGCTTGTTCGTCTCGATGGCGATCGTCCGATCGATCGTCGCGACGCCGTTACGCAACGGCAGGCGGACCACCGCGCACTGCAGCTCAGTCGACGCGTCGACGTTGCGGAACGGGTTGATCGCTTCCGCGAGCCGCTCGACCGCCACGTCCGCATTGGCCTTTGTATTGGCAAGCGAAGCAGTACCGACGACCGCGAGCACGTTGCCGGTCGCGTTCGCCGCCCATTGCCGTTCCGACGCGCCGTGTGAATTGAGATCGATCCTGACGTCCGTTTTGCCGCCGCGCACGTCGCGCCGGATGCCCTGCGCCGCGAGGATCGCCCCGAGCTCGAGACCTTTGGCATCCAGATGCAGCGAGAGCGCAGCGTCGCTGCTCCTGCTCGCATCGAGGAGCGCTCGCGCCTGGATGTTGCCGCCGAACGCGGCCCCTTGGAGCACCGGGATGTCGAGCCTTCCGCCCTGCAGCGAAAGCTGGACGCGCACTTGGTCCAGGTGCTGCCCATCGGGAAGGACGAGCTTGTCGATCGCGAGATCGCCGGTCGCGTCGACCGCATGCAGGGCCGCGACGTCGATCGGCTGCTCGCTGAACACGTAGTGCGACTTGGCCGCCGCGGTCTTTGCGGCCTTGGCGTTCGCGGCCGCGGTCGCGGCCAGCTCGCCGAGGGTGAGCGTCGGCGCAGCGAGCTTGAATGCGAGGAGCGGCCGCGCGCCGCCGGTCGTCACCGTCATCTGCCCGGTGAGCTGGGTTGACCCATAGCCGACCTGCAGCGGATCGAGCGCGATGGCGTTGTTCTGCACGCTCATCTTGGTGCTGACCGTCGCCCGCTTCTCGTCGATGTTGCCCTGCACCGTCACCGGATACGGCCAGTGTCGTCCTGTGAACTGCTCGAGCGGCCCGAAGTCGCCTTCGAGCGCGATCGGCGTGTCGTTGATCCTGCCGCGGAAGGTGCCGCTGATCGGAGATTGCGCGTCGCGCGCGTGCACGGCCAGCTCCTCGATCACTACGGTGGTGGTCTGGCCGGAGCGGCCGTCGCGATAGGTGAGCGCGCCGTCCGATATGGCGAGGTCGCCGATGGCAAGCGCGCCGAGCGTGCCGCCGGAGGGTTCGGCCGCACCCGGCCGCGCCGCCGCTGCGAGCGAGGGAAATTCCCAGTTGCCGTTGCCGTGCTGATCGGTCTCGAGGTCGATGCTCGGCGAGACGAGCTTGAAGCGGACGATCTCGAAGCGCTTGCGAAGTAGCGGCAGGAGCGCGATCTCTGCCTCGATCTGTTTCGCGCTGACCATCTGGGGCTGCTTCGCCCAGCTCGCGTTGCTTAAGGCGATGTCCTCGATGACGAGCTTCGGCTCGAGGCCGAGCTTCAAGTCGATGCCGCCGCGGATCGTGAGATCACGCCCGGTCGCCTCCTTCACTCGCTGCTGCAGCGGCCCGACGAATTCCTTGACCTCGACAGTGCGGATTGCGACGGCCACCGCGATGAGCAGCAGCACGACGATGCCACCGAGCACGGCCAGGGTGCGCCAGAAGATCCGCATGGGCAGATTTTACGCGCTCGGAAGCCTTTCGAGGCAACGTCGCCGGAGCCCGACAGTCGATGCGCGTCCCCGTACGCGGCTGCAGGGACGACAGTCAACGCAGGCTCGCGTTGAACTTTTCCAGCGCCGCCGCGCCGGGGACGAGCTCCTTCTCGGCGAGCTGGTTCAGGGGAACGTCGACCGTGTTGAGCAGCCGATGCAGATCGTCGGCTTGCGGATCGAGGTACAGGAGCCCGGTGACGATCTCGCCTGCCACCTTGCGCTGCTGCAGATAGTTCATGGCGCCGATCTTGTCGCTCGCGTCGTAATCGTCGTGGAGCTTGCACAGGCGCAGGACGGAGCCGTCGTGCTGCGTGACGGTCTGCACGGTCCCCGGTGCGTAATCGGCGGTGATTTCCGAGCGCTGCGGCATGAAATCGAGACGATTCACGGCCTCGTTGTGCTCGCGGACGAAATCGTAGCTCTTGGTCGAGCCCGGGTGGTTGTTGAACGCGACGCACGGGCTGATGACGTCGAGGAAGGCGGGCCCCTGATGCTCCACCGCCGCCTTGATCAGAGGCACGAGCTGCTGCTTGTCGCCCGAGAAGCTTCGCGCGACGAAGCTCGCTCCGAGCTGCAGCGCGAGCATCACCATGTCGATCGGCTCTTCGTTGTTGACGGCTCCGCGCTTGGCCTTCGAGCCTTTGTCGGCGGTGGCGGAGAACTGGCCCTTGGTGAGACCATACACGCCGTTGTTCTCCACGATGTAGACCATGTTCACGCCGCGGCGCATCGCGTGCGCGAACTGTCCCAGGCCGATCGAGGCCGAGTCGCCGTCGCCGGATACACCAAGATAAATCAGGTCGCGGTTGGCGAGATTTGCTCCCGTCAGGACCGAGGGCATGCGGCCGTGCACGCTGTTGAAGCCGTGCGAATTGCCGAGGAAGTAAGTTGGCGTCTTCGAAGAACAGCCGATCCCGGAGAGCTTCGCGACGCGGTGCGGCAGCACGTCCAACTCGAAGAAGGCCTGGATGATCGCGCCCGAGATCGAATCGTGGCCGCATCCAGCGCACAGAGTGGAGACCGTGCCTTCGTAGTCGCGGTGCGTGAAGCCGAACTTGTTTTTCGGCAGCTCGGGATGGTGGAGCTTCGGCTTGGCGAGATAGGTCATAAATAAAGCAGATCCTTCGCTTCGCTCAGGATGACACCGTTCGAGGCCTGTGGCTCGCTCATGGCGCTACCTTGCGCAGCGGAGTGACGTTGAACAGGGAAAGCTTCTCGCTGATCTCGCGAATGATGAAGCGGGCGGTGATCGGCGTACCGTCGTAATGCAGCACGGGAATGAGCTTCGCGGCGTCGATCGCAAGCTCGTTCACGAGCAGCATGCGCATCTGCGCGTCGCGGTTCTGCTCGAGGACGAACACCTGCTCGTGCTCGGCGATGAAATCGGCCACCTCGTCATGGAACGGGAAGGAGCGCAGCCGCAGCGTGTCGATATGGATGCCTTGCGCGGCGAGCGCGACGAGGGTTTCCTCCATCGCTGCGCCGGTCGAGCCGAAGTAGATCGCGCCGAAGCGCGTGGCCTGCACGGCATTCTTTCGTACCGGCGCCGGAAGATACTGCTTCGCCGTCTCGAACTTGCGCAGCAGCCGCTGCATGTTGTCGACGTAGGTCGCACCGTCTTCGGTGTAGCGTGCGTAGCGGTCCTTGGTCGACCCGCGGGTGAAGTACGAGCCGCGGCTCGGATGCGTACCGGGAAGCGTGCGATACGGAATCCCGTCGCCGTCGACGTCGAGGTAGCGCCCGAAGTCCTTGCCGGCTTCGAGCTCGGCGTAGCTCATCACCTTGCCGCGGTCGAGCGTGCGCGAGTCGTCCCAGGCGAGCGGATCGCACAGCCAGTCCTGCATGCCGAGGTCGAGGTCCATCATCACGAAAATCGGCGTCTGCAGGCGGTCGGCGAGATCGAAGGAAAGCGCGGCGAACTCGAAGGCTTCCTTCGGGTCCTCGGGAAAAATGAGCACATGCTTGGTGTCGCCGTGCGACGCGTACGCGCAGGACAGCAGGTCGGCCTGTTGCGTGCGGGTGGGCATGCCGGTGGACGGGCCGCCCCGCTGCACATCGATGATCACGGCGGGAATTTCCGCGTAATAGGCGAGGCCCAGGAATTCCTGCATCAACG